>JASJGQ010000104.1:0-9158 GCA_033791425.1 Acidobacteriota bacterium
TCTTCTGTCCCGACGGGAGCCACATGGCCATGTACGACGACCAGCAGGTCTACATGGACGGGTTGACGCGGTTCATTCTCGAGGTGGACTCGGCCTCACGCTGATCAGATCGTTCCGGCGGTGCATTCAGGTCGTGTTTGACCTGGGTCAATGTGTTTCGCGAGATCATGCCCTAACTTGAACTATAGTGAGTGGCAGCGAAACAGACCTGGATACTGCGAACGCGACTGGTGCGGCCGGACTGTGGCAGTCTGTGAGGTTTGATGGATCGCCTTGACACGCCGAATGACGATGGATCTGAGAGCCGAAAGCTGTTGCCGGGTTCGTCGTCGTTGGCATTGTTGCTGATCGTTTTCCTTGCCCTGTCGCTGCTGACGCTGTTAACGATCATGAAGGGCGGGGCAGGTCAGGTGGCGGACGATGCCGGTGGCACGCAGGCCTTTTCACCGGCTGACTTCCCGGATATCGAATTTGATCGTGAGCTCCTGCCCGAGGTCGCTGCCGCAGGCACCTCGGATCCCGAAGGCATCTTTCGCGTGCGGCAACCTCTGGCGTACGAGGACTATTTCCCCTGCACCGACTGCCATGCCGACATGGAAGTCAACCGGGAACGCCGTGAGCTCGAAGAGATGCACGACGATATCGTGCTCGACCACGGCCCCAAGGAACGTTGGTGCTTCGATTGCCACAACCCCGACGACCGCGACTCCCTGCGGCTCGCCAACGGAACGCTGATCGGTTTCGACGAGTCCTATCGACTGTGCGGGCAATGTCATGGCACCATCTATCGCGATTGGCGGCAGGGCATCCACGGGCGCCGTGAGGGCTACTGGAACGGAGCCAAAAGCTACCTTCTGTGTGCCCATTGCCACAACCCCCATGCGCCGCGGTTTCAACCGATCAAACCACTGCCGCCGCCGGTTCGGCCACAGTTTCTCAGCGTTTCTAAGGAAGCGGAGGCTCACGATGAGTGACGATCCCAAACGACCGCGAACCGGAGAAGGTGAGCTCGACCGCCGCTCGCTTTTGATCAGCGGCGGTCTGACCACCATGGCCGCGGTGTCGGCTGCCGCTGCGGGGTCCTCGACTGGCTTTGTCGAACGCCTCCTGAGAAAGAGATTCGTCGAGCTGAGCCCCGAACGGAAGGCGGAGATTCTCGCCGACCTCGAGCGCGAGTACAGCGAACAGTACGATCGCGATGTGACGGTCACCGACACGCCGCCCCTCGACGGTGTGGAATTCGGCTACGGTCTCGATATCGCCCGCTGCATCGGTTGCCGGCGCTGCGTCTACGGGTGTGTCCACGAAAACAACCAGAGCCGCGACCCGCAGATCCATTGGATCCGGGTTTTGCGCATGGAGAAGGAACAGGGCATCGAGTTGACGGAGTCCAACGCCTACTACGAGCCCGAAGAGGTCCCCGAAGCGGACGCGTTCTACCTGCCCGTGGCGTGCCAGCAGTGCCGCAAACCGGCCTGCGTCAAAGTGTGTCCGGTCAAGGCCACCTGGCAGGAGCCCGACGGCATTGTCGTGATCGATTCCGACTGGTGCATCGGCTGCCGCTGCTGCATGTCGGCGTGCCCTTACGGTGCCCGCCACTTTAACTGGAGAGACCCCTCGATCGCCTCCGAAGCGCTCAACCCCGATACCCACTATCTGGGGAACAGGCCGCGCCCACGAGGCGTCGTGGAGAAGTGTACCTTCTGCATCCAACGAACCCGCGAGGGCAGGTATCCAGCCTGTGTCGAAATCTGCCCGGTGGGTGCGAGGAAGTTCGGCAATCTGCTCGACGAGGATTCAGAGATGCGCTATCTCCTGCGCGAGAAACGGGTGTTCGTGCTCAAGGAAGAACTCAACACGAGGCCGCGCTTTTACTACTTCTACGCGACGTGATCTGATGCTGAAGAACACCATCGACTTCGTCACCGGATCGGCCCGTCTCGCCCTGCGCGGCAACCGCTGGTATTTTGCGTGGATCGGCCTGCTCGGCGTCTTGATCCTGTGGGGCGCCACCGCCTGGTGGCAGCAGATCACCAACGGGCTGATCGTCACCAATATGCGTGACCAGGTGTCGTGGGCCTTCTACATCGGCAACTTCACCTTCCTGGTTGGCGTGGCCGCCGCGGCGGTCATGCTGGTGATCCCGGCCTACATCTACGATTGGAAGCCGATCAAGGAGATCGCAATCTTTGGCGAACTGCTGGCGGTTTCCGCGATCGTGATGTGCATGCTCTTCGTCCTGGTGGACGTCGGGCGGCCGGATCGCGTGTGGCACCTCATGCCGTTTGTTGGCAGCCTCAATTTGCCAAGCTCTCTGCTCGGCTGGGATGTGCTGGTGCTCAACCTGTATCTCGTGCTGAACCTGGTGATCGTCGTTCACCTGCTCTATACGGCCTATCACCGCCGTCCCTATCGGCGGGGCTTCGTTGTTCCGCTCCTGTTGCTTTCGATCCCGGCAGCGGTGGGAATCCACACCGTCACGGCCTTCGTGTATGCGGGCACCGCGGCGCGACCATTTTGGAACGCGGCCATCCTTGCGCCCCGCTTTCTCGCCTCGGCCTTCTGCTCCGGTCCGGCGATTCTGTTGATTCTCTTTCAAATTCTGAGGAAGACGACCTCGATCAAAATCAAGGACGAGGCGATTTGGAAGATCGCCGAGCTCATGGCGTACGCCATGTTCCTCAACCTCTTCCTGTTCGGTGCCGAGATCTTCAAGGAGTACTACTCGGACACCCACCACCTCATCCACACCCAGTACCTCTACAGTGGGATCCACGGCCACGACGCGCTGGTGCCCTACGCCTGGGGGTCGCTCGCCTGTAGTGTGATCGCGTTTCTGCTGTTCTTGTTTCCGGCGACCCGCCGCAATTTCGTGACCCTCAATCTCGGCTGCCTCTTAATCTACACGGGGGTCTACATCGAGAAGGGGATGGCGCTGGTCATTCCGGGCATGACGCCGGACACTCTCGGCGAGTTTTACGAGTATGTTCCGACCCTGTCTGAGGTAGGGGTCGGGGCCGGGATTTTTGCAACCGGCTTTCTCATTTTTACGGTGCTGTGCAAGATCGCGATCCCGATCATCCAGGAATCACAGTCTCCGGGTGTGGAGGCGACTCAAGAGGACGCTTTGCGTTCCTGAGAAAGGGCGCGAAGTGCATCCACCGGGCGTCGATCGGGGGCCATCGGTTTCAAGGAGCGTTTGAGAAAGACCTCCGCCTCGTCCAACCGACCCGCGCGGCGCAGAATCTCACCCGTGTAGAAAAGGGCCGGCCCGCACTGCGGATCGAGACGGATCGCATCTCCCAGTTCTACCGCTGCTTTGGTTGCGTTGTTTTCCGGATCGATCCTGAAACGGCAAAAGGCGAGCTCTGTTCGATAGAGGGCGTTTTGCGCGTTGAGGTCGACGGCGAACTCGAGCTGGTTGATCGCTCGTTCGAGATCGTCCGCCTGGGTCAACCTGAGGCCCTCTTGAAACTGCTTTTCAGCGTCCAGGAGATCGGGCTCAAATTTGAACCCGTCGGTGACGGTCGCCTGCGGTGTCGTCCTCGAGTCCATCTGGTGCTGTTCGAGAAGGGCGTTGCGTCGGTCGGGGTCGCACAGATGGGCATATGCGCGCGCGCCGGCTAAAAAGACGTCCTGGGCCTTTTCGGCCAGATCGTCCCCAAACCGCCACGGTGCAAACTTTTCGGCAAAGAGGAGGAAGCGTGTGTGGGCCGTCGTGGTCACTCGGTCCGGATCGACGCCGAGGAGATCGAATGGATCCTTGCGACGGTGGTTGAGAGCCAACTCCATGAGTTCGTTCCTGATCTCGATCGGGACCTCGGAGACTTGCGGTAGGGTGGGGGCCTCTGCGGGTTGTTGGGATGGGCTTTGGCGTGGTTGCGGCGCCTGTTTCGGGAGCTGATCTACAGGCACGACGAGCTCGATGAGGGTCAGGGCGTATAAGGCCCTGGTGAGATCCTCGTAGGGGATTCCAGTCGCGGAGGCGAGTTCGTCGATCCTCATCGGGTTCGACTCGAGGGCCTCGACCAGCGGTTTGTGGCTTGCCGGGAGCTTGATTTCATCGACATCCAAAGCGGGCGCATGGTTGACCGCCAATTGCGTGCCGATCAGCGGTCCGATGGAACCGTCGATCTGCTCCTGGGTCGCGAATCGGCTGACGCCGATCAGGATAAGCTGGATAACGTTGACCTTGAGAGACGAATCCAGAAGCGCCGCCGATGCTTTCAGTCGAAATGACCCGTCGCGCCACGAAAACCCATCCAGGAGTTTGTGGGCGAGATTCTGCTGGAGGATTTTGATGAGCTCTTCGGCACTGACGAGGCCTCTCTCGATGAGTACGTCGCCAAAACGAACCGATCGCGCGACCGACTCCCTGAATGCGTCGGTTGCGGCGGCCTCGTCGAGGCGGCCGGAACTGACCATGAACCGGCTCAGCGTTTCGTGGACGAGGTTGGAACGGCAGTCGACCGGAATACCATCCTCGAGGAAGATCTCCTTGACGAGCGGTCCGCGGCGAATCTCGATGGAAACTGTACGGTGGGCGTATGCCAGCGAATACAGGAGCACGGCAAATGGGGTCTCGGCGAGGTCGCCCTCGTGGAGCGTGGCGATGCGGTCGGGTGCGGCGGTTTGAAGCGTCATGGGTTCCTGCCGGCTGACCCCCGAGTGCCAAGGATCACCGACCTTTCTACTATAGTATGACAACCCGTTGACGGGAGGGGAGTTGGTGATGCGTGGGCGGACCCGGCCACCGGTTACGCCGTGGTCCCGCCTCCACTGATCTGATGGCGATTGGTTGGGCCCTCGCTCGAATTTTCTTCAATTGTCGTTGAAAAATTTTCATTCGAGACTTTTTCTCAACTATGATGTCTTCGCGTTTGCGGGCGCCCTTGACGGGTGTTCCGGGAAAAGGAGATTTTGTGGCGGATGAGAGAGTCGCTGAATACCGTCGGGCCACGGAAGCGTTGCGCGATGGGCACTACGATATCGAGATATCCACCGGTGCGCACGACGAGATAGCAGAGCTTGGCGAAGCCCTCAAAGTGCTGGCAATCGCCATGAAGACTCAGTCCGAGCAAGCCGCCAAGCTCGCTGAGATCAACCGCAAAATCAACGAGGGCCTGCTCCTGGAGGACGTGCTCGATCAGGTCTACGATTCCTTCTTTGCGCTCATTCCATACGACCGGATCGGGTTCGCGCTGTTGGATGCCGATAAACAGTCTGTGCGCGCCCACTGGGCTCGTTCGGAGGCAACCGAAATCCAGATACTGAAGGGGTACTCGGCGGCTCTGGCGGGGAGCAGTCTCGAGGAGGTGGTGCGTTCCCGCCGTCCTCGGATCCTCAACGATCTGGAAGCCTATCTCGAGGCCCACCCGGACTCCGAGTCGACCGGGAAAATCGTGGCCGAAGGCATGCGGTCGAGCCTGACCTGCCCTCTCCTGATCAAGGGCCAACCGGTGGGTTTTCTGTTCTTTTCGAGCATGCAGAAGCATGCATACAACCAAGAGCATCAGGACCTCTTTCTCCAGATCGCAGGCCAGCTGGCCTTGACCCTCGAGAGGAGCCGCCTCTACGAAGAGCTCCTCAGTCTGACCGAGGGCCTCCAGCAGGCCCAACAGCTCCTGGAGCGAGAGGCCACGCGGGACAGTCTCACGGATCTCTGGAATCGTCGTGCCATTCTCGATCTCTTGAAGCGGGAGATAGCCCGATCCTCTCGTGAGGACCGGCCTGTCGCGGCGGTGATGATCGATGTCGATCATTTCAAGATGATCAACGATCAGATCGGTCACCTGGCCGGTGACCAGGTACTGCTGGAGGTGACTCGGCGGGTGGGGTCGACCTTGCGCTCCGCGGATGTCCTCGGTCGGATCGGTGGGGAGGAGTTTTTGATCATTATCTCCCCGTGCGACGAGAAGACCGCGATGGACGTCATGGAACGCGCCCGACGCGCGTGCGCCTCCAGCCCGGTGAGCATCGAGGGCGGCGACTTTGACGTTACGGTGAGTCTCGGTGCGGCGGTGGCTTCCGGAGCGGACATCGATCTCTCGACCCTGCTCAAGTCGGCCGATGCCGCGCTCTACCGCGCGAAGAACGGTGGCAGGAACCGCTCCGAGATGGCGGAAATCTGATCACCCCGGAACGCTGATCAGAATCTGAATCCGTAGCCGATGATTGGCGAGAACTCGGCGTAGTTGCCCTCCGTACCGAAGGCGAAACCAAAGGCGCCACCGACGAACCAGGGGTTTTCGATCGTCGTCTTCGTCGTCGTTGGCGGCGCCTGCGGCTGCTGTTCCTGCGCGTGGGCGACAAAAGGCATCGAGAGGGCAAGGCACCAAACGAAACATAATCGTGGGAGTCGAAACATCGAACGATCGTAGCGCATCGGAAAGAATGAAATGGGGAGCGCGGCTGACCGCGCCCCCCGATTGATTGAAAGATCTCTCTCCGACTATTCCTGCGGCGTACCACCGAGGTGGACGATCAGCAACACCTGGTCCTTGTGGCTGCTCCAGTCCATCACTGACATGGCCTCGGTCATCTGGTCCTCGGTGAACGAGCTTTCAAACGCCTGGTTGACGGCATCGGTCGCTCCGAGGTCGACAGATGTATACCAGCCGATGTGAGTCCAGCCGGGCTCCCCGTGGAGCTCCTGGGTGTACATGCCGTAGCCCGCGATGGCGCCGTCGTTCAGGAGTTTTTCGTAGACCGGAGCAATGTTCTTCTTGTAGTAGGCGGTCAGGTCCTGCCCGGGTTTGGCCGTATAGTAGCTGACGTTGATGTAGCGGGGCATCACTTCGGTGGACTGCCGCATCACCTGATAGCGAACGATCCAGTCGTGGTGGGCCCCTTCGACGGTTGCCTCCCTGGCAGCCATCTGCATGGCTGCCATCTTTTCCGGCGTCCGGGTCGCGAACATCTTTTCAAAACCCGCCTGGAGTTCGCCGATCTTGCTCCAGTCGGCCATGTTGGCCCAGAGAACGAAGTTCCATTGGTCATCGAGACGGTGGGTGATGGGGATGGCGATGCCCCACGCGAGCAGGGTGCCGTCTTTCATCAGGCCGTCATACATCGGACCGTCTTCCTCGATCGTCATCCCGATCAGATCACGGCTCTTGCCCGGCATGGATTTGTTGAAGGCGATCCACGAAATCGGTCCCGGCCCATCCTGGGCGGCCACTGGCAGAACCGCCGCCACACAGAGCAACGCAACGCACGCGATCACTCGTCTCATCGTCATACCTCCTGAGGTTGCCGAAAGCGCAGGGGCTTTCGATTGGTGGACGAACCGCTTGATGGGGTCGTCCGATATAAATTTTAATGAAATCAATTCTCAGAATTTGTATCAGGATTGAAATACAAAATCAAGAGCGCGAGGGGGCGGCGAAGCACTATGCTCGACCGGAACGGAGCTGCTGATCCCGCTGCAATCCTGCGAAGCTGGTGATTCTCCTCGGTGCAACGAGTCTTTACGGCCCGGGTTTCGCACCGATCGCCGGGCACCCTCACCTTCAATCCACTGATACCATTGAAACGAGGTGGAATGTGCCCCTGGATCTCGTGCTGTTCGGCGTCATCGTTTTGGCCTTCTTTGTGATCGGTCTCCCGGTGATCACCCGAAGGGTTTCGGTGCCACGAAAAGTCGAGTTCGAGGATGTCTCGGAAGGTGATCTCTCGGACGCGCAGGCGGGGTACTTTGCAGACCTCGACGGCGAGCTTCTCGAGATGGGCTACCAGCCTGTTGGAGACCGCCGCGCCACCAACATGCAGGGAAAGGCGCTCGTCCGAATCTACATGAGCTCCGCAGACCCTGCGATCATCATGATGACCTTTCTGACATCCGAGGTCCAGGGCTCCGGCGCGCACCCCATGAACTACCTCGAGATCGTCACCAGATACGGTGACGGCTCCATCCTGTCGACCCGGAACGCCGAGATTTCGGATGTTCTGAAGCCATTGCCGGGCCACATCATCCAGGACCAAAAGGGGTGCCGAGATCCTGCGAAACTGAAACTGGCCCACGACACAAAGGCACGCGAACTGCTGCTGTACGGTCCGGTTTTTTCGCAGCCCGAGGAGTTCGAGCGGGTGTTCGACGAATTTCACGAACGCTGGTGTTTGCATCAGATGGAATGTGGGCTGCTCGTGCCTCGCACGGAAGACCCGCAGCGCCTCCGCCCCACAGTCAAAGCCGGGCTCCGAGGCATCGCGAATTTTTTGAATCCCCTGGCCGACAATTTCACGGTGCCGCGGTTCGTCCTTGTCCTGATGATGGGACTCGCCGCGCCCGCCGCCGTCTTGGTGTGGCTCGAAGGGCCGGGCTGGTGGTTGGTCGCGCGAATTGCGTCTGCGATAGGTGTTTCACCGACAACCTGCACGGTGGCCGCAATGGCCGTCGTGATGACAGGAGTTGGCGCACTCGTGGGTCTGCTCTTTGTCGGCAAGGCCTTTATCTGGAGTTTCTTGCTCACGTATCTTGTGTTTCGTTTGCTGGGGCCCCAGACCATGACCGCCACGGTGATCCTGAGCCTGTGGACCGGAGCGGTCTCCAACTGGGCCGCCGCCCTTCGCGAGAGGCGTCAGAGACTCGCGTGACGGCAGCGCAGGTCGCCATGGTGGGAAACGGTTCGGAGTGGTCTTGCGGGCCACGGGAAGCACCGGTTCGACTCCCGTCCAGCGATCGATGATCGCGATTGCCGCGTCGCGGTCTTCCGGGTCGAGGGTGGTGATGCGAGCACCGTGTGTGCCTCCCGGATCGACAAAGATGAAAGCGTCCTCGGCGTCGCCGAGCTCGAAGGCCCCCGCCGTCCACGGATCGTACTGGCCGTAGATGAACATCAGGCGTTCGCCCTCGCTTTCAACCCACTCGTCGATGTCGGGCATGGTGGAGAGATCGAACACCGGGTTCGAGCCTGGCGGCGGCACCCAATAAGTTTCGGCGGACACAATTGCCGTGCTCGCACACATCACACACAGAGCTACAAGTCGATGCATCGAGGCCTCCATTGCCCTGCCAGCGTACAAGGGTCTACGAATTTGGGAGTCGCTTGTTGCCTGGATTGCGGGTCGCGTGATCGCAGTCGACGGGTCTGTGAATCAAAACGAAAACAGGTACACTGAATTCAGAAGGAGACGCCCCGAAGTAAAAGATAATGAGT
>JASJGQ010000105.1:0-3072 GCA_033791425.1 Acidobacteriota bacterium
CGTCCTCTGTGATAGAGTCCGGCTCCACAACGGTGCCACCGATTACGACTCGCGGATGTTGTGAAATGACGGTTCCATGGAGAGCTATTACATACCCGATCACCTGGCGAACTTTTCGGATATCGGGGAGGGCAACGGGGAACTGGCGAGGAAGTTCTTCGACTACTACGCATCCGTCTTTGCCGACGGTGCTCTGACCGTCCGCGAAAAGGCACTGATCGCCCTCGCCGTTTCGCACGCCGTCCAGTGCCCCTACTGTATCGATGCCTACTCAACCGAATGCGTCCATCAGGGCGCCGACCTCGAAGAGATGACCGAGGCGGTGCACGTGGCGACCGCCATCCGCGGCGGCGCCTCTCTCGTCCACGGATTGCAGATGCTGGAGCACGTAACAAAATCGTCCATGAGCGCACAGCAAGGTTCGGAGGATACGGAACGTGACTGATGCCCTGACAACCCCCAGCCTGTCCGCGGAGGCCCTCGAGGAGATCAAACGCCCTGAGTCCGGGCCACGTTCGACGAAAAGCCTGCTCGCGAGGCGTTCGCAGCTCGCGGACCCGAGGCACCAGATCGCGACTCTGGACGGCCTGGATCTTTCCGCGACGCCGCACGATGGCGACTTTGACAGTGCACTGATCGAAGGCGGCGCCGGACGTCTTCACGCGGCCGCCGTGGAGATTTTTCAGATCAACCTCGGCAAGCTGTGCAACATGATCTGCCGCCACTGCCACGTCGACGCCGGGCCCGATCGAACGCGCGAGAACATGGATCGCGAGACCGTGGACGCGTGTCTGGCGGCCCTCGATTCCACCGGAGCCCACACGGTAGACCTTACCGGTGGCGCCCCCGAGCTCAACCCAAACTTCCGTTATTTGGTGGATCAATGCGTCGAGCGCGGCCGCCACGTTATCGACCGATGTAACTTGACGGTGCTACTGATTCCCCGCCAGCGCGATCTGCCGCAGTTTCTGGCCGAGCGCGGTGTCGAGGTGGTCTGTTCGCTCCCGCACCATCGGCGCCGCAACACCGATGCTCAGCGCGGCGACGGCACCTTTGAAAAATCGATCGAAGCGCTGAGTCGGCTCAATCGGGTGGGCTACGGGCAGGGCGATCCACGCCGCATATTGACGCTCATGGTCAACCCGGTGGGAGCCCACCTGACCGGCAACCAGAAATCCATGGAGCGGACGTGGATGGAGAGTCTGGAGCGAAACCATCGCGTGACCTTTGACCGGCTAATCGCCCTCAATAATATGCCGATCTCCCGCTATCTGGAGTGGCTCGAGAACACGGACAACCTCGAGAACTACATGGAGTTGCTGGTCAACGCCTTCAACCCCGCCACGGTGTCCGGTCTGATGTGCCGCAACACTCTGTCGGTTTCCTGGACCGGCGACGTATTTGACTGCGATTTCAACCAGATGCTGGATCTTCCCAGCCGGGGAATCAATACTGGCAGGGTCAACGTGCGCGATATCGACATGTCGACTCTCGATGGCAGGGCGGTCGTGACCGGTCGCCATTGTTTTGGTTGTACGGCCGGCGCCGGTTCGTCGTGCGGCGGCGCCATCCACGATACGTCAGGCTGAACGTCCCGACCTTAATTTTCGAAAATCTTGAGCGACCGAATGCCCGAAAGCGGGATCTCCTCGGTATACCGGACCGCACCTCCGCCAACCTGATTGTCCATCTTCAGCACCAGATCGCCGCCCTCGATGCCTTCGATCCGTCCGTTTCGTGTACCGCCCCTCACGAGCGCCACTTCGACCCGTCGACCAATCGATCGCAGGATGGTTTGTCGTTCGTTTGGGCCGACAATGACAAAGCGCTCCATGGCGGCGATGCGCCTCCTGGCCTCCTCGATCTGAGTGGTCGGCACGCCGAACCGCATCGCGGCTCGTTCGGCGCGTTCGAGGTGCGGACCGGCCTTCTCCCACTCGGCGTTGTGAGCGGCGGCGTAGGCCCAACCTACAAGACCTCGAACAACCTGCTCGGCGATTTCCTTGAGGTCGGGTTCGGTGCGGTCGATACGCCCGGCTTCAGAAAGGTGCGTGGCCGCTGTTTCGATGTCGCCTTTGGCCAGGGCCAGCCTGGCAAACGCAACCTCCTCGGCGAGTCGGCCTCGATCGACGGCGGTCGGTCGGAGGGTGGGGCCCTGGGTAGGGGTGGGGCGCGGCTCCACCGTCGGTTGCGCCGGCGGTACGGTGGGTTGGGCGACCACGGGGTTCGCCTGAGCCGCCGAGGTCGTTTTGGGTCGGCCAAAGGGCCCGATCCCGAGGATGATGGCTGCTGATCCGGCCGCGACCAGCACCAGGAGAAGCAGGCTGAATACGATTGGGAGGGGCACACTCTTGGTTTCGGGGGCCACGTCCTGTGGTTCCGGTGGTGGTTCAACGATCTGTTTTGCCGCGGAACTCGACGTGACTTTTCTGTCGATTGCCTGGCTTGGTGGTGCCGCGTCGGCGTCAAAATCCGGCGCGAGCTCGATCAAAGATCGCTCGATGTAGGCGATTTCCTTGCCGACCGACATGAAACCGGTGCTTTCGAAGAGATGGGCGACCGGGAACAGCTCACGGGCTATCTGTCGATAGTCGAGGGCCGAACCGTCCTCCTCTGCACCCGCCTCGAGTCGTGTGATGAGCCCCGCGACCCGATCCTGCATCAGGGGGAACTCCTCATTTCTGGAACCCATCGAGGCGCACTTGCGCTCGATCTCGCGCAGCCTCGCCACTACGGGACGAAGATCAGGTGTCGGGGTGTTGCTGTCGTTTTCCATCAGCCTGCCGATCTTATCGTACTCGGCGGAAAGGCAGGATTCAGGGGTCAGGATTCGGGAGCAGGGGAGCAGGGGAGCAGGGGAGACTGCCTCCCTATTCATGTTCCAATATAAAAGAATGTCATTTCGACCGAGCGGAGCGAGTGGAGAAATCTCTTGCAGGGAAGAGCCGTCACTTTCTCCGGCGTTCGAGTGAACCCGGCTTTCACATCGCGCTTCCCGAGAGGAGCCACCCATCGCATTGTTCGCCCGAGCGGGGTGGGCAGATTGGTGAGGCGAGCCCAAACAATGCGATA
>JASJGQ010000106.1:0-4929 GCA_033791425.1 Acidobacteriota bacterium
TTGGCCGCCCCACGATGGGTCTTCAACTTTGGCATTTCTGACTCCTTTTCTTCGTGTCCGTCTTCACGCTTCGCGTGAGCGGGTGGACACCGCGTTGACGACTCGTTCCACGACCGCGTCGAGAGAGTGAACTCCCTCGTCACGTCGGTGACGGAGTCGCAATGAAACGGTGTTTTCGTCTGCTTCCCGCTGACCAATGACCAGCAGGTATGGAACTTTCATGGTTTCGCCTTCGCGGATTTTCCAACCGAGCTTCTCCGATCGCCGATCCACATCAGCACGGAGACCGTGACCCCGCAGGGTTTCAGCGACCTGTTCGGCATAGTCCAGGACCGAATCGGTGATCGGCAGGACCCGCACCTGCTCCGGCGCCAGCCACGGCGGAAGATCGCCGGCGAAGTGTTCGAGCATCACGCCGTAGAAGCGCTCGAGGGAACCGAGGATCGCGCGGTGGATCATCACCGGCTGATTCTCGGAGCCTTCCGAGTCGATATAGCCGAGGCCGAATCGATCGGGCATCTGGAAATCGAGCTGGATGGTCGCCAGCTGCCAGGCGCGGCCGAGGGCGTCGGCGACATCGAAATCAATCTTGGGTCCGTAAAAGGCGCCTTCGCCCTCCTTGACGGTGTAGGTGATACCGTCGCGATCTTCGAGACAGCGGGCGAGCACCGCCTCGGCATGCTCCCAGACCTTGGGGTCACCGATGGCCTTCTCGGGTTTGGTCGAGAGATACACTCTGACATCGGAGAAACCGAAGATCTCATAGATCTCGAAGTTGAACTCGTAGAGGGCCTCGATCTCGGGACCGATCTGCTCCGGCGTGCAGAAGATATGGGCGTCATCCTTGGTGAAGGTGCGGACCCGGGTCAGCCCCGTCACGACCCCCGAGCGTTCGTAGCGGTGGAGCCGGCCGAAATCGGCGATCCGGCGCGGCAGCTCGCGGTAGGAATGGGCGCGGGATCCATAGATCAGGCAGTGCGACGGACAGTTCATGGGTTTGACGCTCGATGAGCGTTCCTCGACCTCGTCGAAAGCATCGGCGAAGAACATGTCATCGCGGTAATTATCGTAGTGACCTGAGCGCTTCCACAGCTCGACATTGAAGATCAGGGGTGTGATCACCTCTTCGTAACCGTACTCGCGGTATTTCTCGCGCATGAGCTCGAGCAGCGCGTTGTAGACAATGGCGCCACGCGGGTGGAAGAACGGGCTTGCGGGCGCCTCCGCGTGGAAGCTGAAGAGATCGAGCTCACGACCGAGTTTGCGGTGGTCGCGCCGCTTGAGCTCCTCGAGCCGCTCGAAGTAGGCGTTGAGTTCTTTCTTGGATCCAAACGCCGTGCCGTAGAGCCGTTGGAGCATCTCGTTGCGCTCGTCGCCCTTGAAGTAGGCGCCCGAGGCCTCGAGCAGGCGAACCGCGCCGATCTGACCCGTGCGCTGGAGATGGGGTCCGCGGCAGAGATCGACGAAATCTCCGTGCTGGTAGAGGCTGATGACCTCACCCTCGGGGATATCCGAAAGCCGGATGAGCTTGATGTCCTCGTTGCGCGTATTCATCACCCCGGTGGCCTCGTCACGACCGACCTCGGTGCGCTCGAAGGGAAGATTCTCGGCGATGATCTCGCCCATCTTGGCTTCGATGAGCTCGAAGTCTTCGGGTTTGAAAGGCCGCGGGAAGCGGAAGTCGTACTGGTACTTCTCCGAGTGATCCTGGCGGCCGGCGTCGATGGGGGTGCCCGGCCACAGCCGTTTGACGGCGTCGGCCATCACGTGCTCCGCCGAGTGGCGGATGACATCACCCGCTTCGGGATCCTTGACGGTGATGATCCTCAAGGAAGCGTTCTCGGTGAGCCGGGTACGCAGATCCACTACTTGCCCGTCGACCTCGCCGGCGACGGTGTCGCGGGCCAGGCGCGGGCCGATATCCGCGGCCACATCGAGGACCGTGGAACCGGCGGGAAGTTCCCTGGCGCTGCCATCGGGCAGGGTGATTTGGATTGTCTCGGCCATATGGCACTCCGTTTAGTTTCTCGATCGGGCAAAAACACAAAAACCCGACCACGGGATAGGGTCGGGTTTGACTGTTCCGTCGGTGGTAGGCGCACGCGGACTCGAACCGCGGACCTCATCCGTGTGAGGGATGCGCTCTAACCAGCTGAGCTACGCGCCTACACGAAACAGAAAATGGTAGGCGCGAGCGGACTCGAACCGCTGACCCCTACCGTGTCAAGGTAGTACTCTAACCAGCTGAGCTACGCGCCTATCAGGCTACTGACAGGTGACCCCGTGGGGGTTCTTGAAACCTGTCTTCGTCCTTCTTTTGTAAAGATCAGTCTCTGGAAGCCCAGAGGGACCGGGATCTTAGCAACCGAGCGGGTGGCTGTCAACGTTCCCAGGGGATGCCAGACACGCGACTTTGTTCGCGGCGAACAAAGTTGGAGCCAGGCACCCTTCCCGCATTCTCTTGAGGGCTCGCGGTGAAGGCCTCGAACGGACGTGCCGCCCTTGATCATTGTTCGGCACCCGCATCGCCCCTCCGTAACTCGATTCTTCACGCCGAAGAATGTCAAGGGGGGCACTCACGGGCAACCACGATGAAAGAAGTACGTTCGGCGTCACGCCCAGGGATAGAATGGAACCGTTGGAGGCCGACATGGACACCGAGCCGGTTGTGATCGCAAACGTACAAGGCGAGATCGAGGAACAGCAGCTGCGCACATTTCTCGAGGCCAACGGGATCCCGACAGTGGTCCGCGGTGAGGCGCTCCGCAAGACCCATGCGTTCATCCTTGACGGTCTCGGCGCAGTGGAAATCATGGTCGCCCCCGAGCACGCCGCCGCGGCCCGCGATCTCATCGCGAAGGTCGAGTCAGGCGAGCTCGAGCTCGCGAGCGAGTTCCTTCCGGCTGATGGGAACGACGACTGACGTCCGGCTGGCACATTGGAACCGCAAAGGCGCAAAGACCGCAAAGGGGCCGCGAAGCCATCTCTCTGACTCATCGCAGCCCCTACGGGACGGACTCACGCTCGGGTAGGGAGGGAGCCCGGGTCAAACAGTGCGGCGCTTTGCGGAGTCTTCCCGTCCTTCGCGTCTTTGCGGTTTCATTGTGCGACCGAGCGCGGATCGGGGTCTCCGGAAGCCTTCGACTCCTCACAACGACTACCCCTTCTTCAGCCCCAACTCCTCGAGCTGCCGCTCGTCGACCCCCGACGGGGCTTCAGTCATCAGGCAGGAGGCGGACGTGGTCTTGGGGAAGGCGATGACGTCGCGGATGGATTCGCGCCCCGACATGAGCATGATCATTCGATCGAGCCCGAGCGCAATGCCCCCGTGCGGCGGCACCCCGTAACGGAAGGCCTCGAGGAGAAAGCCGAAACGCTCGCAAACCTCATCCTCGCCGATTCCCAGGGCCGAGAACATCTGCCGTTGGATCGTCGGGTTGTTGATTCTGATCGACCCGCCCCCGAGCTCGACTCCATCCATGATCACGTCATACGCGCGAGCGCGGACCGCGCCCGGATCGCTCGCGAGCAGCTCGAGATCTTCGGGCCTCGGCGAGGTGAAGGGGTGGTGCATGGCAAAGAACCGACCCTCATCCTCATCCCACTCGAGGAGGGGAAAGTCGGTCACCCAAAGGAAGTTGTGCCGGCCATCGGGAATGAGATTCCCTTCGGCGGCAAGATGGAGCCGCAGCGCTCCGAGGGCGGAGAAAACCACCTTCTCCCGCCCGCCGACGATCACGAGCAGATCCTCTTCGGCGGCACCCGCTGCGGTGAGAAACCGCTCGACGCCCTCTTCTCCGAGGGTCTTCTTCGCCGGCGAGGCAAAGCCATCGGGAGTTCGTTTGAACCACAGAACCCCGGGCACGCCGTATGGTTTGACAAAATCCGACAGGGCATCGAGTTGCTTGCGCGACCGCGCCGCCCCACCGGGGACGACGATTCCCTTGACGCGGCCTTGGGCCGCCGCGCTTTCTAGGACGTTGAATCCGCAGCCCTCGCAGACCGGGGCCATCTCGATGAGTTCGAGACCGAATCGGGTATCCGGGCGGTCGCAACCGAACCGCTCCATGGCCTCGGCATAGGCGATCCGCGGATAGGTTGCCGGGGGCTCGATCCCGACGGCGGGGAAAATTCTGGCGAAGAGACCCTCCACCAATTCGTAGATATCCTCCTCGGTGATAAAGGACGCTTCGACATCGATCTGGCTGAACTCGGGCTGACGATCGGCGCGAAGATCTTCGTCCCGGAAGCAGCGCGCAATCTGGACATAGCGACCGGCGCCCGCCACCTGGAGCAACTGCTTGAAGAGCTGAGGCGACTGCGGCAGGGCGTAGAAGCTGCCCTTGTGGATCCGCGACGGGACGAGAAAATCTCGCGCACCCTCGGGGGTGGATCGCGTCAGGATCGGGGTTTCGACCTCGAGGAAGTCCATCTCGTCGAAGTAGCGGCGGGTGTCGGCGACCACTCGGTGGCGCAGCACCAGATTCGCCATCATCTTCGGCCGCCGGAGATCGAGATAACGGTACCTGAGGCGGAGCTCCTCCGACACGTTGGCGTCATCCTCAACCACAAAGGGTGGGGTCTCCGACTCGGTGAGAAGCTCGAGTTCAATCACCTTGACCTCGATCTCGCCACTGGCGAGCTCGGCATTGGTTTGGCCCTCGGCGCGCGGCCGCACCAGGCCGTTCACCCGAATCACATCCTCGCCAGAGAGCTTCTCGCCCTCGGCCACCATCTCGTCCTCAAAGACGAGTTGCACCAGACCGCTGCGATCCCGCAGATCGACAAAGACGAGACCGCCGAGGTCGCGGCGCCGACGCACCCACCCCACCAGCTCCACCGTCTCCCCGATCTGTTGAGCACCAAGAGCCGCGCACCAGGGTCTCATCCACGCACTCGTCATCTGAGTCTCCGTTTCCGTCGCAAGCA
>JASJGQ010000107.1:0-4259 GCA_033791425.1 Acidobacteriota bacterium
CCTACCCCAAAGCGCGCGCGTGGTGATCGTGGGCGGCGGAGTCATCGGATGTTCGGTTGCGTACCATCTGGCTCACCTGGGTTGGAAGGACGTCGTCCTGTTGGAGCGCGACCAGGTGACAAGCGGCACCACCTGGCACGCGGCGGGTCTGATGACCACCTTTGGCTCGACCTCGGCGACTTCGGTGGAGATGCGTATGTATACGCGTGACCTCTATGCGCGCCTGGAGGCGGAAACCGGCGTTGCCACCGGTTTCGAGCCGGTTGGCTTTATTGAGCTGGCCGCGGACTCAGACCGCATGGAGGAGTATCGCCGGGTCGCTGCGTTCAACCGGTTGCTCGGAAACGACGTCGAGGAGATCAGCCCCGACGAGATCAAAAGACTCTTCCCCCTCGCCAGGGTGGACGACCTCGAGGCGGGTTTCTATCTGCCGCAGGACGGGCGCGTCAATCCGGTGGATGCGACCATGGCCCTGGCCAAGGGTGCCCGGCAGCTGGGCGTCAAGATCATCGAGGGGGTGATGGTCACAGGCATCACCAACCGAAACGGCCGCGCCACGGGCGTGACGACCGTGCAGGGCGACATCACGGCAGAGTTCGTGGTCAACTGCGCCGGCATGTGGGCGAGACAGTTCGGCGCGCTCAACGGCATCGCCATCCCGAACCAGTCGACCGAGCACTACTATCTGATCACCGAGCCCTTTGAGGCGATGACGCGAGAGCTTCCCATCATCGAGGACCCCTCCTGTCACGGCTACTACCGGGAGGAGGGCGGCGGTCTGATGATCGGTTTGTTCGAACCGGTCTGTGCTCCGTGGAAGGTCGAGGGCGTCCCCGATGATTTCTCCTTTGGCGAGATCGAGCCCGATTGGGACCGCATGACGCCCTTTGTCGAAAAAGCGATGAGCCGCATTCCGATCTCGAATGAGGTCGGCATCCGGAAGTTCTTCTGCGGCCCGGAAAGCTTCACCCCCGACATGGGCGTGGCCTTCGGTGAGGCGCCCGAGATTGAGAATTACTTTGTTGCGGCGGGGCTCAACTCCATCGGCATCATCACCGGCCCTGGCCTCGGCAAGATCATGGCCCAGTGGATTACCACCGGCGACCCGGGGGCGGATATCACCGGGATCAATGTGGATCGCTTCCACCCCTATCAGTGCAATCCCGAATACCGCAGGACACGGGTAGTCGAGACGCTGGGAATGGTCTACCGGCGCCACTACCCGACCCGGGTGCCGCAGACCGCGCGCGATTGCAAGCGTTCGCCGTTTCACGATCGATTGCGCGATCAGCGCGCTTTCTTCACCGATGTGAGCGGGTGGGAAAGTCCGGCCTGGTACGCGCCTGAGGGTCGTAAACCCGAGGTCGAGAAGCTCTCCTGGGGACGCCAGAACTGGTTTCCCTACTGGGAGGCCGAGCACAGGGCCTGCCGCGAGGGCGTCATCTCCATGGACATGACGTTTATGGGCAAGTTCCTGGTGCAGGGGCGCGACGCCGGCAAGGTGCTCGACTCCATTGCAGCCAACAGCGTCAACGGCCCGGTCGAGACCATCACCTACACCCAGTGGCTGAATGAGCGCGGAAGGCTCGAAGCCGACGTGACTGTGACCAAGCTCGATGAGGAACGTTTCATCGTGGTGGTCACCGATACCATGCACCGCCACGTCGAGACCTGGCTCAGGCGCCATGTCCCGTCGGACGCGCACTGCTTCGTCACCGACATCACCGGTGGCATCGGCCAGCTCAACGTGCAGGGTCCGAGATCGCGCGAGTTGCTGCAGTCGATCACCTCGGCGGACCTCTCCGACGAGGCCTTTCCCTTCCGCACGGCGCGCGAAATAGACATTGGCTTCGCTCGCCTCCAGTGCAACCGCATCACCTATGTCGGCGAGCTCGGCTACGAGCTCAACATCCCGGCGGAGCAGGCCGTCCACGTCTACGATCGCGTGGTAGAGGCGGGTCGGAACTTCGGCTTGCGTCATGCCGGTCTCAGGGCGTTGGGCAGCCTGCGCATGGAAAAGGGCTACCGCGACTACGGCCACGACATCGACAACACCGACGACGCCTTCGAAACCGGTCTCGGCTTTGTCGTCGATCTCTCGAAAGCGGACTTCATCGGCAAGGCCTACTGCGTCGAGAAAAAGGCGCAGGGCCCCGCATTCAACCGGCGTCTGTTGCAGGTGTTGGTCAAGGACCCCGATCCGCTGCTCTATCACGCCGAGGTGGTCTATCGAAACAACAAGGCGGTCGGCTACATCCGAGCGGCGAGCTACGGTTTTACCCTCGGTGGGGCCGTCGGCTTGGCCATGATCGAAGCCGGCGAACCCATCAACAAGGCCTACATCAACGAAGGCGAATGGGAGATCGACATCGCAGGGACGAGGTACCCCGCCGAGGTCTCGCTGCGACCAATGTACGACCCGAAGATGGAGCGCATCAAGGCTTGAAGGTGCACCGCACGAGGATGCGTTTGCTCTCCTGGGGGTGCGCTACGTGCTGTCGGGTACGCGTCCGCGCCCCCGAGGTCACTGACTCCACCTTGCACGGTGCCACGCTACCCTCGCGACAAAAGCCAGTGAGATGTGCGGGCTAGTTCTGGGGTTCGCACCTCCGGTTGCCGCCCTTGCACGGGAAGAGGCAGCACGACGACGGGTTGACGACCTTCAGCTTGACAGCATCCGCCCAGGGTTTGCTGACGAGATTGTCAAAGTCTGTCGGTGGGGTTGTTGGCACGAAGTTCGGCGAACCGACGACGGCCAACAGGATGATCTCAGTCCCTGGGTCGGTCCCCGTTCCAATCTCCCACTGGATATCGATCTCGGGCCCGTCGTCGATGTTGGTCAGAATACGGGTGGCGTCCTTGATTTCGTGGAAATCACCGGAGTCGTCGAATGCCCAACTGGGCATCTCATCTGCCGTCCACGCTGCGTTCGTCCAAAAGAAGCGAGCGGCCGCAACGTTGGGCGGCTTTGATCCAGCATCCGATTTGGAGACTTTTGCCTTGAGTTTGTTGCATCGGCAGCGAAAGATCTCTCCGGCTCCGGCGGAGGTGACGCTGGGATCTTGAATGAGCTCAATTTTCAGTTCGCCTTCTCCCGGTTCGAGACACGATGGTGCCCCGGGAAACCCGCTGCCAACTCCATCGACACCCGGGACATTTCCTAAAGTCATTGACAGGTCGTGGAGTATCGCGTAGTCGGTTGCTTCGTTGAATGAGACCGTTCTATCTCCATCGGTATCACTGGAACGAGAACCGAGTGCTTCGATATATCCCCAGATAGTCTCGCTGCCGGTGTCCCCGGGGTTTTTGTCTTTGTCGTCGTCTGTGGTGTCCAGGTCGCGGTAGGACTCGCTGTCTTGATCTGTCGAAGTGAAAAAGACCCTCGTTTGACCTGCGGGAATAGGAGCGGCAGGAGACCCTGACAGCTTGTCGATCAACCAACCACTCTTGCACGCTTCGACGACGGTGGTGATCTTGGCGCACCGGACACCATCAAACCGTTGCTTGAAAAAGTCGGAATCTGGCGTATCGAGGTCGCACCACAGATAGTCGGACCCACCGTGTGAACTGTAGAAGAAGACCAACTCCTGACACTCTGAATCTCCGAGGTCGGCAGCCACTGGGATTGCGGCGTCGAGCGTGCCAAATGCTCCTTCGAGGTTGCCCTCGTTGACCACGATTTCGCACCCTGGAGTGGTGTCAGGGTTCGGACAGAGATAGATGATCTGGTCATCCGGAATTCCCTGCCCGCGCAGAACCTGATACATCCCGGCCGTGTCGATGTGAAAGGTATCGGTCTCATCGTCGAATCCGGTGACGACGATCGCCCACACCCGGCAGGCGTCTTCTGCGGCCGCACCGGGCACCGTGTCTGCGACGACAATTCTCGACGACCTGGGTCTCCCTACCGAGATGCCGACCGGGTCCCTGGCCGTGAACATCGGAACCTTGTTTTTGGACAAGTTCCGGGGATACACGATTGTTCGATCCGGATCCGGATAATCATCGTCGTACCAGTCCTCCCTCGAGATCACAGTGTTGAAGATCGGTTCGCCGTTGAGCAAAGGCCACCATTCACCCACGACCAAAGGTTTAAAACTCCCGCTTTCGATTTCCCAGAGGGCAAGGACGGTTGTGTGGGCAAAATGGGCCCAGTGGTTGGTATCGACAAAGAAGAGCCAGCAGCCGCGAGCACCCTGACACGTGAGGCCCCCCGTCGTGCCTGGGCTGGCGCCGGGCACAAGCGTTTCGGCAAACTC
>JASJGQ010000108.1:0-8942 GCA_033791425.1 Acidobacteriota bacterium
CGGTCATAGTGGCAGTTTTCAAGAAATGTCGGCGGGTCAGCAATCCCGTGTTCCTCCGGCGGCCGCAAGCGCCGGGGCGCCACGGATAATCACCAATTATAACACCAAATGGAGATACAGTCTTCCCGGGTGCGGCTACAATGCGCGTGGCCTTTTCTGAGAGGGAGAACTACATGAATGAACCTGTGAGCGATTCACCAGCCTGGTTTCATCCGGCGGGACGTCCATACCGGTTTACGGTGCTCTTTTTTGCAAGCCTGCTGACCTTCGGCAGCTACTTTGCGTACGACATCATCGGGGCGATTGCACCCTCCCTGATCGAAGACCTGGGAGCCGATCGCTCGACCGTCGGCGGGTTCTATACCGCCTATAGCATCGCCGCGATCATCGCCCTCTTGCTCGGCGGATTTATGATCGATCGCCTGGGCACCCGGTTTTCCAGCATGGTCTTTTCGATCCTCGTCACGATCGGGGCGATCGTGGTTGCGGTGGCCCCCACCGTCACGGTGGTTTTTGTCGGGCGGTTTATTTTCGGTGGCGGTGCGGAACCGCTTGTGGTGGCTCAAAGCGCCATTCTCGCTCGCTGGTTCAAAGGGAAAGAGCTCGCGCTCGCCTTTGGCATCGGTCTCACCATCAGTCGACTCGGAACACTCTTCAGTTTTAATATGGGAGAGTTGCTCGCAGACTATTTTGGGAGCTTCAGAGCGCCGCTCTACGCCGCAGTGGGTTTTTGTCTGCTCTCTCTTGTGGGCAATATCGTGTACATCTTCCTGGATCGAAAAGGTGGCGCGGCCCTCGGCCTCGACGATGTCGGTGCCGAAGATAAGATTCAGATTCGCGACATCAAGTTCTTCGGCAAGTCTTACTGGTACGTGACCATGCTGTGTGTCACCTTCTACTCGGCCGTGTTTCCTTTCACCGCATTGTCCACGGATTTCTTTGTGGACAAATGGGGTGTGCCGCGATTCGCTGAGGCCACCGGTAGTTTCCTCTATCAGTCTTTCAATAATTTCCTTCACATGTTCAGCACCGCCGGAGGGCTGTCATCGATCATCATTTTCGCGTCGATGATCTGCGCGCCGTTTGCGGGGCACCTGGTGGATAAGTATGGGAAACGCGCGACGGTCATGATCATCGGTTCGTTGGTCCTGATCCCGGCGCACCTGACCATGGGGCTGACAAAGATCTATCCGGCATACCCCATGCTTGCTCTGGGTGTGGCATTCGTTCTTGTGCCCGCTGCGATGTGGCCGGCAGTGCCGTTGATCGTCAACAAAGCACATATAGGAACTGCCTTCGGCCTCATGACCGTTGTTCAGAACGTCGGTCTTGGAGTCTTTCCCGCGCTCAACGGGTATTTGCGTGACGTGACCAACGACTACACCGCAAGTATGGTGATGTTCGCCAGTCTCGGCGTTGTGGGGCTGGTGTTTGCGATTCTACTCAAACGAGCTGACGCAAAGGCGGGTGGTGTTCTCGAGGCTCCGGGAGTCATGACCGAAGAGGGTGCCGCGACCTGAGGGCCGATTCTCGACGATGGCCTCTACTTCTTGAACAACGCGTTGAAGGCGGCGCGAGGATCGTTTGGTGTGCTGCCCTGCTGGGCCTGGGCCTCGACCTTGAGGTCGCGGACGGCCTTGGGACTGAAGTATTTGCAGTCGTTGCCCTTGGTCTTGCTCTCCACCCTCGCGGTGATCGGTTTCTGGCATTCGAAACGTGACCCGGTGTTGAAAAAGGTGCAGTTAGAGCAGGAGTGCAGTGAGTCGCCACAGGACGAGCATGTCGTGTCGGTGGAAATATTCGGTTCCGCGAGCTCGTGCCCACAACGGGCGCACTTGAAAGCGACCCGGGTGGGCGCGCCGAGACCTCGTCCGCGGGGCGCGCTGTCGTAGCGCCGAACGCCGTCGGTCTTTGGACGCTCGCGTTTTGGCTTGTGCTCGCGATCCCGGTCGTCGTCCTGGTAGCCGCTGTGGCGGTACTTGCGATCGCTCATGGGGTTTCTCCGTGGGTTCGTCGCCGGGCGGGGATGCCAGGCAACCTCATTGTACCTGTGTCCGGTTCCGCACGGCGTTCCGAAGTGGATATCCCGATGCTCTGAGCAGCGTTGCTCGAGAGTGCCCCCTTAGAGGATATTTGCGACCGGAACACTCGCTCGTGTCGAGGTGGGGTGATCGCAAAATCCTCAAAGACGGCACGTCCGGTCGGCGCGGGCTCCCTCCCTTACCTGTCATTTCGACCGAGCGAATGAAACGAGCGAGTGGAGAAATCTCTTGCAGGGAAGCTCTCCTCGACAGTGGTGCTCCGTTTTTGAGCATTCGAGTGAGCCGCCTTTGACTACACGCTCCCCGGGAGGAGCCACCTTCAACATTGTTGGCCCGCAACATACTGCCGACGGGGCTGTTGGCGGATCCAACAATATTGAAAATGGCACCTCCGCCGCACGCGGCCCGTATCCCTATGCGCTACCCGAGAGGAGCCACCCGTCGCATTGTTGGCCTGAAACGGTCGGGCGAATTGGTGAGTCGCGCTCAAACAATGCGACAAATGGCACCTCCGTCGCACGAAGCCATTCACCCCTGCTTCTCTGCCGCTCCGCGGCTTAAATCGGAGCATAACCAGCCCCGAAGGGGCGATACAACGGTAGCCCGGGGCGTCAGCCCCGGGAACGGATGTTGTAAAACGAACAAGCCCCGGAGGGGCGACAGATCTCCGCTCGAAATGACCCGGTGTGGGTGGTATCCGAGATCTGCGTCTATCTGCGTGATCTGCGGTTTCTCCGGGCGGCTGGGCGGATCCACCATCCAGGAACCAGAATCCAGCATAAAAAATGGCCAAAAGAAAAATCCCCGCCGATCGGCGGGGACGGGTCTGAGGTTGAAGGTGGTGCCCAGGCGCGGAATTGAACCACGGACACGCGGATTTTCAGTCCGCTGCTCTACCATCTGAGCTACCTGGGCACACCAGGTTGGAGCGTTATAGCGCAGGGTCATTCGGGTGTCAAATGAAGCCGCACGCGGGCATGTGTTCCAGATCACCCACGGCGGGGGTTGCGGCTGGGCTTTTTTGTCGAATCGAATACAATGCCCGCCGTGGAGATCGTCAAGTTTTTTCTGCAAACCGGGTGGGTGGCGAAGGTCGTCCTCGTCATCCTGATTGTTTTTTCCCTCGCCTCGTGGTCGGTGATCCTCGGCAAATGGCGCGAGCTCAACACTGCGCGGAGAACCTCGGATCGATTCCTCAAGATCTTTAGGGAAGCCTCCCGGCTCAACGAGGTGGCGGCTTCTGCGCCAAAGTACCGGGCTTCACCGCTGGCCGCCATGTTTCAGGCGGGCTACACCGAGCTCGAGGCACAGATCCGGTCGGTGCGGCGCGAGGCCGAGGCCGAGCCCTCGATGAGGCTGAAGAGCCTGGATGGCGTTGAACGAGCTTTGCAGCGAGCGATGGGCGCCGAACTCGAGCGCCTGCAGCGCGCCCTGCCCATGTTGGCGACCACCGCCAGCGCCACGCCCTTTATCGGTCTTTTCGGCACCGTCTGGGGCATCATGAACACCTTCCACGCCATCGGTGCCACCGGCTCAACCTCGATTATGACGGTGGCGCCCGGCATCGCCGAGGCCCTGGTCAACACAGCCGCGGGGCTGCTGGCCGCGATCCCTGCGGTCGTGGCGTACAACCATTTGCTGGCCAAGGTGCGCATCATGCGGCGCCGAATGGAAGACTTCGAGCTCGAGTTCCTTAACTTGGTTGAGAGGAACTTCACATGACGAATTTCGGATTTCGAATTTTGGATTTCGGATTTTTCGGTACTGGATCCGAGGGCCAGTCTTGGTCTCAGGGGCTGTGCGGCAAATCCGAAATCCGAAATTCGAAATCCCAAATCGGATTCGGGTAGAAGACGATGGCGGGCAAGGTCTCCGAAGATCTCGACCAGATGGCCGAGATCAACGTCACGCCCCTGGTGGACGTGATGCTGGTCTTGCTGATTATCTTTATCATCACGGCGCCGATGCTTGTCCAGGGGCTCAAGGTCAACCTCCCGAAACAGGACGCTCCGGCCATTACGTCGAAATCCGATGAGCCGGTCATTCTCACCCTCACCTCCGACCAGATCATCCTTCTTGGCGACGAACCGGTCCACCTCAAGTTGTTGCCGGATCGATTGGGGGCCCTCCTGGCCGGAAGCCCACGTCCGGTCTACCTCAAGGCCGATGAGACGCTTCCCTATGGTTTTGTGATCAAGGTTCTGGCCGTACTCGATCAGGTCGGGGTCGAACAGGTCGGCATGGTGACGCAGCCCGAGGGTGCGTGAAGCGTCGTGAAAGATCCGGTCACCCAGATCCTTGTCGAGCGCGAACGATCGAGGCCGCGGTTGATGCCGTGGGTGGTGATCGCAGTGCTCCTGCACACCGGTGCCGCTGCTGCAACCTATGTGGTGGGGAAACGCAGTGCAATGCGTCCTATACAGCTGCCCTCGGTTTCGGTGCGAGTCGTGAGGCAGCACGCCCCGAGTCGTCGACCACCCACGCGAGACACTGAACGGCCTTCGACGCCGGTTCCCCAGCCCTCGAAACCACCCGCCACCGCCGTACCAAAGCCCTCAGTGGTGGCGACGGCTCCTCCGGTCGAGGTCGAAGCGCCCAAGGCGACCACGGATGCCATGCGTTCGGCCGACTCCAAGGTCACGCCGGTTCCGACGCCGGTGCCATCTGATACCGGAGGCGGAGGTGGCGGTCGAGGTCTGTCCGTCGGAGGGGAGGCCTCCGGGGGCAGCTCCGGCATACCGTCAGATTTTCACTTTACGTACTATGTGGAGAGAATGCTCGCCCTCATCGAGTCCCGATGGTACAAACCCGTGGTGCCGGTCGGAACCCGCGTCCGTGTTGGTTTCGTGATTCTCAAAGATGGACGTCTGGAAGACATCCGGCTCGAGGAGAGTTCGGGTGTGCCGACTTTCGACCGGGCCGCACTGAGAGCCATTTATGCCGCCAACCCGTTGCCGCCACTGCCGCCGGCCTACGGCAAGCCGAGTCTGACTGTCCACCTGAGCTTTTCGGAGTAAGAATGAAATACCGCACCTTTCTGCTGATGACGATTGTGGCCTCGGTCCTGCTTTTTGCCATTCCCGCGACCGCACAAAACGAGCTCTATCTGGAAATCACCCAACCGGGTCTGCGCCGAGTGGCGGTCGCCGCTCCACCGCTCATGGTTCTCCCCGGGACCCCCGTCGACGCATCGAAGATTTTCCAGGAGACTCTCGATAACGACCTGGCGGCGGCGGCCCCGATTGCGGTTGTGGACACCAAACTGTACGTCCTCGTCGAGGACGATCCGCGGCCTGAGATCCTCAACCGACGGTGGCGAGCCATCGGGGCTCAATTCCTCCTCAGTGGGACACTCGTCCGCGCAGGTGGACAGCTGGTTGTGGAGGCACGCCTGGTGGATCTGGTGTCCGGTGAATTCGCCTTTGCCAAGCGATACCGGGCGGGGATCTCCGCCAGTCAGGTGGTGGCCCACACCTTGGCCAACGACATCGTGCAGGTCTTTACCGGGCGGCCCGGGCCCTTTCTCTCTCGGATCGGCTATATGTCGACTCGCGCCGGGAGTTCCGAGGTGTGGGTGATGGACTGGGACGGTGCCAACCCCAAACAGTTGACCAAACACGGTGCCATTGCTCTCGCACCGGCGTGGTCGCCTGATGGCCGCCGCATGGTCTTCACGTCGTTTCTTCGGGGGTCGCCTGCGCTCTTCGTGCTGACCCCGCAGGAAGGGTACCTGCGGCCGCTCTGGGATAAGGGCGGCGTCAACTCGTCGGCATCGTTCTCACCGGACGGGAAGACCATCGCCTTCGCTTCGAGCGTGGACGGCAACACCGATATTTACGCTATCGACATCGAGGGCGGCACGCCACGCCGCCTCACGAGTGCGCGCGGCATCGACACCCAGCCCGCGTGGGCCCCCAACGGTCGCCAGATCGCCTTCACGTCCGCCAGATCCGGCACGCCCCAGATCTATCTCATGGATGCCGACGGTTCCAACGTCCGTCGCCTGACCTTTGACGGAGGCTTCCACGACGAGGCCACTTGGGCCGAGGATGGTACCCGGATCGCGTGTACGACCAAGGTCGGAAGCCGTTTTCAGATCGCCACCATCGATGTTGTTTCGGGTCAACAGACGGTGATCCCCGGGCCGGGCAACAACGAATCTCCGTGCTTTTCACCCGACGGTTCCATGCTCGCTTTTGCATCGGACCGCACCGGCACGGTGCAGATCTTCATCACCGACGCCGACGGCGTGCCGCACCAGTTGACAACCGAAGGCAGCAACTACTCCCCGACCTGGACGGCCGCGACGGACTGAGCCGCCCACCCGCTTTTCAATTTCGGATTTCGGATTTCGGATTTTCCATCGCACCCCCATAAAAACGTTCGAGTGCTCTGGAAGATCTTGCGGAAACGAGTCATGTGCGGCTTGTCTGAGAGTTCTTTCGGGAAGCGAGAACTGAAACGGCCCGGGTTCACTGGACGTGCCGTCTCCGAACGATATTGCGATCGCCTTTCCTCGACATGAGCGGGTGTTTCAGGCGCAAATATCTTCGGAGGGGGCACTCACGGGCAATGCAGCCGGAAGAATCGGGATATCGACATCGGAAGGCTCTCCTCGGAGAGGCCTTCGGCCAACAGTTCACGGTGGATAGACGCCATCGCCGCGGGCTGCACGCTGTTCCGAATTCCGAATTCCGAATTTCGTCCCCGTATCTTGGGCCACGCCGGGACCTTCGGGTATCATCCCCCCATGGCACTCACCAGGCTCGGTATTCTGATCTCGGGCGGCGGTTCGAATATGAAGAGCGTCGTCGCGGGGTGCGAGGCGGGGGAGGTCCCGGCCGAAGTTGCGGTGGTCATCTCAAACAGGGCCGACGCACCGGGGCTCGAGTGGGCGGCAGAACACGGTCTGAGCACGGCCCTCCTACCGCACGCCGACTTCCCAAGCCGCGAGGCGCATGATCGTGCGGTCGTCGATCGGTTACGCGAGGCGGCGGTCGAATGGGTCTGCCTCGCCGGATATATGCGTCTGCTGTCGGCGGTTTTTGTAAAGGCCTATCGCAACCGGATCCTCAATATCCACCCGGCGTTGTTGCCGTCGTTTCCAGGTCTGCATGGTCAACGACAGGCATGGGAATACGGCGTCAAGGTGGCGGGCTGCACCGTTCATTTCGTTGACCTCGAACTCGATCACGGACCCATCGTGGTTCAGCGAGAGGTGCCCGTGCTATCGGACGACGACGAAGAACGCCTCACAGCGCGGATTCTCGATCAAGAACACATTGCGTACCCACAAGCCCTGCAACTTCTGCTGACGAAGCCTTGGCGGATCGAGGCCCGGCGGGTAGTTTTCGGCTGAATAGTCCCCTTGTCAGGAATTATTACTAAAAAGGGTCCAAAACCCTCCAGTTGAGGGATTGTGGCTTGATTCCAGAAGTCCGATGATCGAAGTGCAAGGTGGAAAAGCTTCCGGACTCCTGAGTGATACCCCGCGGTATCACTCCATTTGAAAACCAAGTTCCACGGGGGAAGGGTTTCAGGACCTCTCAACGAGGCGCCCTCCATCCTGTCGAGAGTTCCATCCAAGACATGCCTTCCTTGCCTTGGAACTCTTCCCCCCTCTTTTTCTCCCCCGGTTCATCTTTTGGTGAACCGGGGGATTTTCAAGCCTCTTTTGCAGGTCAGAAAAAAAAGCCCTGCATGGGGGTTGACAGCCGAGCCAACCTTCCGTATGGTTGCGCTCCCCACGACGTTGGGGACGGCCACGAAGACCCCGCCAGAAGACACCGAAAAGTGCTTGACAGCGAGGCCGAAGTGTCCTAGATTTATAAACCCGCCACGGGACGAGGCTCTTTGAAAACTGGATCGAGAGAAACCAACGGACCTCTGTCATTTGATCTTCGGATCGAGCGACGGAAAAAGTCCGCTGCCCGGTCTTCGGATTGGGTGGTGGCAACTACGAGTTCGAATAAGTGAGAACTCTCGTTTGAATTGAACGTCGCGTCTTTGACGTGGCGATCGACATTTTCAACTGGAGAGTTTGATCCTGGCTCAGAATGAACGCTGGCGGCGTGCCTAACACATGCAAGTTGAGCGGTAAGGCCCCTTCGGGGGTACACGAGCAGCGAACGGGTGAGTATCGCGTGGGTAATCTACCCAGAGGTGTGGGATAGCCTCGGGAAACCGGGGGTAATACCGCATGAGTCCTTGACGGCATAAGTCGATAAGGGGAAAGGCGGGGATCCTTCGGGACCTGTCGCCTCGGGATGAGCCTGCGTCCGATTAGCTTGTTGGCGGGGTACTGGCCCACCAAGGCAACGATCGGTAGCCGGCCTGAGAGGGTGAACGGCCACATTGGGACTGAGACACGGCCCAGACTCCTACGGGAGGCAGCAGTGGGGAATATTGGGCAATGGGGGAAACCCTGACCCAGCGACGCCGCGTGGAGGATGACGGCCTTCGGGTTGTAAACTCCTGTCAGGTGGGAAGAAGGACCATTCGGCTAATACCTGAATGGTATTGACGGTACCACCAAAGGAAGCCCCGGCTAACTCCGTGCCAGCAGCCGCGGTAATACGGAGGGGGCAAGCGTTATTCGGATTTACTGGGCGTAAAGCGCACGTAGGCGGCAATGTAAGTCACAGGTGAAAGCCCTCGGCTCAACCGAGGAATTGCCTGCGAAACTGTATTGCTTGAGTCCGGGAGGGGGGAGCGGAATTCCAAGTGTAGCGGTGAAATGCGTAGATACTTGGAGGAACACCGGTGGCGAAGGCGGCTCCCTGGACCGGTACTGACACTGAGGTGCGAAAGCGTGGGTAGCAAACAGGATTAGATACCCTGGTAGTCCACGCCGTAAACGATGGGCACTAGGTGCAGCGGGTGTCGACCCCTGCTGTGCCG
>JASJGQ010000109.1:0-4614 GCA_033791425.1 Acidobacteriota bacterium
ACGATGCTCGTCCTGTGTTCGCTGGTGGCGGTGTCGGTGTTCGCATCTGACACCCCTGAGACCGAGGAGCCCGCGACCGCGCTGCTCATCATCGATATCCAGGACTTCTATTTTCCGGGCGGCAAGGTGCCGCTCGTTGCCCCCGAAGCGGCAGCAGAAAATGCGACACAGATCCTTGCCTCGTTCCGCGCCGCCGGCAACCCGGTGATCCACGTCCGCCACGATTTCGAGCCCGGCGGCTCGATCCACCCGAGCGTGGCACCGATCGATGGGGAGAAGGTCTTCACCAAATCCGAGGTCAGCTGCTTCAACGGCACTGAGGTTCTGGCCCACCTTCGTGACCTCGGCGTTGAGCGCCTGGTCCTGGTCGGGATGCAGACCCACATGTGCCTCGAGGCGGCCACGCGGGCGGCATACGACCTTGGCTTCGAGTGCATCGTGGTCGGCGATGCCTGTGCGACCCGCGACCTCAAACACGGCGACACGACCGTCAATGCGGCCGACGTCCACGCCTCGACCCTGGCGACCCTCGATCGGACTTATGCAAAGGTTGTTGATACCGAGACGTTTCTGAACGAGAAGTAAACACCCTCGGAGGCCTTGTGGGGTAGCCGTCCCGGCTGCCAGGCAGGGGGCCGTCGCATGGCACGCGGGACGCGTACCCCACAATCCGGAAATCAATTTGCGTGCTTTGTGGGGTAGCCGTCCCGGCTGCCAGGTGGGGGGCCGTCGCATGGCACGCGGGACGCGTACCCCACAAACCGGAAATCGACTTGGGTGCTTTGTGGGGTAGCCGTCCCGGCTGCCGTCACTCATCTTGACTTCGGAATCTGGCGCTGCTGAAGGGCCAATCTTCGGGACGTCGGCAGAGGCCAGCCACAACCGGATTCTCCTCGGTGTACATAACAAACTGCTCGAACGCCCACTCGTGGCATCCCGACCCCGCAGGGGATCAAAAAAAGCGGTGGGCCGAAGCCCACCGCAGAGTTATTGAGACAAACGCGCGCTACGGCGTGAAGTTCAATGTCGACAAATCGAGATCGAACGGATTGCCGAAATCGAAAAGCTCGTATGTCGTGCCCGTCGCCGAAAGCCCACCGGCAGCCGAGAGATCAGTTGCCCCCGGATCGGCGGCGCCGCCGCCTTCGGTGATTCCAACGAGACCATCAGTGGCCGAGATCCCCGCGAACTGGATGTCCACCGAACCGTCGGCGAACATAGTCACCGCAAAGGTGTTGCTCCCTGTCGAGAAGAACTCCGGCACGCCGTTGAATGAAATCGTGGCCGAGCCGTTGCCGAAATCAGCGATCACCAATCCACCGTTGTTCGGGCTCAGATCGTCCCACAACGGCGCGATGCGCGGCTGATCGTTCAGGAACTCGGGAACGCTTTCCGAAAAATCACTGTCGCCCGAACCGAACGTCAGGTTGCCGTTGGCGTTGACGAACACGCTGGTGTAATTCTGCCCCTGGAAGGGGAAGCTGAAACCGAGCTGGACCTCCTGACTTCCGTCATCGCTGAGGTTGAGCAGAGTCCCGTCAATGGAAGACAGATCGAGCACGTAGCGCCCGCCGCTTTCGCCCGCTCCGGTGAAGGAGAGGTCCGGGAAGGTGCTGACGGCCAGGTAGTAGTACCCGCTGGCAGGTATCGGGTACACGATCCTGGAGAGCAGGCCCGCGCCGCCGTCGTCATCGGCCGCGACGAGAGTGCCGGTCGCGTCGGCGAGACCCAGGATGGTGTCGAGCTGACCGCTCACGATGTCGGCCACCAGTGTGGTTCCGCCTTGTGCGTAGAAGCGGAAGATATCTACATCGCCCCCAGTCGGCTCGATCTCGGTGTACTTCGTGATCGGAATCGAGTTGAACGGCAGTTTGATCCTGCGCGCTTTTCTGAGCGTGTCGTTGGGCTCTGCCCAGTTGTCTTTGTAGTTGGTGGTGCCGTTGTACCGCACCGTCGAGTCGGCGAGATCGTTCGTCCCCGGGCTGAACTGTTCGTAGACCGCTGGCTGGTTGTGCAGGTTGATGCGTGAGGGCGCATAAGAGCTAAGATCGCTCGCCGCCTCGAAGCCGGAGGTCACGGCGCCGCCGCAGCTCACACCGGCCAAACCGTCGGTGGCGGTGATGCCGAAGTAGTCAACGTCAATGTGGTTCGACGATTTCTTCAGCGTGATCTCGAACGAGTTCGAGCCCGTTGCGAGCCACTCGGGCACTCCGTCCCAGACAACCCTGAAATCTTTTCTGCTCTCATAGAAGGTCACGATCCCACCGGCCGAGGGATTCAGGTCGTCCCACAGCCCGGCGATCCTCGGAGGACCCGAGAGCATCTCAGCCGCACTCTCGGAGAAGTCCGAGTTCGGCACACCAAAGGTCAGATTGCCATTGGCATTGACGAAGACCGAGTCGAAAGTTTGGCCGCAGATCTCGTACGAAAACGGCAGGGAGAGCTCGACGGATCCGTCATCGCCGACCGCCAGAGGATCGCCGGGGCCGGGAGCGTTGAAGATGACGTCAATGCCCGTCTCCGGGCTTCCGGCGACGGCCGTCACCGCCGAATAGACACTCGGGTCATCGGTCGACGGATCACTCGACTCGTCGGCCCCGTTGTAAAACTCCTCGGGTCCGGGCAACGGCGAGAGCAACGCTGTGCTGAATCCTCCCGCCAGAACCTCGTCCACGAAGACCGCATAGTCCGCACCCGGCGTCAGACCGTTGATAGTGTAGGTTCCAACGATCGGATCGGCCTGGGAGGTGTCATCGGTGAAGTCGCTCGAGATCGCCGAAACGGCGTCCACGAAGGGGTCGGCGAGGTTGCGGGCGATCACATTGACGCCGGTGAGCCGGGTGAGGCCGTTGGGCGCGAAGATGGTGCCCTCAATGGTGCCGGTCGAGGCGAAGAAGCTCGGCTCCGGGTACAGCGTCGAGAGGATCGCCACGTCATCCGCTTCGAGAGTCTGGGTTCCAATACCCGGACCGTAATAGAAGGGGTACATCGTCTCGATGATGTCCGCGAACGGAGTCGGGATCAGGAACGTGTCGTTGGGCGTTGGGCCGCTGTTGTCCCCACCCACCGAACCAAGGTAGATCTGTCCGTTGACGACCGTGTGCGCGAGGTTCGTCCAGTGTCCGAATTCGTGGACCATAACGTCGAGAGCCGCAATACCGTCGGTAAACGAGGGGCCGTTGAGAAACGAAACGCCTTCGAGAATTTCACAGGTCCCAGGGTTGATCCACTCTGGACCCGCAAAACCCAGGATTCCCGAACCAGACCCGAAGAGCAGGTCGAAGATCTCTCCCGTATCGTCGAATACCACGGCCGACAGACCGTCCGGCGCGACGGGATTCAGGTAGGGGTTGAAATTGGTGATGTCGACATCGACCGGCAGTTGCCCGGCATTGGTATACGACACGGTAGAGCTCGGCACAGCGCCCCAGACATCGAATGCCTGTTGAACCAGCGCTGTAGCCGCTGCGTTGTTCACAGGCCCGAGGTTTCCCTGGTCCGGGTTGAATGGAATGTTGGCTCCGCCGTTCGGCCACAGATACGGGACGCCGCTGCTGCAGTTGGCAAGCGGTCCGCCGGCCGAGGCAAAGGGAACGAGAATGAGCATCGCGGTTGTCGCGAGCACGCTGAGACGAATGGCGAAGGAAGTTGTGGTTTTCATGATAATCCCCCCTACTCGCCCATCTCGGCTTTGATCGCGGCCACCAGATCGACGTAGGCCACGGCCCCGCTGCCGCCCATGCCGAGACCCGCGTTGTCGAACTCGTTGACCGCCCAGTCCTGTTTGTCCTGGGAGTAAACGGCAAAGGCGCCCTGGCCGAGGCCAACGGCCGTCGAAAGACCGATCGAGCTGGGTTTCGTCGTGAACAGCAAATAGTCGTGGCCCATCGTCAGCCTCGGCACATCTCGGAACATATCGGAACGGACCAGGCCGCCCTGCGGCGCCTCGTCCTTGATGCTGCCGACCATGCGAATCTCGATATAGGCCTCATCGCCCTTGACCACATCGGCATCACCCTTGAGGCTCTGCTCCACCCGCAATCGGTAGATCACCATCGGCAACTCGCCGCCGCCGGCCTCGATCGAGCTCTGTTCGACATCGATCACCGTGCCGCGGAAGATTCGATCGGCACGATCCGTCAGAGCCGCCAGATCAAGGTGCATCAACATCGTCGCACCGGCTTGTGTGAGTGGCACCAGCGCGCAGAGCGCCAGCACCGAGATGAATCGAGACCACGAAATTCGCATAGATCCCCCCGTTTTGTTGGCTCCACTCCGATTTCCGGCACCGACATCGCCAAACGAAGCTTCTGGAAATTTTGGTCGGATGGAGTGGAACAGTTGACTGTTCTCCTGAGACTAGAGAGGAATCCTCAGTCTGTCAAGAGACGCAGTCGCGGTCTCAGGTGACCGCGATCACTCGCGCACCGTCCGGCTGATAACATCCGGCACCTCTCAACCCGATCTGGAGCAGCAGCACCTCCGTGCCAGGATTCACTCTCAATCCGCCGCGGGCCTCGAAACTCCGGCGGAGTTTTTTGGAGGGCACCAAGATGATCGAACCGAGAATCGACCTGTCCATCGACGAGATGCCACGCCAGTGGTACAACCTCG
>JASJGQ010000110.1:0-11241 GCA_033791425.1 Acidobacteriota bacterium
CTTCCTTTCGGTATGGGATACGCGCCCCGCTTCACTGTCATTCCAGAGATTGCCGTTCGACGCTAGCTCAAACCCAGAACGAGGGAAAAGTTGGGTGGGCCCGTCATTCCGAATTCCGAATTCCGAATTCCGAATTATTTGGTCCCTGCTTCATCGCCCGCTGTGCCTGCGCCCACAGTTTCCGCACCACCGCGCGATCGGCCGACCGGGGGAATCGTCGAGAGTAGAGCTCGCGCTCGGCCAACCACGTAAGATCACCGATCGCGGCGCCGGTTGCCGGCCACACGGTGCGTGCCTGATTGGCGATCCAGCGCACTGTGGCTCGCTGCGGCACGACGATGCCCGAGCGTTCGAGGCGCCCAGCCACGCGCTCCATGACCGTTGCAGCCGGGGTCCCTGCCCGGTGAGACCGCCGCTCTCGCGGCTTTCGTCTTCGCATCCAGCGGCGGAGGAAGGTTGCCGCAACGACCGCGGCGCCTCCCGCACCGAACATCCACCACGACAGCGACCTGACGGCCTTCCCGGCCATCGAGCCCAGAGCCGACAGCATCTGCACCTGCTCGCCGAAACCGAAGGTGAGGAGGTAGCGGTCCCACGTCGACTGGACCCACTGAAACGCCCATTGGAATCTTTCTCGGCCTGTCGGACGGCTCAACGCCGGAACCTCTGCGGCCGGTGTCGGATCGAAAGTCGTCCATTCCTGCCCCGGCCCGACCCGGGCTTCAACCCAGGTGTGTGCATTCGCTTCCCGGACAATTGCCGACTCCCCGTCAATGGCCAGACTGCCGCCGCTGTAACCGGCCACGATTCGAGCGGGGATTCCGAAATCGTTGAGGATCGCCACCATGGCACCGGCAAAGTACTCACAATGGCCTTCCTGCGCGCCGAGCAGGAACCACGTCACGGGATCGGACCTCATGTGGGTCATGCCCTGCAGCGAGTAGGTAAAGTTTTCCTGCAGATATCGCTCGACCGCCCGAGCCATGCCCTCCGGGCCTTGCTCCCCGGCAATCATCTCGACCGCCAGTTGCCGCACATCGGGATCGAGATCAAACGATCGCAACGAATTCGGCGGCAGATCTGTCGGCCGTGGCCCCGCGGTTCTGGCCAGCCACACCGTGTAGGTCAATGGCCCTCGCGCCCGCGATGCGAGAACCACGCCCCCGGAAGGATCGAGCAGCACCGGCACCGGTGACGACAGAGCCACCGTCCCCTCGGGCAGGAACAGATAACGACGTGGTCTCAGGAGCTCCACCTGCAGCTCGACGGTCCCCTCGAGAGACCGCCGGCGACCGTACGGCCAGACCAGGATCCCGTCGTCACCGGGGACCAGGGTCGCCCCCCGGGGAGCCCACGAATCCAGGGTGACACGCTCCAGCGCAGTTCCCCGCATGCGCATCCACCGTGACTCGAGAAGGTCGCCGGAAACCGCCCGAACCACCATCGCCACCTCGGGTGACTGGCGGATCGTCCCAACGCCGCCGAGCTCGACGTGGCTGGTAAAGCCGGTGACGCTGCTCACTCCGCCCCGACCGGCGATCCAGGGAGCTCGAAGCCTCGGCATGACCACAAAGATCGGTCCAGCCAGCACCAGGGCCGCCAAACCGGCAGCTACCGCGTGGCGGGGTTTCGGGAGCATCTCTTTCGATCGCCGCAGATCGATTCCGGTTCCCGCGAGAAAAATCCTCATTCCGGCCCACCACCACACGGCGGCTGAAACCGTGAAATACACGACGATCGTGATGTGAGTCGAGGAGGTCACTGCCACGACCCATACCAGAAAGACGGGCAGCAACCCGCTGAGAAAGGTCTTTCGATCCGTCACCGAGAGCGCCCGGACGGCAGTCAGCAGAAGAAGAAGGTGACCTAGCGGACGCAAGGGACCCACCCGGAGGCCACCGACGGCCAGGACGACGATCAGGATGGCGATGCCGATCAGGTTGAGAACGGTAACCGAAAAGCGAAATTTCAGGGTCGGGCGGACAACCAACAGCAGACCTACGGCACCCGTCAGCAGCCAGAACGGCGGCAACATGATGTACAGAAAGGGCAATGGCACGATCGACCACACCATGAGCGCCCCGAGAAGCTGACGATACTGGGCAGCGGTCATGCAGACCTTCCGCTCAAGGCCAGGACGACCCTCCGGTCTGTCTCGACTTCCGCGGGCCCCGCATCGGTCGCCGCCTTCGGCTCCACCTCGGCCAGTGGTCTCAGCAGCACCGGCGCCCGACGCGATGAACGCACCGGCTGGATGACCTGTCCGCCGACGACCAGACCCACCGGAACACCTTCCCGTAGACGTCGGACAACCCCGGTCGCAGCCTCGGAAACCAACCGTTCGAAGCGTTCGAGTTGAATCGGGTCCTGAGGATTCTCGAGGCGCGGATCGACCACAAAGTAGACAGCCTTTTCGGCGGCGCGTTGACGTTCCACCACCACCAGCGTCTGCTGACGTGCGGTTTGTTTCCAGTGCAGTGAACGAATTTCGTCACCGTCCCGATACGCCCGCAGTTGCGTGACCTCCCCTTCCCGCCCTCTTGATTCAAGAGCATCGGGCGCGCGGCGGCCGCCCCCCCGGCGGACCGAAAGCTTGGACCGCGGCAGGAGGCGCGGGTACACCAGCACCGGCTGGTCAAAAACGAGGGTTTTCGATTTAAGGAAGAAACCAAGCGGCAACAGGACGTCGAGCCGCCACGGCCCGAGGTGGTGCCAGCCCCTTTGCGAGAAGGCCGCTTCCACCGAGTGCCGGTGGACACCCCCGGGACCGACGTACGGCTCATCCAGAACCGTCCCACCATCCAGGTTGCGAACGACCAGTCCATACGCAGGAAAGATTCGCGATTTGTTGGTGACCTCGACCTCGACCACCGCCGGTCTCCCGGCAAAGACCTCCTTCGGCAGTTCGACCCGGGCCTCGATACTGCCGAGGACCTGCCGCGACCACAGACCCGAGATGACATAGCTCCCGAGGGCGAGGCCCAGGATCGCCATCAGCGCATTGTTGCCGGTATTGACCGCTGCCAGACCGAGCACCACGCAGGCCGCCAGATAGGCGAGGCCCCAGCGGGTCATTCGAAGGCGAAAGCCGGGAAAGGCGTCAGTGAAGCCCAAAGTAGAATTAGGAATTAGGAATTAGGAATTTCGAGCCACAGTCCCCCCCATCCGATAGGGCATCGGGTGGACGGGCGGCTATTCCTAATTCCACATTCCTCATTCCTAACTCCATAGTCATCGTGGAACGGGGAGGGCTTCGAGGATCGAACGGATGACGGCTCGCTCGGCGCGGCTCCTTTCCCACCCGTCGCCCACCAGCGGGTCCGCGTGCAGGAGGCGATGGGCGAGCACCGTCTCGGCGGTGTCCTGGAGATCGTCGGGCAGGACGAAAGCGCGCCCGCGGACCAGGGCCAGGGCCTGGGCCGATCGTTGCCACGCCAGACACCCCCGGGTTGAGACGCCGAGAGCGAGCGCCTCGTGGGATCGGGTCGCCTCGACGACGGCCAGTAAATAGTCGAGCAGGGTATCGGAAACATGGACCTCGGGCACGAGGTTCTGCATCTCGATGACCTCGGGCGCGTCGAGCACGGGTTTCAGTTGTTCGAGCTCCGGTTCGGCGCCACTCGACCGCAGAAGTTCCATCTCCTCGTTATGACCCGGGTAGCCCATCGAGAGCCGCATCAGAAAGCGGTCGAGTTGGGATTCGGGAAGCGGGTAGGTCCCGGTGGACTCGACGGGGTTCTGAGTCGCGACCACAAAGAACGGCTCCGCAAGTCGGTGTCGGGTCTTTTCCACCGTCACCGAGTGCTCGCTCAAGGCCTCGAGCAGCGCCGATTGGGTTCGCGGAGCGGCGCGGTTGATCTCGTCGGCAAGCACGACATTGGCAAACAACGGGCCCTCGATGAACTCGAATTCGCCGCGATCCTGGCGGTAGACCGAGATGCCGATGATGTCCGACGGCAGGGTGTCCGATGTGAACTGAATACGGTGAAAATCGAGGTCGAGGGATCGCGCCAGGGCCTGAGCCAGGGTCGTCTTGCCGACCCCCGGCACATCCTCGAGGAGAACGTGGCCGCGCGCCAACAACGCTGCGATCAGGGCATCGACGATCTCCGCCTTGCCGCGGATCACCCGAACCACCGATTCGTGCAAGCGCTCCAGGCGTTCAAGGACTGTGTCGGAAACGGGATTCACAGATACTCCAGGAAAAGGAGGGGCCGGGCCCTTCCAACCAGTATACGGAAGAGAACCATCTTCGTTGCTCCGACGGAGCAACGAAGAAATTCGGATTTCGGAATTCGGAATTTCCATCACAGCACCTCACCGTACCTGTAAGTTCGTGTGGCCACCTGGGAGGAGCGCGCGGAGCCGAGTCGCGTGCGGTGGAGGTGCCTGGCTCCCACATTGTCGAGGCCCTGGTCGACAATGTGGCGTGCCTGGCATCCTCACGGGAGATCGTGCGGATACGAGCCGCGTGCGGCGGAGGTGCCATTTTCAATATTGTTGGACACGCGAACATCCACGTAGGCAAGGTGATTCGGGCCAACAATGTTGAAGGTGGCTCCTCACGGGTACGCCGTGCTGAAAGGCAGGTTCAGTCGAACGCTCAAATACGGCACACCGCTGTCGCGGAGGGCTCTTCCCTGCAGGAGATTTCTCCGCTCGCTACGCTCGGTCGAAATGACAGACAATTTTCGGCATTCATGATAAAAAGCACGTCTCCCTTTCTCCTCTGCTCCCCTGCTCCTCCGCCCCTCTGCGTCTTTGCGTTTTCTTCCGAATTCGGGTCTTCGACCGGGTTTTCACATGGAGTAAATCCAGCGTAAGATCGAAGGGTGAGCGATCAACCCATTCTTCGCCGCGTCCTCCACTGCGACCTGGGCCGGTTCTAGGGGGTCAGGTCACTTCTCGGACCTCGTTCCTCGGATCGTGGCCCGGAATTCGGCTCGTCTCACTGTTCAGAAAAGGGCCAAAAACCCTTTGGCCGTAATGTTGTTTGTAATCTCCGTCACATACATTCAATAACGAGATGAACAGATTTTGTGATCTACCGCACTCAACAACGAGAACTCTGGGGCACCCGGTTTCCGCCCAGAGACTCGACTCCCGACCGATCCATATATGCCGAACGATCATCAAAGAGAGGTCTGCCATGTCCCGTTATTTCAACAACATCTGGTTTCTGATTCTGCTCACCGTCGCACTCGCCATTGTCGTGGGATGTACGAGCAGCGCTCCGGTCGAAGAGCTCCAGGCGAGCTATATCGTCCAGGGAACGAACCCGACGATGGCCGCAGATGCGGTGAGATCCGTCGGTGGCGAAATTACCCACGAGCTGGGTGTGATCCGCGCCGTCGGGGCCCGGTTGACGCCTTCCCAGACCGAACAGTTGAAAGAACTGGGTCTCAAGGTCCACGAAAACCGCAGCCTCCGTACCTCCTCAGTCGCTCCCATCACCTCCGAGCCCACACTCAGATTCGACAAGAACAAGCTGATGTGGAATCTGAACAACAACGGTTCAGCCACGGTCACCATCAGCAGAATTGAGGTCGCGTGGCCGGCAGCCAACCAGATGCTCAAGAAAATCAAGTTTGGCAAGGACATTTACACAGTTGCCAGCCCGCCCCCGTCTCTCGTGGTCGACAGTGGTTGGAGAGGGAATACCAGCGACCGTTCGATTGACCCCGGCAAGACCAAGGAGCTGAAGCTCGAGTTCGAGAAAAACACCGTGACCGATGACTCGCAGTACATGCTCCTGATCGATTTCACCGACGGCTCTTCGGTCGGCTTCAATCTTCCGCAGCCGACGCCGACTCCGCCACCACCGACACCGACGCCGACACCCCCGGACCCCACCCCGACACCCACGCCGCCACCGGCGCCGACCCTCGATCATTGGGTCCGTGACGAGTTCACCGACGTTTCCTATGAAAATCAGGACGGTACGAATCTGTGGCCGCGCAACTGGCTCGAGATGGGCGACCAATCGCCCTTTGCGACCAGCTTCTTCATCGAGAACTTTCTCGGAGACAACCGTCTGGCCATCTCCGAATCGTCTTGGTATCCCGACTTCATCGCATGGCTCGAACGGCGTGTAGGGATTCCTCCGAGCGCCACCACCGCGGTATTGACTTTCGAGTGGATGGGGGTCGCGCTGGAAGCGGGAGATTATGTTTCGATCGAGGCGACCGCGGACGACGGCTTCCACTGGACCGAGCTCGGTCGGATTGAAGGGCCTCGAGACGACACCGGATTTTCTGCGGAGGAATTCGATATCTCCGCCTTCAAGGCTGCCTTCACCGAAATTCGTTTCACCAATCACCTGGACACGTCGGACGGTTATGACAAGGTTTACATCGACAACCTCCAAGTCGCCTTCGACGGCGTGTACTCCGACGGCGCCAGCCGTCCGGCGATGATCGGGGCCGACCAGCTGCACGCCGAATACATCATGGGGTATGGAGTGACCGTCGCTGTGATCGACACCGGCTTCTGGTCACACTCGGGGATGGACGCTACACCGTCTGGATACCTCCGGGTGAAGGTGCAGTACGACGCGATCCGGGATTCCGTGGACTGCGTCAACTGCGGTGTTTCAACCGATTCCACTGGTCACGGATCCCACGTCACCAGCCTGATCATGAACTCCGATGTCACCCCGGAACAGGCGTACTACGGCGTCGCTCCATACGCCTTGCTGGCGACGATCAAGGCCTTCGAGCCCACCGGCGTCGGCACCTATGCTGATGTCATCCGGGCGATCGATTTTGTGGTGCAGAAAAAGGACATCTACAACATCAGGGTGCTCAACTGTTCATTCTCGGCCGAGGTCCGTTCCCATTACTGGGACGATCCCCTCAATCAGGCGATCATGGCCGCCTGGCAGGCCGGCATCGTGGTGGTCGCGTCGGCCGGCAACACCGGACCGGATCCCATGACCATCGGCGTGCCCGGCAACGTGCCGTACATCATCACGGGGGGCGCCATGTCGGATGGGTTCACGCCGGATGATACAAACGACGACTACCTGGCCTCCTTCTCGGCCGCCGGGCCCACCTACGAGGGCTTCATCAAGCCGGACCTGGTCGCGCCTGGGGGACACCTCTGGGCCCTGATGCCCGGGTCCACGACGATAGCCCAGGCGCACCCCGAGTTCATGAACGACGGCGATTACTTCACCATGTCCGGGACATCTCAGGCAGCTGCGGTGGTCAGCGGCGCGGCCGCCCTGATGCTCGGCGCCGATCCGACGCTCACCCCGGACGACGTCAAGTGTCGGCTTCTCGCCACCGCACGCCCGGCAACCGACGGATCGGGTGCCATCGCCTATAGCATCTTCCAGCAGGGCGCGGGCATGATCACCGTGTACGACGCCGTTTACAGCACCGCTTCGGGGTGTGCCAATCTCGGCCTCGACATCACCAACGAGGTCGACGACATCGAGCACTACGGCGGCCGCGCCCGCCATGCCGCGGACGGGACGTTCTATATCGAGGGCCTTGAGGGTCTCGAGTGGGACGGCAGCTACCTGTGGGGCGGCGCCTACTTCTGGAACGATGCCTACTTCTGGAACGATGCCTATTTCTGGAATGACGCCTATTTCTGGAACGACGCCTATTTCTGGAACGACGCCTACCTCTGGAACGACGCCTACCTGTGGAACGACGCCTACTTCTGGAACGACGCCTACTTCTGGAACGACAGTCTTGCCGAACCCATGGCGATCAACGTCTGGGTGCCGCAGGAATAAGGGAAGACCATGAACCGTAAAATCGCTTCATCGATTGTCATCCTGACCGCCACCATCGCGATCTTCATCGCGGTGGTGGCCGTTCGTCCGGCTGCAGAGCCGACGACCTCGGTAATTGTCCAGGCGGCTGATCTCGAAACCGCCGCCGAGGCGGTGCGCTCGGTCAGAGCCGAGATCACCCACGAGCTTGGGATCATCGGTGCGGTCGGCGCCGAGCTGTCCGAGTCGCAGATCGAGGTGATCGAGGGCCTTGGCCTGACGGTGCACGAGAATCGCAAGGTCTCGGCCGCCACGACTCTTTCGACGAGCGGCTCGACGGGCCTCTATGTCGATCAGGATACTTGGATCGACGAGGACAATTCCTCCACCAACCACGGCAAAGACTCCGAACTCAAGCTTGAAGGCGATGATGACGACGAGGAAAACCGGGTGATGATGCGCTTCGACCTATCGTCAATACCGCAGGGGGCGACGATCACGGAATCGAGGGCATATGTCTGGATCCAAAATGCCGGCGCGGTTCAGGTCAAGGTGCATCGGGTCACCGACGAGTGGACCGAGGGTGGTGCCACGTGGTCGAACAGCGCCAGCGACTTCTATCCGGTCCCGGCAGCCACCTTCTATCCGATAGCGAACGGCGGAGAAGGTTACGTTGGATTCGACCTCACGGCTTTGATCCAACAGTGGGTCAATGGATCAGCCGCCAACAATGGCATTATGCTGATGTTCCCGGGAGAAGACGGCAATACGAAGGTCTCGGGCCACTACGGAAGCTCCTCCGAACAACCCTTTATCAAGCTCGCCTACACCTACGCACCGTCGGTTACCCACACTGATCTGATCGAGGCGGACGTTCTCCATCAGCAGCAGATCAAGGGATCGGGAGTGACGGTTGCGGTCATCGACTCGGGATTCTGGACCCACCCGGCGCTGCAGCGCACCTCGGACGGCGCGTGGAAGCTACTCGCCCAGTACGACGCGATTTTCGACCGTGTCGACGCGACCGGCGATGAGAGTCTGACGACCGACGGCAGCGGCCATGGCACCTTCGTCACCAGCGTCCTCGGGAGCTCGACCCAGGGTGCGGATGGTGGCTTCCACGGCGTCGCACCGGACTCCGAGCTGGTCTCGATCAGAGCGTTTGACGACAACGGACAGGGGACCTACCTCGACGTCATCCGCGCGATCGATTGGGCCTACCAGAACAAGGACACCTACGGCATCCGGGTATTGAATTGCTCGTTCTCGGCGCAGCCGGTGTCGCACGACTGGGAAGATCCCCTCAACCAGGCCGTCATGGCGGCATGGGACTCAGGACTTGTGGTTGTCGCATCTGCGGGCAACAAGGGCCCCGATCCATTCACGGTCGGCGTGCCCGGCAACGTTCCCTACATCATCACAGTCGGCGCGATGAGCGACTCCTACACCCCCGACAACAATTACGACGACTACCTGACCTCGTTCTCATCCACCGGTCCGACCCACGAGGGCTTCATCAAGCCGGACCTCGTTGCACCCGGCGGCCACATCACCGCGTTGATGCCCCCGGACTCCGAGATCGCCAGCGAGCACCCCGAGTTTCATGACGGTGGTGACTACTTCATCATGTCGGGCACCTCGCAGGCCGCTGCGGTTGTCTCGGGCGCCATCGCCCTGATGCTCGACGAGGATCCGTCCCTGAGCCCCGACGACGTCAAGTGCCGCCTGATGTCGACCGCCGCGCCGGCCGTCGATGGCAACGGCGACCTGCTCTACAGTTTCCTGCAGCAGGGCGCGGGGATGATCGACGTGGTTGCTGCAGTCAACAGCACTTCCACCGCCTGTGTCAACCAGGGCCTCGACATCGAAAAAGAGCTGCTCAACATCGAGCACTATGCCGGTCCCGTGCGCCAGGACCCGGACAGCGGAGAGTTCTTCGTCCTCAACGACGAGGACGGTCTCTTCGACTGGGACGGCACCTACACCTGGGAAGCCGCCTACATGTGGAATGACGCCTACTTCTGGAACGATGCCTACTTCTGGAACGACGCCTATTTCTGGAATGACGCCTACTTCTGGAACGACGCTTACTTCTGGAACGATGCGTACTTCTGGAACGACGCATTCTTCTGGAACGACGCATTCTTCTGGAACGACAGTCTTGCCGAACCCATGGCGATCAACGTTTGGGTCGAGCAGGAATGACGAGGAGCGAAAGGGAGCACACCATGAACAAAAATCACATTGTCATCATCGGAAGCGGCCTGATCATCGCAGCGGTGGCCCTGGCTTCGCTCCTGTTCTTCTCGACCTCTCCGGCGGAAGATCCGGTCAGCATCATCGTCAAGGGCAAGGATCTGGCGGCGGCCCGTGCCGCCGTTGTGTCCGTCGGCGGCGAGATCACCCACGAGTTGGGAATCATCCGCTCGGTCGGCGCCAATGTGACGAGCGCCCAGATCGAGGCGTTGCGCGGACTTGCCGACATCAAGATCAGCGCCAACCGGTCCATCGGAACCACCGGCGCCTGCACCGTCACAGGTGCGGGCTATCTCCGCTTCGACGGCAGCAAGGTGATGTGGGATCTGGCGAACCAGGGCGCATCATCCGTGACCATCAGCAAGATCGAGCTGAGCTGGCCGGCGGCCAGCAACAAACTCAAGAAGATCAAGCTCGACGGATCCGAGATCTACAACGTCGCCACGAACCCGACCTCCGCCGTCATTCAGACGGGGTGGAGAGGAAACGTCGGCGACCGGATGATCGATCCGGCCGATGCTGTTGAGTTCAAGCTCGAGTTCGAGAGCAATGCGCCGGTCGACCCCTCGCAGTTCGCCATTCGGGTGACGTTTGTTGAGGGCTGCACGGTAGAGTTCTCCGCAGCTCCGGCCTGTTTTGTGGTCGGCGGCTCGGGTCTTGCGTATGACGGCAACAAGCTGCTGTGGAGCATGGCCAACAACGGGTCGGAGACCGCGACCATCAGTCGAGTCGAGATCAGCTGGCCCACGGCGGCCTCCACTCTGAAGAAGCTCAAGCTCGACGGAAGTGAGTTCTACAACATCGAGACAGCGCCGCCGTCCATGGTGGCGACAGCCGGATGGAAGGGCAATCTCGACGATCGCAGCCTCGCCCCGGGCGATGACTTTGAATTCAAGGTCGAGTTCGACAACGATGCCGTGACCGATCCAAATCTGTACGCGATCGAGGTCGGATTTGCGGGCGGCTGCTCGGCCGTCTTCGGCGCACCACCGCCGGCACCGACGCCCACTCCGACGCCAACGCCTCCACCCCCCGATCCGACACCAACACCTCCTCCGCTGGTGGACCCCCCAGATGGTTCGGGTACCACCGTGCCTTCGGGCCTGACCCGCAATGTGATCGACCGGTTTGACGGCTACTCCTATCGCACCAACGAGGGAACCGATGTCGGGCTCGGCGGATGGCAGGAGCACAACGACGACGGCGCCGCCAACGACGGCAACGTCTACGCGGTCGGCAACGACGGCAGCGTCCGTCTC
>JASJGQ010000111.1:0-4326 GCA_033791425.1 Acidobacteriota bacterium
GTGCGAGGCCACCAGCCGCCACGCGTTCCGCATCTCCTCAAAGGGAAACGCCTGCTGTTCGTAGCTCGGCGCGAGGCCCATTCGTTCGGGCTCGATCCAGATCTGGAGAAAACGCACATGGTCGCTCGGAGACGGGTTGAACTCAGAGTGACGGACCCCGGTCCCAGCACTGATTCGTTGCACCTCGCCCGGTCGGATCACCGAGCCCGTGCCAAGGCTGTCCTTGTGCTCCAGGGCGCCTTCGACCACGATGCTGATGATCTCCATATCGCGGTGCGGGTGCGTGCCAAAGCCCTGTCCGGGCTGGACGAGGTCGTCGTTGATGACTCGCAGCGTGCGGAAGCCCATGTTCTCGGGGTCGTAGTAGTGGCCGAACGAAAAACTGTGCCGGCTCGAGAGCCAACCGAACTCGGCGACGCCGCGCTCGGCGGCGGGTCGAATGTGCATCTGGGTGTTGTTCATATTGTCCTCCGCTGGGTTCAGAACCTGGCGTCATGCCATATTCTTCTATATTCAACATTTCGATATCGAAGTTTAATTCACGGACATGGAGAAACCGACTCGAGCCCCGTCGGCTGATCGGGGAGGCCCTCGTGGCGGGCCTGGAGACCTGGTCCGATCAGAGGTTTCATCTCAACGATCAAGAGGGTCGCGGAGTAAAGCCAGGGTGAAAGGACAATGATGGTCCCCAACCATGGCTGGAACACAGGCACTCAGCCTCGATGTGGCGCCGGTACCGGAACCAAAAGTCGAACTCACGGTGTACTTTCTGACGGCCGCAAAAGACGATTCGGGAACGAGTGACGTTCCGGCCGTCCTCGATGGGGTGGCGGTGCAGCTTCAGGACGTCTTCGGCTATGGCACGGTGCGTTTGATCGAAACCACGGCGATGCGGGTTCGCCACGGGAGCCGGGGCAAACTCAATGGTGTCCTCCCGCAGCGACTCGGCGACGACCGGGAGGCACGGTACGAATTCAGCTTCCGACGTCTGAGGGTGACTGAAGATGAGTCGGGCCGATCGATCCGGCTCGATGGGCTCAACGCAGGCGTTCAGGCACCCCACAATGTCGTGGTGGACGGGCAGGCCACGACCCGCTATATGCAAACCGGGATATCGACTGACATTGATCTCCGCGAGGGCCAAAAGGCCGTTATCGGCAAGACCTCAATTGAAGGCGGAGCAGCGACGGTGTTTATCGTGGTCACGGGGACCATCATCAAATAGGGGTGGGAGTAAAGTGGTCGCGATGACTCTTCGCGACCACTTCTCCGGGGTGGCGGCGGATTATGCCCGGTACCGACCCGACTACCCGGCGGCGCTCTTCGACTGGCTGGCCGAGGTGGCGCCGCGGCGCGAGGTGGCGTGGGACTGTGCCTGCGGCAGCGGCCAGGCGACGGTCCCTCTTGCTGAGGTTTTCGCTAGTGTCGCCGCAACCGACGTGAGTTTGACGCAGCTTTCGAACAGGCCGCCGCTCGACAACGCGGTCTTTTCAGCGGCCGCGGCCGAGGCGGTGCCACTGCGCGACCGGTCGGTTGATCTCGTGACTGTGGGCCAGGCCCTCCACTGGTTCGATCTGGAGGCGTTCTTCACCGAGGTGCATCGGGTGCTCCGACCAGGCGGGGTCGTTGCGGTCTGGACCTACGGTATGCCCGAGGTGGATGACCCGGAAATCGGGACCGTGATCCGCGGCTTCATCGACGACACTCTCGGACCCTGGTGGCCACCCGAGGTGGTGCACGTTCTCGACGGCTATGCTTCGTTCGAACTCCCCTTTGCTGATATCGAACCGCCCCGACTCGAAATGGAGGTGCGGTGGACTCTGAGGCGTTTTCTCGCGTTCGTTCGGACCTGGTCCGGTGTCGGGCGCTACCGCGAGGTTCGCGGAGAGGACCCTGTGGAGGAGTTGGCCGCCAAACTTCGTTCACGATGGGGAATACCCGAACGCCGCCGTCGTATCCGTTGGTGGCTCAAAATCCGTGCCGGGGGTTTCTGAACGGTTTGTTCAGGAAGATCCTTGAGAGCGTCGGTCAGTTCTCCTGAAGCAGGTTTGAAGCGTCGGAACTGAAAGTGAAATCGTCTCCCGACAGGGTTCCCTCCAGGTGGGGCGCCAGAATTTCCGCCAACCGCAGCTGGCCCTCTGCGGTCGGGTGGAGCCCGTCAGCCTGGAGGAGGGTTGGATCCATCCCGACTTCGCGCACAAAGGCCGGAACCAGGGTGGCGCCTTCCTCGCTGGCGATGCGCTCGTACATTTCGGAGAAACCGAGGCTGTAGTCAGGGCCGTAGTTGGTTGGCACATCCATACCCAGCAGCAGGACCCGTGCGCCGGACGCGGACCCGCGGCGAACGATCTGACGGAGGTTCGACTCGGTGTTCTCGAGGTCCTGACCGCGCAGGGCGTCATTGCCGCCGAGTTCGACCACCAGAATGTCGGTCGGCTGCTGGAGGACCCAGTCAACGCGGGACAGACCGCCGGCGGAGGTGTCGCCGCTGACACCTGCGTTCACCACCTCGACCGCGTGGCCGTTGTCGCGAAGCAATCGCTCGAGCAAGGCGGGGAAGGCGTCGGCCTCGGCGAGCCCGAGACCAGCGGCGAGGCTGTCGCCGAGAACGACGATGCGCACGTCGGCGACGGCAGGGGACGGCGTCGGATTCGGCGCCGTGGGCGCAGGGGTCTGGGGCGAGGGCGCGCAGGCTGCGAGGAGCCCAGCGGTGCAGGCGAGCGAGCGAAAAACCGTCGATCGTGAAATGATGCGTGCCATGCGGGTGATTGTAGCGGTGAGAGGTGTGAAATGGTGAGAGAGGTCGCGGACAACGATGTGGTGTTGGCGCTTCAGGGGGTCGGCCGCCGGCTGCCCTCCGGTGGGCGGATGCTCGAGATCCTCGACGGTATCGACCTCCTGGTCAGGCGGGGCGAGTTCCTGGCCGTTCTCGGGCCGTCGGGCAGCGGCAAGTCGACCCTGCTCGCTCTGATGGCGGGGCTCGATCGACCGAGCTCAGGTGAGGTCCGCCTCGATGGTGAACGCATCGACCACCTCTCGGAGGATCGGTTGGCGATCCTCCGCCGGCACACGATCGGCTTTGTCTTCCAGTCCTTTCAGCTTCTGGAAAACCTGACCGCCAGGGAGAACGTCATGCTCCCAATGGAGTTGCTCGGGAGGTCCGAGGCCTCGCCCCGGGCCGCGGAATTGCTGTCGGCGGTTGGTCTGTCGGAGCGCGGCCACCACTATCCGTCGCAACTCTCAGGCGGAGAGCAGCAGCGGGTGGCGCTGGCCCGCGCCTTCGCGCCGCGCCCGGCGCTGCTGTTGGCCGACGAGCCCACCGGCAACCTCGATGGCGCCACCGGCCGGGTCGTCCTCGATCTCCTGGTGGCGATGCGGGCCGACGAGGGAGCGACCCTGGTGCTGGTCACCCACGATCCGGCAGTCGCCGCCCTCGCCGACCGCCGCATCCACCTCTGCGACGGCCGCATCGAACGCGAGGATGCGGGTTAGCGCATGCGGCTGCGGCAATGGATCACGCTCGGCGTTCATGAGTCCCGCGGATCGGCGGGTCGCCTCGCCTTCTTCGCGGTGTGTCTGTCGGTCGGTGTCGCCGCGGTGGTCGCGGTGGCGGGTCTGTCGCAGGCGCTCGACAGCGGGATCCAGGCGAAGGCCCGGGAGCTGCTGGCGGCGGATGTCGCGATCTCTAGCCGGCGGCCCATCCCGGACGAGGTGGTCGCCGCTGTGGACCGGCTTGATGGAGTTCGCCACACCAGCGTCGTCGAGCTGCCGAGCGTTGTGTCCCGGCCCACCGATGTTGGTGGCGAAGGTGCGCCGGGGCCGTCGATGTTGTGCGAGATTAAGGCTGTCGGACCGAGCTATCCGTTCTACGGCGAGGTCGTCACGACTCCGATGCGCCCCCTGAGCGAGCTCCTCACGGACGATCGGGTGGTGGTCGGCCCCGAACTGCTGACCCGTCTCGGTCTTACGATCGGCGACGAGCTGCGCGTGGGCTCGGCGACCTTCATCATCAACGGGACGGTCGCCGCGGAGCCCGACCGCCTGGAGATCGGTTTCACCCTCGGTCCCCGCGTGATGATGTCCCCTGCGGGGCTCGACAGGACCGCCCTCCTCGGTCTCGGCAGCCGGGTCGGTTACCGCGTGCTGGTGCGCCTTCCGGGCGAGGCGACGCCCGCACAGGTGCGAGCCGCCGCCGAGCCCGTTCGCGCCGCGGTGGTCGACCCCCAGTTTGTCGAGGTCGAGACCTACGCCGAGGCGCAACCCGCGCTGCGCAACGCCCTGGCCAGGGTCGAGCGATTCCTCGGTTTGGTGGCCCTGGTGTCTTTG
>JASJGQ010000112.1:0-8608 GCA_033791425.1 Acidobacteriota bacterium
CTTCATCCAGATGGAAGATGAACTGGCATCGATGGCCGCGGTCGCCGGTGGCGTGTGGACCGGCACCAAGTGCATGACCGTCACGTCGGGGCCGGGATTCTCTCTGATGATGGAGAATATCGGTCTCGCGACCATGATGGAGGCGCCCTGCGTGGTGGTAAACGTCCAGCGGGGTGGGCCTTCCACCGGGTTGCCGACGATGGTCGGACAGGCCGACATGATGCAGGCTCGGTGGGGCTCGCACGGTGACTATGAGGTCATTGCCCTGTGCCCACAGTCGCCCCAGGAGGCGTTCGATCTCACGATCGAAGCCTTCAACCTGTCGGAGACCTGGCGGGTGCCGGTGATGTTCATGATGGATGAGTGCGTGGGCCACATGACCGAAAAGGTGGTGATCCCGCCGGCCGACGAGATCGATGTCGTGCCAAGGGTCCTGACCGACAAAAAGCCCGGCGAGTATCAACCCTACGCGGTCAACGGCAGACCGGTTCCGGAGAACGTCCGCGCGGGCGATGGCTATCGATTCCACACCACCGGTCTGACCCACGATGAGCGTGGCTATCCGGACATGTCGGTGGGCTGCCAGGCAACTCACGTCAAACGGCTCATCGACAAGATCCGGCTCAACGCCGATCAGATCGTGCGCTACGAGGAAGAGGAGATCGAGGGCGCCGACGTGGTGGTTGTGGCCTACGGCATCACCGCCAGGGTCACCCGCGCCGGGATCGATCTCGCCCGGGCCCAGGGCGTCAAGGTCGGCTTTATGCGGCTGGTCGTGGTCTGGCCCTTCCCTGAGACGCGGATTCGCGAGCTCGCCGAGTCGGTCAAGGCCTTCGTTGTGCCCGAGATCAACTATGGACAGATGGTGCTCGAGGTCGAACGCTGCGCCGGCGGCAAGGCGCCGGCGGTGCTTGTGCCGCACGGAGGCGGTGGGGTGCACGATCCGAACGATATTTGCAGGGCCATCGTGGAGGCTGCCAAATGAGTAAGCCCACCGAACATATGCCGGAAGACCACCCCATCGCGCCGTATCTGCGGATGGACCGGATGCCCCACATCTGGTGTCCTACCTGTGGTATCGGCACCGTCGTCAAGTGCTTCGCCACCGCCCTGGGCGAGGCCGAATCCGATCTCGATAAGACGGCGATCGTCTCCGGTATCGGCTGCACCGGCCGGGTGGCGGGCTATATGAATCTCGATGCCTTCCATGCGACTCACGGCCGCGCCATCCCCTTTGCCACCGGACTCAAGCTCGGCCGGCCCGAACTCGAGGTGGTGGTCTTCTCGGGTGATGGCGATCTCTCGGGGATCGGCGGCAATCACTTCATCCACGCCGCGCGCCGCAACATGGATCTGCTGGTGATCCTGGTCAACAACTTCATCTACGGCATGACCGGCGGCCAGAATGCACCCACGACGCCCGAGACGGCGCGTTCCTCCACCATGCCCTTTGGCAACTTCGAGCGTCCCTTCAACCTACCTCACCTGGCGGCGAGCTGCGGCGCCACCTACGTCTCCCGCTGGACCTGTCTCCACATCCGCCGCCTCACCAAGTGCATCCGCACCGCCCTCGGGCGCAAGGGCTTCCGCTTTATCGAAGTGATCGCGCCGTGCTCGACCCTGTACTCGAGGCTCAATCGATTGGGGAGCGGTCTCGACCTTCTGAAGTTCTACCACGACAACTCGGAGATCCAGCACGACGCCGATACCCGGGATCTCGACATCGGGTACCAGGACCGCTTCATCTGCGGCAACTTCGTCGATGAAGAGCGCCCGACCTTTCTCGAACAGATGCACGACCACTACTCGAAGACCCTCGGCGACCGGTTTGTGTCGATGAAGCCGGAAGGAGGGTGGATTCATGACTAAACCAAACCGCACCGAAATCCGCATCACCGGTTTTGGCGGCCAGGGCGTGGTCCTCGCCGGCCACATCATCGGCCACGCGTGCGCGGTCAACGGCGGAAAGCACGCCACCATGATCCAAAGCTTCGGCCCCGAAGCGAGGGGCTCAGCGTGTTCGACAACCCTGGCGGTGTCGGATACCGAAGTGCTCTACCCCTACATCGGGCGGCCGGATATTTTCGTCGTGATGTCGGGCGAGGGTTACGACAAGTTTGGTGACGAGCTCACCGATGACGGCACCCTGGTCTACGAAAGGGACCTGGTCAAGGTCGAGCCGAAAGAGGGCCAGAAGGCCTTTGGGGTGTCGTCGACCCGGATCGCCGAGGACCTCGGCCGCGCCATCGTCCAGAACATCGTCATGCTGGGCTTTTTCGCCGCGGCCACCGAGATCGTGTCGGTGGAGAAGATGCGCCAGGCGGTCGAGGAGTCGGTTCCCAAGGGCACCGAAGCGCTCAATCTGAGGGCCTTTGATGCCGGCGTCGCCGCCTTTGCGGAGAGCTATGCCGAGGGCACGCATATCGAAGAGGCCGCACCGGTGGGGAGCTGATATGTCCAAGGTCGGTGTGTTTGTCTGTCACTGCGGTGAGAACATCGCCCGCAACGTCAAGATCAAGGACGTCGTCGAGTTCTCCATGGACGTCCCGGGCGCGGCCGTCACCGCGGACTACCCCTATCTGTGCTCGGCGCCGGGTCAACAAATGGTGATCGACGCCATCCGCGAGCACGGGCTCGACCGGGTGGTGATCGCAGCCTGTTCGCCGCAGCTCCACGAGCCCACCTTCCGCGCCGCAGCGGTCCAGGCCGGGCTCAACCCGCACCTCGTCGAGATCGCCAATATCCGTGAGCACTGCTCGTGGGTCCACCGCGACCCGGAGCAGGCCTCCGCCAAGGCGTGCCAGACCGTCACCGCGGCGGTCGAACGGGTCAAGCGTTCGATACCGCTCGATCCGGTCGAAGTGCCGGTGACCAAAAGAGCGCTGGTGATCGGTGGCGGCGTGGCCGGCATTCGCACAGCCCTCGACATCGCCAACTCCGGACACCCGGTGGTTCTGGTCGAGCGTGAGCCGTCGCTGGGTGGCAACATGTCGCGGCTGTCAGAGACCTTTCCAACGCTCGACTGCTCCCAGTGCATCCTCACGCCGCTCATGGTGCAGGTCTCACGCCACCCCAACATCGAGCTCATGACCTACTCCGAGGTCGAGGAGGTCTCGGGCTACGTCGGCAACTTCACCGTCCGCATCCGCAGAAAGCCCAGCTATGTCGATGCCGAGGCCTGCACGGCGTGCGGCGATTGCACCGAGGTCTGTCCGTCGCCGGGTAGCAACGAGTTCGATATGGGGCTGTCGAGCCGCAAGGCGATCTATATCCCGTTCCCGCAGGCGGTCCCGTCCACCTACACCCTCGACGCCGACCGCTGCCTCAACGCCAATCTCCAGTCGCCGACCGGGTTCAGGGTGTTGGCCTGCGTTAAGTGCGACGAGGTCTGTAAGCCCCAGGCCATCAACTTCGATATGCAGCCCGAGATCGTCGAGCGCTCGGTCGGCGCCATCGTTGTCGCCACCGGCTACGAACTCCAGATCGGGCAGCAGGCGAAAGAGTGCGGTTACGGCGATCTCCCCGACGTCATGGACGGGCTCGAGTTTGAGCGCATGCTGTCGGCCTCGGGCCCCACCGAGGGCGAGGTCAGGCGTCCGTCCGACGGTGCCGAACCGAAAGATGTGGTCTTCATTCAATGTGTCGGCTCGCGCAACCCCAAACACGGCGTGCCCTACTGTTCGCGGGTGTGTTGCATGTACACCGCCAAGCACGCCCTGCTGCTGCGGCATAAGGTGCCGGAGTCGCGCGCCTATATCTTCTACATGGATATCCGCGCCGGCGGCAAAGGCTACGAAGAGTTTGTCCACCGGGCGATGGAGGAAGAGCGGGTGATGTACATCCGCGGCCGGGTCAGCCAGGTCTTTGAGGAGGACGGCAAGCTCAAGGTGATGGGTGTCGACACCATCTCGGGGAAACAGGTCGAAATCGACGCCGACATGGTCGTCCTGGCGACGGCGATGGAGCCCACCGACCACGGCAAGATCGCGCGCACCCTGCGTATCGCCACCGACACCCACGGCTTTCTCAAAGAGGCCCACCCTAAACTGCGACCCGTAGAAACCCTCACCGCCGGGATCTTCCTCGCCGGCGCCGCGCAGGCGCCCAAGGACATCCCCGACACCGTCTCACAGGCGTCGGCGGCGGCCTGCAAAGGCCTGGAGCTTCTGTCGCACGAGTTCCTCGAACGCGATCCGTCCACCGCCAGCATCAATCAGGGGGCGTGTGCGGGCTGTTTCGAGTGTCTCCAGGTCTGTCCCTACGGCGCGATCGAGAGCCAGGAGGTGTTGGATCGTGATGGCAACGTCCAGCGGATGGTGGCGTGGTCGAACCCCGCCATGTGCGAGGGGTGCGGGCTGTGCGCGGTGACCTGCCGCGGCGGCTTTATCGATGTCGCCGGCTACAACGACGAACAGGTCTTTGCCCAACTCGGGGCGCTGGGGCCGGTGCCGGAGGTGTTCAGACGATGAGTGACGCCGCAACCAACGCCGTCCAAAGCAGCGGAGCCGCAGCAGTCCCCGAAGGTTGGCAGCCCCACATCGTGGCCCTGGTCTGCAACTGGTGCAGCTACGCCGGCGCCGATATGGCGGGGACCACCCGTCTCGAGTACCCGGCCAACGTCCGCATGGTGCGCTTCCCGTGCACCGGGCGGATGAGCCCCCTGATGATTCTTCGCGCTTTCGAGCAGGGCGCCGACGGCGTCCTGGTGTCGGGCTGCCACCCGGGCGACTGCCACTACGTCCAGGGCAATCTGGTGGCACGCCGCCGCTTTACCATCTTCCGCTCGCTGATGGATTTCCTCGGCGTCGACCTGCGGCGGCTCCATTTCGCGTGGGTGTCGGCAGCCGAAGGCCACAAGTGGGCCAAGGTCGCCAGCCAGGTGACCGCAGCGGTGAGCGAGGTCGGCCCGCTGCCGCGGTTCTCGGCGGCCGAAGCCTGGGACAGTCCGCAATTGCCATCGGTCGAGGGCACCGGCCCCGAGGAGTTGTCGGCCGCGGATCTCGAGGCCATCCAGACCAACCTGCGGAGCGCGGCGGCGGAGCTTCTGACCACTGGTCGAGTGGAAAAAGTGGTGGGTTACCGTTCCGGCTCGATGCCTGGACAGATGGTGCCGGTGATGGTGACCTCGGCGGCCGATACGACAGTTCTGGAGTGGGGCGATGGCTGTGTCAACAATCTTGCTGCCTACGCCACGACCGCGCTCGAGGATGCAGCCAAGGTGGCGCTGGTGGTCAAGACCTGTGACCTCGGCGCCGTCACCGGGTTGATTCGCGAGAGCCAGATCGAACGCGACCGCCTCCGGCTGATCGGTGTCCAATGTCCCGGTGTCCGCCACGGCGGGGATCTGGCCGACAAGTGTCTTTCGTGCTCGGGCGCACCGCATCCGATCTGCGACCTGGTGGTGACGGTGGATGGGGTGCGCGAGAGCTGCGCCGATCCCGACGTCGGAGTGGCCGAGACCGAGGACGCGCGCGACGTGCAGATCGCGCATCTCGAGACCTTGCCGCCGGACGAGCGGTGGCGGTTCTGGCAACGCCAGTTCGACCGGTGTCTGCGCTGCTATGCCTGCCGCGCCGCCTGTCCTCTCTGCTATTGCTCATCCTGTATCTCAGAAAAACACCGTCCGCAGTGGGTCCCCACCACGATCGACAACCGCGGCAATGGCGCATGGAACGTGATCCGGGCAATCCACCTGGCGGGCCGCTGCTCGGGCTGTGACGAATGCGCGCGGGCGTGCCCCGCGGATATCCGCCTCGACCTCATCAACCGCAAGCTTGCCCTCGAGGTGGAGAGCCTGTACGGGTCGGCGGGCCTCGACCCGAGTGAGAAAACCGCCCTGATCGATTTCCGGATGGAAGATGCCGAGGAGTTCATCCTGTGAGGAGTGAATGATGAACCGCACCGCGTGGAAGATTGATGAAGAAAAGCTGCGGCAGTGGGTCCAGGGGCTCGTGGACGGGGGGGACTCGGTGGTGGCGCCGGTCGAGGAGGACGGGCTCACGCTCTTCCGGCCGATCGCGGCTGCGGAGCATGCCCACCTCGAGCCGTCCGGCAAGACACGGTGGTCGCCCAAGGAGTTTCTCTTCCCGCGCTCGGAGGCCCTCTACCGCTACACCCTCAAGGGCGATTCTGTGGAAATCCGCGACCCCGACGTTCCCGAAACACGGCAGGTTCTGTTCGGCGTCCGCTGCTGCGATGCAGCGGGGCTGGTCCGGCTCGATGAGATCTTTCTTAGCGGAACAAAGGACCCTCTGTATGCCGCGCGCCGCGAGGCCACGACCGTCGTGACCTCGGCCTGCGCAGCGGCCGATGCCGAGTGCTTCTGTACCGCAGTTGGCGGGTCGCCGGTGGCGACCGAAGGCAGCGACGTGCAGCTGGTGCCTCTCGCCGACGGCTGGATGGTGCGGGCCCTCACCGACAAGGGCGAAGACCTGGTCGGCGAGGCGCCCGCAACCTGGTCAGAGGCGTCGGCGGACGATATCGGACGCATCGAGGCGATCGAGACGACCGTGACCGACCAGATCGCACGCAGTCCGATTCAAAAAGAATGGTCGCGGGTCTTGGAGGACGGTTTCGAAAACGCCTCGTGGGACCACCTCGCGCAACACTGTCTGGGTTGCAGCATCTGCGCCTATGTGTGTCCGAGTTGCTCGTGTTTCGACATGAATCACGAGGCCAACGCGTGGTGCGGAGAGCAGTGCCGGTCGTGGGATGCCTGCACCTTTGGCCTCTTCACCCACCACGCATCCGGCCACAACCCGCGCGAGACCCGTCAGCAGCGTTACCGCCAACGGGTGCTCCATAAGTTTTCGTTTACCGAGGGCGAGGATCAACACTTCCGTTGTGTCGGGTGCGGCCGCTGTGTCGCCCTCTGCCCGGCGGGCCTAGACATCTCGGAGATCGTGACCGCAGCGGTCACCGCCATCCAGGAGGAGGGTGCCGATGGAGCTCGCTGAGATCTCTCCCAACCCCTACCACCCGAGCCTGATGCGGATCAAGGGCTTCACCGACGAAACCGCCGATGTGCGCACCCTGCGACTCGAGTTTGCCGACGAAGCGGAGGCGGGCGCCTTTGCCGGCTGGCAGCCCGGCCAGTTCGGCCAGTTCACGGTCTTTGGCGCCGGCGAGTCGGTCTTTGCGATCGCCAACAAACCGTGGCACTCGAACGGCGACGGCCCACCTACCGTCGAGTGCACCTTTCGCGCGATTGGCAAGGTGACGACGGCGCTGCGCGCCATGTCGGAAGGGCAGACTATCGGCTTCCGAGGCCCCTACGGCAACCACTTTCCGCTCGATGACTGGAAGGGCAAGGGGCTCGTGTTCATCGGCGGTGGGATCGGAATGGCAGCCCTTCGTTCGGCCATGCTGGCGGCGATCGAACGCAAGAAGGAGTTTGGCGACATCGTCATTTTGAACGGGGCCCGGTCGGTCGCCGATATGGTCTACAAAGAAGAGATGCCGGCGTGGCAGGAGACCGATGGCGTCTCCGTCGTCCGCACGGTGGACCCCGGCGGCGAGACCTCGGAATGGGACGGCAAGATCGGGCTCCTGCCCAACGTCTTCGAGGAGTTGGGGCTCGACCCTGAAAATCGCATTGTCATCGCCTGTGGGCCACCGGTGATGCTCCACTACCTGTTTCTCAGCCTGGGCAAGACGGGCTATCAACCCGACCAGGTGGTGACCACGCTCGAGAACAAGATGAAGTGCGGCATCGGCCACTGCGGCCGCTGCTATGTCGGACCGTTCTCGGTGTGCCGGGACGGGCCGGTGGTGACCTGGGCGGAGCTCAACGAATTGCCAAAGGACTACTGATCGAGACGTTGCAGATCGGAGCGTGACGACGATGGACGCGAGAATCAGACCCGACTGGGACATCCGGGACGCCATCCTTGACATGGGAGGGGGCGACGCCTACAAGTGCTACCAGTGCGGCAAGTGCATGGCGGTGTGCCCGTGGTCGCACATCGAGACCGTGCTCTTCCCGGTCTACCGGACGCCGCAGTCGGTGAAGTTCGGCGCCATCATGACGTCGGAGGACGCCGAGCAGATCGAACGCGAGGTCGAAGAGGTCTACCGCTGTGTGGGCTGTGAATCGTGCACCACGTGGTGCCCCCACGATGTCTCGATGCCGACGATCATGCGCGGCATCCGCCGCATCCTGGTCGAGTTCGGCTCCTACCCGTCGGATATCTCGGACTCTGTGGGCCGGATCGCGAGCTCGGGCAACCCCTTTGGCGAACCGCGCGAAAACCGCGGACGGTGGGCCGAGGCGCTCGAGGTCCAGGCCTTCACTCCCGACATGGACTACCTCTACTCGCCGTGTTGCACCCCGGCCTACGATCCGCGCGCCCAGAAGGTGGCCGAGGCCACGGTCAACGTGCTCAGGACCGCCGGTGTGACCTTCGGCATCCTTGGCGATGCGGAGTCCTGCTGTGGCGAGGCGATTCGCCGGGTCGGTGCCGAGGAGGTCTTTCAGGAGGTGGCGGGGGCCAATGCCACGGCCTACGCCGAAGCGGGCGCCCGCAAGAATTTGTGCACCTCGCCGCACTGTCTCCTGACCTTCAAAAACGAGTACCCGGAGGAATTCGAAAGCACCTTCCAGCCGATC
>JASJGQ010000113.1:0-14009 GCA_033791425.1 Acidobacteriota bacterium
AGGTGTCGCAGCTCTTGCCGATCATGATGGCCACCCTCCGAGAGCTGCCGGCGGCTGAGGTCTCCGAGGCTGTCCTGGTGGAAGCACCTGGTATGAGTGGTCTCACCGACTCCGTCCTCGCAGAGACCCGTGCCGACCCCCGCCTGATCCGTGTTCGTGGCGAAGAGCGTCGACACGAACTCGCTCGGTCGGCGGTCGCATGGACCGCGTCGGGCACCGCAACGTTGGAGTGTGCCCTTCTCGATGTTCCGATGGTTGTCGGTTACAAGTTGCGAGGTTTGACCTACGCCGCAGCCCGCTTGCTTGTCAACGTTGACAACGTGGCGTTGGTCAACCTCATCGCCGGCGCGACGGTCGCCCCTGAACTTTTGCAACGCGAGTGGAATCCAGACCGCCTGGCGGAGGTCACTCGTTCTCTTCTGAAGGACGGCGGCAACCGTCAACGGCATGAACTCGCGCTGGTCCGGCAGCGACTTGGAGAACAGGGTGCGTCGCGGAACGCGGCTGAAGCGGTCCTCGAGCACCTCGACGCCTCAGAGATCGGGTAGAATCCTCCGGCTGGAGGAGTCACCGTGAAAGAAACGAACGCCGACACCGCGCGCGACCGGGACGACATTTCCGTTCGAGTGGGAATGATCAGTCTCGGCTGCGCAAAAAATCTGGTGGATGGCGAACAGATGCTCGGGCACCTGCAACGGGCTGGTATCGAGATGACCGCCGATCCCACGCGGGCCGACGTCGTTGTGGTCAACACCTGTGGTTTTATCGAGGACGCCAAGCGCGAGTCGATCGAGGCGGTGCTCGAGGTGGCTCAGGCCAAGCAGGACGGACGGGTCCGCCGTCTCGTCGTCGCGGGATGCATGGCTCAAGCCTACGCCGAGGATTTGCGGCGGGAGATCCCGGAGATCGATGCCTTTATCGGTCTCGACGAACTCGAGAGGATCACAGAGGCCGTTCGCGGCGAACTGGCGGCCCACATCCCCGATCAGCGCGGCGCACTCAGGGTCTATGACCACTCGAGTCCGAGGATCGTGTCGACCGGCAGCCACGCCTATCTCAAGGTCGCCGAGGGCTGCAACAACCCCTGCGCCTTTTGCCACATCCCGGCGATGCGTGGGGCCTTTCGCTCCCGAACCGTGGATGATCTCGTGGCCGAGGCCCATGCGTTGCACCGGCAGGGGATTCAGGAAATTGTTCTGATAGCCCAGGACACCACCCGGTACGGAGAGGACATCGGCCTCAAAAAAGGTCTCAGAACCTTGGTGGAGGCGTTATTGGCGGAAACCGAGATTCCGTGGATCCGGTTTCTCTACGCCTACCCGGCGACCCTCGACGAAGGTCTGTTCGAGCTCATGGCCTCTCAACCGCGGTTCCTTCCCTACCTGGACATTCCACTCCAACACGCAAGCCGTCCGGTGCTCAAGGCGATGAAAAGGGGAGGGGACGCCCGCAGCTATCGCCGCTTGATCGACCGGGCGCGGTCGATCGTCCCAGATCTGGTCATTCGAACGACATTCATTGTCGGATTTCCAGGTGAAGGTGACGCGGAGTTTGATGAGTTGATGGATTTCATTCGCGACATTAAATTCGACCACCTCGGAGCTTTTTCCTATTCGTGGCAGGCGGAAAACCCCGGGGCAGAACTCGGCGATCCCGTGGCCCCGGAGATCAAAGAGGAGCGCCGAAGCGCTCTTCTCGAAGCTCAGCAGGAGATCGCGCTCGAACACAATCTCGCCCTGGTCGGACGAACCCTTCCGGCAATCGTCACCGGCCCACTGCCGGAAATGGAACTGCTCCTCGAGGGTAGGCTCCAGCGGCAGGCACCCGAGATCGACGGCCGATTGCTGATCAATGACGGCACGGCGCCCGTCGGTTCGCTGGTCGAGGTCGAGATCACAGATGCCCATCCCTACGACGTCGTCGGGGGGATCTTTCGGATCATCCGTCCCGGCCGGATTGCGCCGAAGCTGCCGGTGTTGGGGTGACCCGTCCCATGGAGGTGCTCCGAGATCCACTGGGGAACGACGATCCGCCGCGGCAGTCTGTGATCAGCATCGGCAACTTTGACGGCGTTCACATCGGCCATCAGGCTGTGCTGTCCCACGTCGTGCGGCGGGCCCATACGAACGGCGCCGCTGCGGTCGCCATGACGTTCGACCCGCACCCGATCAAGCTCTTGCGTCCCAGCGAGGCCCCCCGCCTCGTCACGACTCTCGAGCAAAGGCTCTCTCTGATCGAACGCACCGGGATTCAGACGACCCTGGTTCTGCCCTTTACCCACCGTCTCGCTCGCATGGACGCTCCGGAATTCGTCCGCGAGGTCCTGGTAGACCGACTCGGCGTCCAGGAGGTCTACATCGGAAACAACTTCCGATTTGGAGCCGACCGCGGAGGCGACGTCGTTCTTCTGAAGTCGATGGGGGAGGATCTCGGTTTCACGGCGGGGGCCGCGCCTATCGTAGAGGCCGCAGGCGGTGTGGTCTCGTCGACCAGAGTCCGCGAGACCATCGAAATGGGACACGTCGAAGAGGTCGCGACTCTCCTCGGACGAAACTTCTTTATCGACGGCCGGGTGCTCGAGGGCAAACGCCTCGGACGCACTCTCGGCTTCCCGACGCTCAACATCGAGGTTGAAAACGAAATCGAGCCGGATCACGGTGTGTATGTCACCCTGGTCAACATCCCTTCATTCGACCGGACATTCGCGGCCGTCACCAATATCGGCGTCCGGCCGACGGTCTATCAAAATTCGATGACGACCGTCGAAAGCCACCTCCTCGATTTCACGGCTGACGTGTATCAGGAGAGGGTGCGGCTGTTCTTTCTGAGCCGTCTACGGGATGAACAGGCGTTCTCGTCGACCATGAAATTGATGGCTCAGATCCGCGCCGACGTCGAGGCCGCTCGGGAGTTCTTCGCCGCACATCCGACGAAAGACATGGAGTTGATTCTGCCGTGAGTTTGACCGGCGCCCTCATCTTGCTGGCGTCCTTGGTGGTTTCGACCGCAATCCTGCTGATTGTCGTCGCACTTGTGTGGTACCTGGATCGTTACGACCGCGAACCTCTGCATATGGTCGCAGCGGTCTTTCTGTGGGGCGCCTCGGCAGCGCCCGCGATCGCGGCATTCGCCCTCGTGGTTTTTGAACGCTGGTCCGCGGGTTCGAGCGGCGGTCTGTCGCCGCTCGTTTTCAGCGGAATCGCCGCTCCGTTGGTCGAAGAGAGCGCAAAGGCGATCGGTGTCGTTCTGATCGTGCTCCTGACTCGAAATTTCGACAACCCCACCGACGGTATTGTGTACGGTGCGGCGGTTGGACTGGGTTTTGCGGTCACCGAAAATTTCATCTACTGCACCGGGGTCGGCTCCACCATGGGATTGCGCGATTTTCTGACTCTGGCCGTCGGCCGGACGTTTTTTGCGGCAGGGGTACACGGTCTTGCCAGCGCCACCTTCGGTGGTTTTCTCGGATTCGCGGTTCTGACGCGCAAGCGGTGGCAGCGGGCTGCCTGGACCGGGGTCGGACTCCTCGCGGCTTGCGTTCTGCATGGTGGTTGGAACACGGCCCTGATCTTGGTCGGGCCGTTTGCTCCCGGCGGCGGCCCGCGGACCTGGCTGGTCATTCTCCCAGGCTTGTACGCCTGCTACGTCCTGGTCTTTGCCGCTTTTCTTCACTCGGAACATCGGATCCTCAAGCGGCAGCTCGGCGACGAGGTTGCGCTCTCAATGGCGCCCGCGTGGGTCGTCGATGTGATTCCATACTACCGGCGAAGGCTGCGCAGTGATTGGTGGCCTTTGCGAAACGAGCGCACGGTCATATCGCGACTGCTGACCAGGATCGCATTTCGCAAGCACGCTCTCCGCCATACGCCGCAGGACGAGGTCGCAATTGCTTCTCTGGAGGTGGTTCGATTGCGTCAGAGGATTCGCGCCATCTTGAATCCCGAGCGCCCCGAGGAGGGTTGACCCGCGGTAGTCACCGCATCCGTGCTACGACCAAGAGTCGCGGTGATGTGCTCGTTTTGACTCGTATCCACACTGATTGAGGGAATGTCAAATTTTTGTGGAACGATGGTGGTCGGGGGAGCAGGGAACACCGCTGAAGGTTAGGATGAGGCATGGACCGCTCGATTCGGAATCTCGACTCACAGGGGCTGATGGATCTCGTCAACAAACGAGAGATCGATGAGCTCGATGCGTTGCATATTCTCCGGAGCCCCTTTTGTACCCCTCAGATCGCCGAGGCGATCGCATCGGACCGTCGTCTGCTCGACCCGCACGGTGTTCGGGAACTTCTAGCAGGTTTCCCTGGATTCACTTTTGCTCGCGCCCTCGACCTCCTCGCGACGCTTCCGTGGGTCTCGCTCCTCACCATTTCACAGGCCCCGAAAACGCCTCCCGTCGTGCGCCGCCACGCCGAACGGAAGCTCGTATCTCAGATGTTCTCCATGGCTCTGGGAGAAAAGATCGCTCTCGCCCGTCGGGCGCACCGCGCTCTATTTCCGCCCCTCACGGCGTCGGGCGATGAGCAGATCCTGAATGCGTTGCTCAACAACCCCCGTCTCGTGGAAAACGACATCCTGGTGATTCTCAACACTGTGGAGGTTCCGGTGTCCTTTCTCGCCGAACTTGCACGTCACAGCCGTTGGGGAACCTACCGAGGGACGCGCCGCGCACTGGTTGAGTTGGAATCGACGCCTCTGCCTCTTGCTCTCAGCCTGCTGGTCCAACACACGGCGGGCGACCTGCGGCGGCTTGTTGGGCGAAGAAACGTCCCTGAAAAAGTGCGTGAGGCCGCACTTTCCCTCCTCGAGCGCCACGCCAGCGGGCAACGAGGGGTGATAATATCCTCCAGTGAGAAAAGTGATGGAGGGGACGCCCAAACACTCGAAGACCTTCGGTGAGGAGCTGCAACGGCTGCGCGCAGAGGCTGATCTGACCGTCGAAGACATCGCGGCTGAAACCAAGATCTCCAGACAGATTCTGACAAGCCTGGAAAGCGGAGATTTCCGCTTTCTTCCACAGAAGGTTTTCTGCCGTAATTTCGTGACCCAATACTCAGAGGTCGTCGGCGTCGATCCACGTCCACTCGTCGAGGCTTTTGAGGCGGCATGGGACCGCTTTCTCCTGGCCTCCGGTTCCCACCCCAGCGTCGTGGTTGACGACCCTCCCTTTGTTCGCCATTTTCGCTGGCGGTTCTGGTTGCCTGTCGCGGCCGCGGTGGCAATTCTCCTCGCTGCGACATCCGTCATCTGGAAGAGTTCGAGGATCGAAGGACAGTTCACGGCCAGCCAACGTCCGCGGGCGGCTTCAAGCGACGTTCGCCCGGCGCCGCCTGCCGTCAGAAAATCGCGACCAACTCCGTCGCCGGTTCGGATCAACGACACGATACAGATTTTGCCCGACACGGTGTCCATCACAATCCGGGTGAGGCCGGAGATGGAATGTTGGATTCACTACAGGGACAACAACGGAGTGGCGGGCGGCAAGCTCCTCTCGGGTGGTACCGAGGAGAGCATCGAACTTCCCGGACCGGTCAAGTTGACGGTCGGTGATGCCGGCGCGGCGAGCCTCGAAGTGGCAGGCCGCATCTATGACGATCTCGGACGACCGGGTCAGGTGGTGCATACCGAGGTCAGCTCAGAAGGCCTCATCGTGCTCGGGTCGGCTCCTCGAGATGGCTGATAAGACACCCACGGGCGCGGCAGACCTGATCCGTGGGATTATCCGCGGGGAAGTCCCGAGACAGGTCCGCCTGTTTGCCGCCCAGGGTCTCCTTCCTGTTTCCCGGGAAGATCTGCTCAGCCTGCAGACCGTTCTCACCTCGGATCCCGACGCCGAGCTGGCAGAGGTTGCCGCAGACTCCTTGAAAGGTGAGGATGTCGAGACGATCCTCGCGTGGCTCAAGGCAAGCCCGCCGGATCCCCTCGTGCTCGATCTGCTCATCAGGGTCCGGGAAGATGAGGAGGTATGGTCAGCCGTTGCCAGCCACCCCAATGTCTCCAATGAGACCCTCCGCGTACTCGCCCGCAATGCGACCCAAATCGTACAAGACATCATCATCACCAACCAGATGAGACTCTTCAGCTGTCTCGAGATCCTCGATGACCTTCGCGCCAATCCACAGGTCAACCAGGTTGTGTTGCGGAGGGTGCGGGAGTTCGAAGAGGAGTTCATTCAAAAGGTGCTCGCCGAGGAGGAGGAAGCACTCGCGGCGGCCGGTAAGAGCATCGAAGAGGCCATCGATGCTCTGCACGCCATTGGCGCGCACATCCCCAACGAAAGCACGATGCCATATCCGGACTCCGATGATCCTTCGTTGACGGATGCCGTCAAACGGGCGGGGCCGAAATCGGCTCATGCTCGTCTCCTCAAAATGAGCGTCTTTCAGCGTATCGTCTGCGCATTGAGGGGTACGAGGGAAGAACGGGCGATCCTCATCAACAGCCGCAATCGGCTGATCCAACGGTCGGTTCTCGGCAGCCCCAAACTCACAGATATCGAAATAGAGAAGTTCGCCTCCTCACGAAGCGTCGCCGAAGAGGTCATCGCCGGAATTGCCGCGAACCGCCGATGGACGCGGTCGTACCCGATCATCCTCGCCCTCGCCCTCAATCCCAAAACACCGGTCTACACGGCCGGCAAAATCCTCCCCCAACTGGCTCCCCGGGATAAGATTCGAGTCGCGCGGGACCGCAATATCAACCGCGCCACGCGCGACATGGCGCAGAAGTTGTCCAGCACACGCCGTCGTTGACTTGTTTGGATCGACGACCCTCCGACCCGGGTCTCTCGAGGTTCCGTCAACTGCGGTCGTCGCAAATTCAGAACCAGTCCACGAGAACGAACTTCACGACGGGTGCGAGAATCTCTACCGTCGTTGGAGCGCCGCAATCAGACCGCACTCAAACTCGATATACTTGAGTGTGTTAGGGTCCCACGGCGTCGTTGCACCGCATCAGGGGACGTGGTAGTTTCAGAAGGTCACGGACGGAGTGATCGAGTATGCGTCACAAGTTGACACATTATGACACGCTGGGGATCGAACGCGACGCCACGGACCAGCAGGTCCGGACAGCGTTCCGCAATCTCGCGTTGAAGTACCACCCGGATAAGTATTCCGGTCAGGAACAGGAGACGGCAGAGGAGAGGTTTCAGAGCATGACCGAGGCCTTCAACATACTCGGTCATCCATCGCGCCGCGACAAATATGATATCGAGATCTCCAAAGGTACCGATGTCAAGAAGATGGATCCCAAGGAAATCTCCCGTCGTCTCGCCGCCAAGGGCTCGCAGTGTCTGCGGGAGGGGAGCGCGGCGGAAGCTCTTGAGCACCTCAAAGGAGCCATCGACCACGACGACGAGAACTCCCGCGCGCACTATTTTTACGCCTTGACGCTGGCGAGGTTGCCGAGCAAGGCGCGGGACGCTCTGCGACACATGGAACGCGCGTCGGCCCTGGAGCCTTCGAATGCGACAATGAAGGCTGAAGCCGCCGGTTTGGCCCTGGCGGCCGGAATGAAGAGTCGAGCGGCACGCCTGGCAGAGGAGGCTCTCGTCCTCGACCCGACGAGCGCCAAGGCGAGTGAGGTCATGAGCCAGGCCGGGAGCGAAGAGAGTGACGGGGGCGACGGACTGTTTCAACGGTTTCGGCGCCGGAGTTGATATACGGTGAACCCTGAAAACCACAATCGATTTGAAATTGATGCCGATGGTAGAACTGATGTCGGTATGAAGCGACGGGTCAACGAGGATGTTTTCGTCCTCGATCCAGAGCACGGCGTTTATCTTGTCGCGGACGGGATGGGCGGGCACGCCGCAGGTGAGGTAGCCTCCCGGGTCGCCTCTGAAGCGATTCTGCAGACCCTCTCGACAACGGTGAACGATCTGGACGAAACCTGGCCAGAACACTGGGACCCGGCCCTCAGCGCGCCTGCAAACCTGGCCGTAGACGCCGTGGTCGCAGGCCATCACAGGGTCACCCAGGAAATGCAGGATGACGCGGACCTCAAGGGCATGGGAACGACCGTTGTGGTGGCGGTCCACCATAGGATCGACGACAAGCTCGTCATCTGTCACGTCGGCGACAGCCGCGCCTATCGGCTCCGCCTCGGTGAATTGGCCCTTTTGACCAACGACCACTCATGGGTCCACGAACAGGTGACGGCGGGTTTCTTGACTGAAGAAGCGGCACGCAACCACCCGCTGAAAAATGTCGTGACCCAGGCCCTTGGCGGCACCAGCGAACCCAGGGTTGACGTTCTCGAAACCGACCTCCGGGAAGGTGACCTCTACCTCCTGTGTTCAGACGGGCTCAATTCAATGCTCACCGATGTCGAGATCGCGGGGCTGCTCGAGCCCGGCAGCCCGCTGGAGGATTCCTGCGAACGGTTGATCAACGCGGCCAATCAGCGGGGCGGGAACGACAACATCAGTGTCGTGATGTTGCGTTCGCGCGGAGTGGCCAAGCCCGATTGAGAGATTGACCGAGCACTATCGAGCGGAATCTGAGGTATTCGGCTCTTCTCCCTGATATGTGGCGGAAACCCCCGGAATGCCCGTCGGTCCCCGTGAGTTGAAGACCACAGGAGACAACGATGGATTCATTTGAACTCGATCCAAATCCAGTGTTCACAGGAGTACAGGGGCAACTGGTGTTGCTCATACTCGACGGCATCGGGCTCTACAGGGGCCGGAACGAAGGCTACGACGGCAACGCGGTCGACCAGGCGGAGTCGCCCAATCTCGACCGGCTCATCGAAGCGGCTCCGATCTCCACGAGGCTCAAGGCACACGGAACAGCCGTTGGCTTGCCGAGTGACGATGATATGGGCAACTCCGAGGTCGGGCACAACGCGATGGGGGCGGGTCGTGTCTTTGTCCAGGGCGCGCAACTGGTCAACCAGGCGATTGCCGACGGTTCGATTTTTGACGGCGGGGTATGGCGTGATCTCGTCGCGAGGGTCATCGAGCGGGGCTCCACCTTTCACCTGATCGGACTTTTGTCCGACGGATATGTTCACAGCCACATCGATCATCTCCTGACGATGATCAGGCGGTTGGTGGACGACGGTGTCAAGAAAATCAGAATCCACGCTCTCGCGGACGGGCGCGATGTCGATCCGGTTTCCTTTCACACCTATCTCGACCAACTCGAATCAGTACTCGCCGAGGCGAGGGCTGCTGGAGCGAACGCTGAAGTGGCCTCGGGAGGAGGCCGCATGCAGATTACGATGGACCGCTATGAGGCGGATTGGGACATGGTGCGGCGTGGGTGGATGACCCACGTTGCAGCTGAAGGCAGGACCTTCGACGACGTTCACGAGGCTGTCGAAACCCTCAGGGCGGAGCGACCCAACATCATCGACCAGGACCTGCCACCATTCGTGATCACCGACGCAGAAGGCTCTCCAGTCGGACCGATTCTGGACGGCGATTCGGTCGTGTTCTTCAATTACCGCGGCGACCGGGCCATCGAAATTTCGCGCGCCTTCACCGATCCGGATTTCTCGTTCTTCGACCGCGGCCGCATGCCCGACATCATGTATGCGGGCATGATGGAGTACGACGGCGATCTCGCGATTCCACCACTCTACCTGGTCACTCCGCCGGCGATCTCCCACACAGTTTCCGAATACCTCGTCAACTACGGCGTCAGCCAACTGGCAACTGCGGAAACCCAGAAGTTCGGCCACGTGACCTACTTCTGGAACGGCAACAACTCCGAGAAGTTCAACGCCTCCCTGGAGGACTGGGTCGAGATCCAAAGCAGCAACCAACCTTTCGACCAACAACCGCAAATGAAGGCCCGCGAGGTCTGTGATGTCGTGGTCCACGATCTCGAGGTCCGCGGCCACCGCTTTATTCGGGCCAACTTTGCCAACGGCGACATGGTCGGTCACACAGGGTCGTTGGCGGCCGCGATCCGCGCGGTGGAGGTCGTCGACGAATGTGTCGGGAGGATCGAGAGAGCGGCCCGCGAGGCGGGAGCGACCCTCATTGTCACGGCCGACCATGGGAACTCGGAAATGATGTGGGACGTCGACAAAAGAACCGGCGACGTCAGGCGCGATGGGCAGGGGCAACCGGTCCTCAAGACGAGCCATACGCTGTCGCCGGTGCCGTTGGTAGTCACCGGCAGCGGCCTCGACACACTCGTCTTCAATCCTGCAGTCGACCATCCAGGCCTCGGGAACATCGCAGCGACCGTGTTGTTTCTTCTCGGGTTCCAGCCACCGCCGGACTACCTTCCGACGTTGGTGGTCCCCGGGAAGGTAGATTTCAGCTCCATTTCGGGTTAAAGTCGCGAAATGGCATCACCGACGCCCCCCTTTCTCGAACCCATTGAAGAGGTCAGATCGCGCATTCTGGAGTTGGAGTCCGCAGGGACCTCCGGCCCCGGTACCGAAGCCGACCTGATTGCGGCTAGAAAAGAACTCGACAGCGTGATCAAGCGAGTCTTCTCTGAATTGACGCCGTGGCAGCAGTGCCAACTCGCGCGTCACCCCGACAGACCGCACACGATGGCATATACCCACAGCATTTTTACGGATTTTGTGGAACTTCACGGCGACCGCAGATTCGCCGACGACGCAGCCATTGTTGCTGGCCTCGCGAGGTTCGAGGGCGAACCGGTGGTTGTTGTGGGACATCAAAAGGGGAGGGACACGGCCGAAAAACTCCGCCGGAACTTCGGCATGCCCCGACCTGAAGGCTATCGCAAGGCGCTACGGATCATGGACCTCGGCGCCCGCTTCCGGCGCCCGATCATTTCGTTTATCGATACCCCGGGTGCCTACCCCGGTATCGATGCTGAAGAGCGGGGGCAAGCGGAAGCGATTGCATACAACCTGATTGAAATGGCGGCCATGCCTGTGCCCATCATTGTCATCGTCACCGGTGAGGGCGGCTCAGGCGGTGCGTTGGCCCTCGGAATCGGTGATCGCGTCTTGATGCTCGAAAACGCGATCTATTCGGTCATCTCTCCAGAAGGCTGCGCGGCCATCCTGTGGAAGGACCAGGCGCGCGCCGAGGACGCCGCGACCGCCTTGAAGATCACCGCCAAAGACCTCAAGGGCTTTAATATCATCGACGAGATCCTCCCCGAGCCGGCGGGTGGAGCCCAGATGGATCCGGCCCTCATGGCGGAAACCATTTCTTCGGCAATCCGAAGGAATCTCAAGGCACTGCGCAAGCTCAAACCTGAGGCCCTGGTGACCCGGCGCTTAAAGAAGTTCCAGGCGATGGGCGTCTTCAGCGACCGCTGATCATCAAGTCCATGCAGCCATCACTCTCTCTCGCGGCTGCCAAACGGTTGTCGGCATCATGAGCGTCGCCTCCCGCCGATGGATTCGAACTCTGTCCGCCTTAGCCCTGGCGGCGACGTTGTTGGTTCTGACGGTGTTGGTCGTCCAGCGATTGGAGAAGTTCAACCCTCCCGTTCCCTCGGTGGACGACCCTGCCGTCGCCGGAGAGGGCGACGATCGAGCAGTCGGGGTCTATACCGGTTTTGAATTTGTCGAGCGGGTTGCCGGGAAGAAGATCTTCGAACTCCTTTCAAAGCGAACGCTGGGTTTGTCATCCGGCTGGCACGAGATTGAGGGTGTGAGGCTGCAGTTCTTCCGCGAAGGCGAGGCCGGACCTGTTCTGACCTGCGACGGGGCTCGTTTCAACATTCAAACCCGGGACGCCGAACTCGGTGGGAGCATCCGCATCGATTTTCCGAGCGGCGCGAGCCTGACCACCGACGCCGGGAACTTTGAAGCCGGTTCTCGAAGGTTCACGGCCAACGGCGAAGTGCTGTATGTATCCGGTGGGACTTTCGGGCGGGCGCAAACTGCGACCTACGACCTGGAGCTCGACGAGATTCTGCTCGAAAACGGGCTCATGCTGCGGACGGCGACCGGGGCTACTCTGTCGGCGGCCACCGCCATTTACCGGCGGAGAGACGGCATCATCTCCTTCCCGCAAGGGGGGAGGCTGACGATGGGCCAGTCTGAACTCGAAGCACCCCTCATGCAGTTGGGACTCGAGGAAGAAGATGGGCCACCGCGACGGATCGAGCTGAATGGGGGAGTGACGGCCCGGTCCACCGCGCCAAACGGGGACGGTCTCGTCCTGGCCCGGATGGAGAGGATCGTCGGCGTCCACGACGGCACCGGTCACTGGCAGGTCGACGCCACAACCTCCCGATCGTGGATCGATGTCCGGTTCATAGGTGGGGAGGGATATTTCGAGCGCGAGCTCAAGGCCTGGGTCCTACGCGGCGTTGTCGGTGACGAGGGTCTCATCAACCTCCGCGCCGAAAACGGAGTCTGCATCAAAGAGGTGCCGATCGAGGGGCCGGTTCGCCGAGGCGAATCGAACGAGGCCCGGGTGTGGTTTTCAGAGGGTCAGGCCACTGACGTGGAGATGTTGAAAAACGTCATAATTCAGGGCGAGGGTGTCGAAGGCCGGGGCTATCGCGCGCGGATGTCTCCCCAGGCCGGTCTGCTGATGCTGCACGGAGACCCGACGGGCCCCGAGCGCGTCCTCCTGATATCAGAGAGGGGCCGTCTGAGCTGCGATCAGGCACAACTCCACAATGACAAGGGGCGATCCGAGGCACGCGGCAACGTACAGGGCCAGATCCTCAACGTTTCCCTGATCGGCAGGTCCGCAAGCGATGCATCTCAGCCCACTCATTTTGCATCCGAGATCCTCGACGTGACTGACGAAGGCGGCATCTTCCATCTTCGTGAAAACGCGAGATTGTGGCAGGGACACCGTCTCCTGTTGGCCGACGACGTCGTGTTTCACCAGGATGCCGCCACGGTGCGGGCGACCGGGCATGTGCGAACGACATTTCCGGCATCACAACTGAACCTCGAGGGAGACGAGGGTGAAGACGTCGTGGTCGTCGCGAGGTCACTTGATTTTGACGACAACAAGGGCTCGGCCATTTACCGCGGCAACGTACGCTACTCCGATCCGGGTCACACGCTCGCCGCGTCAGAGCTGAGCGTGTTTTTTGACGACAACAACGAGGTCACGACGGTCGAGGCGGAGGGATCGGTCGAACTGGTGATCGTGGAGACCGGTCGCCGCATGACGGGGCAATTGGCCCGCAGAGACGTCCAGACTCAGCTGGTCACGATCACCGGGTCGCCAGTGCGGTTGACAGACCCCGGCGGAAACGTGGTCTCCGGATCGTCGTTGACCTGGAATCAGGCCGATGGTACGGTCTCGGTCGCCGGCGGGACCGAGACAATCTACTATCCGGAGGAGACGCCCTGAGCCCCAAAGCCCTCGATCTGGCGGCGCACGGCCTGCGCAAGGCCTATCGTGGAAGATGGGTCGTCGACGGTATTACGCTCGACATCGCACCCGGCGAGATCGTCGGGCTCCTTGGGCCGAACGGCGCCGGCAAGACCACGACCTTCTACATGATGGTGGGTCTCGTGCAACCCAACGAGGGCAAGGTCATCCTCGGTGACCGCAACATCACGTCCGAACCCATGTACCGTCGCGCCCGAATGGGTGTCGCGTACCTCGCGCAGGAACCGAGTTCCTTCAGACGGCTTTCAGTCGAAGACAACATCTGGCTCATTCTGGAAGCCCTCGGCGTCGACGCCAGGGATGCCCACCGGAGAATCGATGGACTGCTCGAGGACTTCGGGCTTTCGGATCTCAGGAAACAACGGGCCGAGACGCTGTCGGGTGGCGAACGCAGACGGCTCGAGGTCGCAAGAGCTCTCGCCACCAAACCGACCTTCATTCTTCTCGATGAGCCCTTCGCCGGAATCGATCCTATCGCTGTACTGGACCTGCAAAGGATTATCAGACATCTCAAGTTATTGGGGATAGGGGTGTTGATTACCGATCACAACGTTCGGGAAACATTGAAGATCACGGACCGTACCTATATAATCAAAGACGGCAAGATTTTTGCTACGGGACATCCCGTCGAGCTCTCAGAGAATCAAGACGTTCGCCGGATCTATCTAGGAGACGATTTCCGCCTCTGATGTCGC
>JASJGQ010000114.1:0-4362 GCA_033791425.1 Acidobacteriota bacterium
CGCGTTGGGTGACCTCGGGCGCCAGGAAATAGGACCCGAAGTTGAGCATCACCACGCCGCCGTTCTCGGCCACCCGCACAAGCACGTCGTCGGGGACGTTGCGGGGATGGGGGTTGAGCGCCAACGCGCACGAGTGCGAGAAAATGACCGGCGCACGGGTGACATCGAGGGCCTCGTTCATGACCTCGGCGGAGACGTGGGAAAGATCTACGAGCATCCCGAGGCGATTCATCTCACGCACGACCGCCACCCCGAAGTCGGACAGCCCGCCGTGTTCGGGCGCGTCGGTTGCGGCGTCGGCCCACGGCACGTTCGACCAATGAGTCAGGGTCATGTAGCGCGCACCCACCGCGTAGAGTTGGCGCAGAACGGACAATTTCGAGTCGATGCTGTGTCCACCTTCCAACCCGATAAGCGACGCAATCTTTCCCTCGCCGTGGATCCGCACGACGTCATCTGCGGTGAGAGCGATACCGAAGTCGTCCGGGTATTTCTCCACCAACCGGTGAACGAGATCGATCTGCTCGAGAACCGTCACAACAGCTTCGGGGCCATCGAGGCTCGTCGGCACCCACACCGACCAGAACTGGCCGCCCACACCGCCCTCGCGAAGCCGCGTGATGTCGGTGTGCATCGGTCTTTCGAGCGTGGTGGTGTCCACGAAATCAAAATCGAGAATCTGGTTGGACGCGCGACCGCGGATGGCCCACGGGGCGTCGTTGTGGCCGTCAATCAGCGGCACCGCCTGCAGGACCTCCCGCACCACCGTATCCTCCGCCGTCGCCATCGCCCGGTCGTTATTCTGGGCTACGGCGAGCGGAGACGCACTGAGACCGAGCGCCAGAGCCACCAAAGAAAACACGCAGATCTTGAAAGCCTTCACGAATCCCCCGTCGAAATATCTTCGGAATCCCGCCGCCAACGATCCCAGAACGCCCGCCGGGCCGCACCCTCCTCGTCGGCGCCAACCAGGTCGTGAACAATTTTGAAGGTCGCGGCCCAGGGGCCACCCGGCAGCTCGTCGCCAACGACCAGCGTCGACGCCTTGTTCGGGTTCACCTCGTCGCCCACCAGCACAATCGGATCTTCCACGTCGCCGAGCGCTGGGCTCCACAGCACGTGGGGCACGAAAGACAGCTTTTCATAGGTCCAGAGATAGTCGTCGAGAATCTGTCGTCTGCCCTCGTCGGCCACCCAGACGACCACCCGCACCCCCTGTTCGTGCAGTTCGTGCAGCAACGCGGCCAGCTGTTTGGCGCGTTTTGGGCTTCTGAGATCATGGAGTTCGATTCGGGCCACGATCTGGAATACTACAGCACCGTGCCTCGAAATCGCCATGGTCCCTTCATCACCATGCCACCACTCGGTATGATGATCGAACCATGATGATCCCCAACGACGAACACCACGCCTACATTATCCGCGGCGGTCGACCGATCCACGGCACCCTGATTCCCGGCGGCAACAAGAACGCAGCATTGCCGATGCTCGCCGCCACACTCCTCGCCGACGGCCCGGTCGAACTGTCAAACGTGCCGCAGATCCGCGACGTTGCGGTGATGCTCCAGATCCTCGCGCGCCTGGGTGCCCGGATCGAGGAGACGGGCCCGGGATTCTGGCGGATCGACTGTTCCAACCTGACGGATCACGAGGCGCCGCCGGAACTCGCCTGCGAGATCCGCGCCTCGTTCTTGCTCGCCGGACCGTTGCTGGCGCGGCACGGCCGAGCCGTACTGCCCCGCCCCGGTGGCGACCGCATCGGACGCCGTCCACTGGATACGCACATCCACGCGCTGCAGGCGCTGGGAGCAGAGGTCGAGGTTGCCTCGGATTCGTACTACCTGAGTGCGCCTCGCGGCCTCAAAGGAGCCGATCTTTTCCTTCAAGAAATGAGCGTGATGGGGACCGAGAACGCGGTCATGGCCGCAGCCCTCGCCGACGGCGTGACGACCATCCGTAACGCCGCGTCCGAGCCCCACGTTCAGGAGCTTTGCGAACTCATCAACTCCATGGGCGGCGCCGTGCGCGGCATTGGAACCAACACACTCGAAGTGACGGGCTGCCGCGACCTCGGGCCTGCGACCGCAACCATCGGCCCCGACCCAGTTGAGGTCGGGAGCTTCATCGGGCTCGCCGCAGTCACCGGTGGCGAGCTTCGCGTGGTCAACGCTGAGCCCGAGCGACACCACCGCATGACCGAGCTCTGCTACGGCCGGCTCGGAATCTCATGGCGGGTCGACGGCAACGACATCGTCGTCCCAGCCAACCAGGAGTTGGTCATCAGAGACGATGTCCACGGCGCCATCCCGAAAATCGACGACGGACCCTGGCCGGCCTTTCCGGCCGACCTCACGTCGATCTCAGTGGTACTCGCGACCCAGGCCAAAGGCACCATCCTGATTCACGAGAAGATGTTCGAGAGCAGGCTCTTCTGGGTTGACCGCCTGATCGCAATGGGGGCTCGGATCGTCCTCTGCGACCCACACCGGGCCGTTGTCGTCGGGCCTTCGCAGCTCCACGGCCAGAATCTCGCAAGCCCCGATATCCGGGCAGGCATGGCTTTGGTGATCGCCGCACTGGCCGCTGAAGGGACGAGCACCATCCACAACATTCGTCAGGTGGAGCGCGGTTATCAGAATCTCCACCGTCGGCTCAGTGATCTCGGAGCGGATGTTGAGCGGATCGAGGAGTGATTGTGGACCGAACCCGCACCTAATACTCCGGCCCTTGCGGGGTTTCGATGGCGGCGCGAATCGGGCTGAAGGGGCGCAGGTGGATGACCGGTCTCAGGATGCTGCCAGCGCCTCCAGAAAGCCTTCTCCGAGCACCTCGAGACGCCAGCCCTCGAGCCCTGTCTCTTCGAGGTCACGACGAGAAGAGCAGCGGGGCTGGCTGGCCGCAACGGCCTCCGCCAGACTTCGCGAACACACCAGCCCCCCCTGAAGACCGAGTTCTTTTGCCTTCGCGTCGCGGGCGGCCATCAGGTTCTTGAGCCGGCGCCGCACCTCTGGCGGCGGGTTCGGCGGTCGCGGTAGGCTGACGCGTTCCGGCGCCCGGCGCGGGTGGGTAACGGCCTCCAGGAGCTCGCGGCCCCACCGGCGCACGGCCCGAGGGCCGATGCCTTCGACCTCACCAAGGGCCGTCAGATCCTCCGGAGGATCTTCTGACAAGAGCAGCAACTGGCGATTACCGAGCACCTTGAAGGGGGGCACATCGAGAGTTTGAGCGATGTGATCGCGCCAACCATGGAGGGTGAGAATTCGGTCGCGCGCCGGACCGCGCAGTGCCCGAGACCCCTTTATACGTTCGAAGGCGAGCGGGTCGGGCTCGGGTGGCGAATACCGGACCTGCTCGAGGCTCAGAAACTCTTCGACCGCCCATGACCACCGCCCGAGCTCTTCAAGACGCAAGCGGAGGCGTTCTACAAGCGCCCCCAGAAACGCGGTGTCCGCCGCCGCATAGGCCACTTGCGAACGGGTCAAGGGCCGCCGGCCCCAATCTGCCCGCTGGTGCCTCTTATCGAGGTGAATGCCCAGCTCCTTCTCAAGCAGAGCAGCAAGCCCGGTCTTCTCCTCTCCCAGCAACAGGGCCATGATCTGAGTGTCCTGGAGCCCGTGAATCCTCGCCCCATAGTCGCGGTCGAGCACCCGGAAATCGTAATCGGAACCGTGCATCAACACCGGCACTGCCGGATCGGCAACCACCTTCCACAGCGGTTCGAGGTCATCGGCCTCGAGGCGCAACGGATCAATGACCATGTGCCGACCATCGGCCGTCACCTGGATCAGGCACACCTTGTGAAAGTAGGAGTGCATCGAGTCGGCCTCCGTATCGAGAGCGAGGCGGCCGTTCGCCGCACACTGACCTGCAGCCATCTGAACTCCGTCAGCGGTATCGATCCATTCGGGGTGGAGGTCTTCCGGCATGGAGGGGGATGGTAGCAGACCGGACAGCAGTCCGGTCTGATGCTAGATATAGGATGCTGGATGCGGTAGAGGTCCCGAGGCACCTCCACCGTACCTTGACCGTCCGCACGCCCTGCCCGAGAGGAGCCACCTTCAACATTGTTGGCCCGCGTCGCCTTGCCGACGGGAATGGTCGAGCGCCCAACAATATTGAAAATGGCACCTCCGCCGCACGCGACTCGTATCAGCTCGCGCTTCCCGTGCGGATGCCGAGCATTCCGAATTCCTAATTCCTAATTCCTAATTCAGTATTGCTATCCTGCACCTATGGGAAAAGCTGAATGGGGGGCGGACCCCGAGTTCTTCGGGCCACGGCACGCGCACCGCGAAGCGCGTCTCACGAGACGCCTGCGCGAGGTCGCTCCGGATCCCGGTCGCCACCTCGAGTGTGCGGCCG
>JASJGQ010000115.1:0-12438 GCA_033791425.1 Acidobacteriota bacterium
ACCTGGTACTCCGACAACGCGCGCCGCAGCCGTTCGACCGCCGATTCCCGGTCCGGCGCCCACACAATGAGCTTTGCCAGCATGGGGTCGTAGTCGAGCGGTACGACACTCTCCGCAATCACCCCCGAATCGACCCGCACCCCGGGCCCCGCGGGCCGCACATAGAGCGCGATTCTTCCGGGCGACGGCGCAAAGTTGCGCAGGGGATCTTCCGCGTAGATCCGGCACTCGATGGCATGGCCCCGGGGCACCAGGTCCTCCTGGCGCAGCGACAGATCGTGACCGAGGGCGATATTGATCTGCTCGTGAACGAGATCGACGCCATAAACTTCCTCGGTGACGGGATGCTCGACCTGCAACCGGGTGTTCATCTCGAGGAAATAGAACCGGCCGTCAGGATCAAGCAGAAATTCGACCGTCCCCACCGAGTGGTAGCCGGACGCGCGAACAAGACTCAGCGCGGCCTCACCGATGCGCCGGCGCAAATCGGGATCCACCACCGGTGACGGGCATTCCTCGACCACCTTTTGGTGGCGGCGCTGGATCGAACACTCGCGCTCGCCGATGTACACGGCATGGCCCTTTTGGTCCGCCGCCACCTGGATCTCGATGTGGCGCGCGCGATCAACGAGCTGCTCCACGTAGACGCGGGGATCGCCGAAATACGCCTGGCCTTCCGAGCACGCGCGCTCCCAGGCGTTCGCGAGATCGTCGCGCTCGCTCACCGCTCGCATGCCCTTGCCGCCCCCGCCCGCCACCGCCTTCAAGAGCACCGGCAGACCGTGCTCGTCGACAAAGGCCTCGAGCTGCGCCATGTCCTCGATCGGCTCCATCATCCCCGGGATCAGCGGTACGCCGGATTTGACGGCGAGCTTCCGCGACTCGGTCTTCGAGCCCATCAACCGCATGGCTGCCGGCGGCGGCCCGACCCAGGTCACACCCGCGGCCTCGACGCGCTCTGCAAAGTCTGCATTTTCGGCCAGAAAACCATAGCCGGGATGGAGAAGATCGGCGCCGCTCTCAGACGCGACTTCGAGCAGGCGATCGATGTTGAGGTAGCTCTTCGACGCTTCCGCCGGACCGATGGGAAAGGCTTGATCAGCCATCAAGACGTGCGGCGCCCGCCGGTCCACCTCGGAGTAGACGGCGACGGTGGAAATACCCATCTCGCTGCATCCGCGGATGATCCGCACCGCGATTTCCCCCCGATTGGCGATGAGGAGTTTCATGACTCTCCCCGATCGCAAGGAGAACCGATGCATTGGGGGAGACTCGGGCGGATGGGCGGCATTCCGAATTCCGAATTCCGAATTCCGAATTGGTGTCGTTGGGTGGATTCCATTCCTAATTCCTAATTCCTACAAGGGTATATTCCCGTGCTTCTTGGCCGGCATGGTGTCGCGCTTGGTCTGCAGCATGGCAAAGGCCCTCGCGAGGTGGCGCCGCAGGATGCGGGGGACGATGACGTCGTCGATATAACCGCGTTCGGCTGCCACAAACGGGTTGGCGAACAGCTTCTGGTATTCCGCCACCCGCCGCGCGCGCTCGGCCTCCGGGTCGGCGGCCTTTGCGATCTCGTCGCGGTAGAGGATGTTGACGGCTCCCTGCGGTCCCATGACCGCGATCTCGGCGGTCGGGAACGCGAGGTTGAGATCGGTGCGGATGTGTTTCGAACCCATGACACAGTAGGCGCCGCCGTAGGCCTTGCGGGTGATCACCGTGACCTTGGGGACGGTCGCCTCGGCAAGCGCGAACAGGAGTTTTGCGCCGTGGCGGATGATTCCGCCCCACTCCTGCTCGGTGCCGGGCAGAAACCCCGGCACGTCCTCGACGATCCACAGCGGGATATTGAAAGCATCGCAGAAGCGCACGAAGCGCGCGCCCTTGACCGAGGCGTTGATGTCGAGCACTCCGGCGAGAAATGCGGGCTGGTTGGCGATGACGCCGATCGGATGCCCGCCGAGACGGAGAAAGCCGACCACCAGGTTCTTCGCGAAGTGTTCGTGCACCTCGAGGAAGTCACCATCGTCAGCGGCCCACCGGATGAGCTTGGTGATGTCGTAGGGCTTGTTGGGGTCCGCCGGAACAAAGTCGTCGAGTTCGGGGATCTCGCGGTCGAGAGGGTCCGAACTCTCGCTGACCGGCGGCCGCTCGGAGTTGTTGGACGGTAGGTACGACAGCAGCTTCCGGATTTGGGCGAGACACTCGGTATCGCCTCTTGATGCAAAATGGGCGACCCCCGACACCGAATTGTGGGTCATGGCGCCACCGAGCTTTTCCTTGGTGACCTCTTCGTGGGTGACGGTCTTGATGACCTCCGGCCCGGTGACAAACATGTAGGAGGTGTCCTCGACCATGAACACAAAATCGGTGATGGCCGGTGAGTAGACCGCACCACCTGCGCACGGACCCATGATCGCCGAGATCTGTGGCACAACTCCCGACGCGAGCGTGTTGCGCAGGAAAATGTCGGCATAGCCGGCCAACGAGGCGACACCCTCCTGAATACGGGCGCCGCCCGAATCGTTGAGCCCGACCACCGGTGCCCCCACCTTCATGGCGAGATCCATGATCTTGCAGATCTTGGCCGCGTTGGCCTCGGACAACGAGCCGCCGAACACGGTGAAGTCCTGGGCGAAAACGAAGACCGGCCGGCCGTTGACCCGTCCGTGACCGGCCACCACGCCATCGCCGGGAGTCCGCCGTTCGCCCATACCGAAGTCAGTGCACCCGTGTTCGACCAGGGCGTCGGTCTCCGCAAAGGTGCCCTCGTCGAGAAACTGTTCCACTCGTTCACGAGCGGTCAGCTTGCCCTGTTGATGCTGACGATCGATCCTGTCCTCACCACCACCACGCCGGTTGGCGGCGAGCCGCTCGTGAAGACGTTCGACGACCTCGCGGCTCATGGAACCTCCTTCGGGGCACGCCCTGCACAGCAGGGGCCCCGCGCATTCTACCGTGGCCAGGGCCCCGGCCATTGATTTATCGGTGTGGCTTCCGCCGCCGTCGGCACAGGTACCATGTTCACATGAGAGGCCCTCCGAGACCGGAACCCCCACTTGACGCGAGATGGCTGGATGCGCTGTCGCAGAACTGTGGCGAGCTTCGTGGTGGCGGCGCCCGGTTCGAGGACCTCTACCTCGAGCAACGGCTGGAAGTCAAAGCTGCCGTCACGGCCGGAGAGCTCGAGATCGAGACCTGTCGCCTCGAGGGCGCAGCCGCGCGTTGGCGTTCGCCCTCCCGGGTCATCCTGCACGCTCGCACCGGGATCTCGACGACTGCGATCGGCGAACTGCTGTCCCGCCACGCCGACAAGGTGCCGATGCCATCGACTCGACTGATCCCGGCACCGGAGATGGACCCTCCCCGGGGTTGGATGGAGTGGGCCCGTAGTCTGACCCAACGACTGGCGCCGTTTCAGGGTCTGGTTCGTTACATCAGCCGCCGGGCAGCCGTTGTACGCGCAGAGGGATGGACTCCCATTGCAACCCCCGCTCTCATTCGAGTGGAGCGCCGGGGGGACCCATCATCGGCGCTGTTGGCGGTGTGGGGTCACCCGATGCTCGCCACCTGGCTCGAGCAGCTTTTCGAGGACATGCCGGCCAAGACGTGGGCCGCGCCACCCGGCACCCGATTGCCGGTTCTCTTTGCCGCCGGCACCGCGGGCGTCTACCTTCACGAAGCGGTGGGCCACATGGCCGAATCGGATCTGGCGAGGACAGGAGCATCGCCGCTGACGGCACTGCTCGGGGCGACGGTTTCGACGACGTCCCTGGAGGTCATCGACGACCCCACTCGCACCGATCTCGCCGGCGCCTTCGACTACGACGACGAAGGTGTGAAGGCGGCACCGGTGACCCTCATTCGCAACGGTATATTCGAAGGATTCCTGTGCGATCGCGAAGGCGGCCGCCACCTGCACTGCGACGCCGGTCGCGGGCGGCGCGCGGCGTGGTCCCAGCCCCCGGTCGCGCGTCTGTCGAATCTCACCATCACACCGGGAACCGCCCATCCCCAGGACCTCGAGAGCGACCTCGAGCACGGACTGGTGGTGACGCGCATCGGTGGTGCAACGGTGGACCCGGTATCGCACCGCATCGTGCTCAGAATCGAACGCGGGTGGGAGGTGCGACACGGGCGCCGACGCCGGCCCCTGGCGCCGTGTGAGCTCACCGGCAATGTTCTGGAGACTCTCGCAAACATTGATCCACGGATCGGGGCCGACGCCACTCCGGACTGGCGATTGGGGTGGTGCGTCAAGGATGGTGTGCCACTTCCCACCGGATCCGAAGCGCCCAGCCTGTTGGTGGATCGTCTGGAGGTCCTGTGACGGCCGACAACGATCACCTCGATCGCCTCCACGCAGCCACCGCCGCCGCTCGAACGCGGCTCGAGGCCGCCGGCGCCGACCGTTGGGAGATCTTTGCCAAAGCGTCGATGTCGCGCGAGGTCGAAGTCGCCCCGGGCCGTCCGCTACGGGTCCTCCACGTCGAAGAGACCGGCGTCGCAGTTCGGACATTCGACACCAACCGGGCCGGTTTCGCCGCCGCGTCTGGGCTTGAAGAGGACGCCTCTCGCCGCGCCATCAACGGCGCCCTCAATACCGCGACACCTGTTGCGGCCGATCCCCTGCCCCCAGAGCGTCTCCTCGGTCTGACCGAAAGTCGCCCTCCACGCCAGCTGCCGGCGACGGGGTGGGCGACCCACGCCGGGCAGGAGCTCGAAAAAGCGGTGGCGAGTCTCGGATCCGGCCACCTGAGACTGCGCCGCGCCGTGTTGCAGGAGGGCGATTTCGCCTGGGTCCTCGTCACAGGGGATGGGTGGGTCGCGCGGCATCAGGACACCAGCACCTCGCTCATGGCCGAAGTGGAGGTGGTGGGCGAACGGACCGGTGTGTGGCGTGACTGGCTCCACATCGATAATCCCGACGATTTCGATCTCGAGGCCGCAGCGTCACAGATCACCGACCGGGCCCTCCTCATCCAACGTCGCGTCGCCACCGATTCCGGTCTCCGTGATCTGTTGCTTCACCCCGAGGTCGCAGCGCAACTGGTGGCCGCCATTGCTCCGCTGTTTCTCCCGGTTCGCGAAGAAGAAGATCAACTGTCAAACCTTCTCGACTCACACGGGCGCTTGGCGACACCGGCATTGACGCTGGTTGATGACCGTTGTGACCCGGAGGCGCCGATCACCGGGCCGTGCGACGGCGAAGGCTTTCCCTCCCGCCGGACGGTGCTCCTCGACGAGGGTGTCCCGCGCTACCGGCTGGCGTCGTTCCGCGACGGGGTGCGTTGCTCCGAGCCCACGCGCGGCGGCGCCCTTCGGGTGTCCTACCGCGATTACCCGGCCACCGGAACCGCCAATCTCGCCGTGGACTGCCGAGCCGGTGTGCCTGCGGCAGAGCTTCTGGGTTCGGCCGACCACGCCCTCTACCTCCTGCGGCCGCTGGCGGCCATCGAGGTCGATTTTGCCACCGACACCTACCGGATGATCGCTTCCGGCGTGTGGCTCGACGGGCCCAGGGTCCGCGGTTGGCACCCGGTGGTCGAGCTCCAGGGCAGCCTCGGGCGTTTGCTGCGTCGCATCGAGGCGGTGGGCAACGACCGCAGGTGGTTTCAGACCCATCGGGGCTTTATCGGCGCACCAACGATGCTTGTCCGCCGCCAACCTGTTATCGGTTAGAGACAGCCCCGGTGCGGCGGAGGTGCCTGGCATCCTGCCGGGAAACGCGTGCGGAAACGAGCCCCGTGCGGCGGAGGTGCCATTTTGAACATTGTTTGAAGTAGATGTTCGGAACTCAGGAATGATGCACGCAAACAATGTTCAGGGTGGCTCCTCACGGGAATGCCGTTCGGAAACGAGCCGACTCAGCCTCGCCGTTGCATAACGGCCCTTCGTGTTACCTTATGCACTCTTTGGCTGAATCCGCCAAAGACTGGGGGATCCAATGGACGTGGGAATTCTGGGGCTTGCGGCGAGCGGCAAATCGACCCTGTTCAAATTGCTCACCGGACAGGAGCCGGCGGCTTCCGGCGGCCGCCGCGACAGCGCCCAAATGGGTATTGCCCGTGTCCCCGACGTTCGGCTCGATGTGCTGAGGGAGATGTACAACCCCGCCAAGACCACGCCCGCCACGGTGCGTTATGTCGACGTCCCGGGAATTCCCGAGGAACATCGTCACGAGGCCGCATTCAACCTTCCCGAGTTGCGCGCCACCGATGTGTTGATGGTGGTTGTGCGGGCCTTCCCGAGTGATTCCGTCGCCCACCCCATGGGCGATATCGACCCGGTTCGCGATCTCCGCCATATCGATGAAGAGTTCATTCTCCAGGACCAGCTGGTGGTCGAGCGCCGCCTGGAGCGCATCGACCGCGACCTCGCCAAAAGAAAGAACCCTGACCTCGTCCGTGAGCGGGAGATCCTCGGCCGATGCCTCACGGTGCTCGAGGCATCGATGCCGCTGCGTGGGGAAGGCTTTACGGCTGACGACGAGAGAGTCCTGCGTGGTTTTACCTTTCTGTCGCTCAAACCGATGTTGGTCGTGCTCAATGTGGGTGAGGACGATCTTGCCGGCGATCCCTTCGCCGCAGCGGCATGGCAGGAGTGGCGGGCCCGGCCCGGCATCGCCTTCACCTGGGTCTGCGCGACCCTCGAGGGAGAGCTCGCCGAACTCGACGGCAGCGACTCCGAGGCCTTCATGACCGAGCTCGGTCTCGCCGAAAGCGCACTCGACCGGGTGATCCGCGACTCCTACCGCCTCCTCGGTCTGATCTCCTTTTTCACGGTCGGCGACGATGAGTGTCGAGCCTGGTCGATCCGCTCCGGGACCCCGGCCGTCGAGGCCGGTGGTGTGATTCACTCGGATATCCAACGCGGCTTTATCCGCGCCGAGGTCGTGCCGTATGAAGAGTTGATTGACGCCGGTTCGCTGGCAACCTGCCGGCAACGCGGAACCCTCAGGCTGGAGGGCAAGACCTACCTCGTCGAGGACGGCGAGGTCGTGCACTTCCGTTTCAACGTCTGACTGCGGGAGCTCAACGCCCCGTCAAACGAGACGTTTGGCAACCTGCCACAATGAGCCCCATGCCGGCCGCAGATGGGCCTCGTCCGATGTGTTGGCGATCGGCACCATGGGCGCCCCGAACGGCGATTCAGCGCCCGTATCTTCGGATGCAGACCCCGTCGGCGTCGGAGGTGTCGGCGGACGGGTGGGCACACGACGGGCGGGCGGGGCGGGACGCTTCACGGGGGCCACCTCTGCAGGGGTCGGCTGGGCCTCAGGATTGGCGACGTCTACTGGCGTCTCCGCCTTCTCCAGCTCCTCCGGCTCGGCGGCCGGAGCTTGATCCATTTCTGATCGAGGTTCATAGGATTTGCGAACCTTGTTCACCAGCCCGGGCTGCAGCAAACGCATCGGCATCAATTGCTCGAATCTCTCCAGGTCATACGTGCGCAACGCTGCGCCGAGCGCCAGCCGGGACGACATGATCTCAGGATTGAATGCGGGATCAGCGAGCCGGGGGGCTTTCAAAAAGGCCTGTTCGTAGTGCTTCATGGCCTTCGAGGGGTGACCGAGTTGCTCCTCCAAAAGACCATAGTAGAAGTTGCACCAGGCGTGACCGGGACGTTTCTTCAAACAACGGCTGTAAGCCTGCTCGGCATTGTCGAGATCTCCGCGGGTGTGCTCGATCAGACCGATGCGGAACCACGCCTCGTACATTTCGGAATCGAGTTTGAGGGCCTGCTTGTAAAATCCGATCGCCTCGTCGGGATGTCCGCGGTCAAAGATCAGGGTTCCGAGATCCACGAGAGAGTCTGCGTCGAGCTCGCCCCGGTCGGCGCGTTCCCAAAAATACCGGATCGTCTCGTCTCCGGGATCACCAGCCACCAGCCAACTCGGAAGCGTCGACTCATCGGAGGCCGACCCCGCACCAACTGCAGCACCAACAACGACCGCAAAAACACAGAATGCCGCCACGGTCACTCGATTTGTTATGCCCATCTCTCACGTCCTCTTGATCTTGCGCGCGACGACCCTGACCTTACCATCCTCGACCTGGACCTCGAACCGGACCTTTCGCCCCAGACGTTCTTCGATCTGAGCTTTCTGAGAGGCGATCTGCGCATCAAAGGTTTCGCGGTCAATCTTCACCTCGACACCGTGCTCGACCTTGGCCGAGCAATAACGGTCGAACAGAGCCTCTTCTTCCGTCTTTTGTACGGGTGCAGGGGCAGGAGCGTTTGCCGCCTCGGGGGCGCGCAGGGCGGGATTGGTATGGTCGCGGGCGCTGCGGCCCTCCTCACGCTCCCGCAGCATCCGTTCCCAGTTCATGGAGTAGGTTTGGAAACGGTGTTGCAGTTGTTCAAGGCGAAATTGATCGGCGCGGCGGTTGATGGTTTGCTCGGAGAGCATCCGGATACGGCGGTTGAGCCGTTCGCGCTCGATCTGGGGTGGGACCTTCTCGGCACCCGAAAAGAAACGTTCCCATCTGCGGATGTGTTCCTTCAGGACTCGATCGAGGAAATCGATCTGTTCGTTCAGCTCCACCAATGCCTCCCCGGCGCGGTTCCGGTGATCGGTACCTCCCGCGACGTCCCGGCCTCAACCGGTGGGTTAGAATACCCACTGTGGACAACCGATACCGAAATATCCCTGCTATTCACCGCCTGCTCGACCTTCCCGCACTCCGTTCGGCCGCGGATCAATACGGCCATACCGCCGTCATGGAGGCCTGTCGCTGCGCAGTCGACCGGCTCCGCCAACGAGTCGCCGACGGCGAGGAACCCGAGGACGCGCCCGATGACCTCGTTGAGGCCCTCGAACGCGAGATCCTCGACGCGCTGAGGGTTGCCGGCCAACCGGCCTACCCCGCGCTGATCAACGCCACCGGAGTGCTCCTGCACACCAATCTCGGCCGTGCCCCGCTGCGACGGGACCTGCCACCATCCCTCAAATCATACCTTGCTCTGGAGTACGACGTCACCGAGGGCCGACGAGGGCAGAGGCTGGCACCCCTCGCCGAACGCATCGCCGCCACCTGCGGCGCCGCGAGCGCCGTCATGGTGAACAACAACGCTGCCGCGCTCTTTCTGATGTTGATGACCCACGCTCGCGACCGCGAGGTGATCGTTTCACGCGGCCAGCTGATCGAAATCGGCGGTTCCTTCCGCCTGCCAGACGTCATGTCGGCAGCCGGTGCGAAACTGGTGGAAGTCGGTTGCACCAACCGCACTCACCTCAAGGACTATGCCGCTGCCATCAACGAGAACACGGCAGCGATCCTCGTCGCCCATCAATCGAATTTCCGCATCGTCGGTTTTACTGCTGGACCGACCACCGGCGAGCTTGCCGAGCTCGCCCACGCCCACGGTCTGCCGTTTTTTGTCGACCAGGGGTGTGGTGCTCTCCACGACCTGCGCCGCTGGAGCATCCCCCACGAAGAGACCGTCGGCGAGATCCTCAGCGCCGGCGCCGACGCCGTGTGCTTTTCGGGCGACAAACTCCTCGGCGGCCCGCAGGCGGGGCTCATCGTCGGCAGTACCGAGTGGGTCGCGCCGCTCGGCCGCCATCCGCTCTACCGTGCGTTGCGCCCCGACAAGACGGCGCTGGTCCTGATGGACGAGGTCCTTGCGGCCCACGCCAGTGGGCGCCTCGAAGACATTCCCCTTTACGCCATGCTCGGGGCCTCGCTGGACAGCTTGAAACGGCGCGCACGAACGATCGGTCGCCGGTTGCGATCGGCGGGCCTGCCGGCGCGCGGCCGCACCACCCGCGCCGCCCTCGGTGGCGGCACGACCCCGGAAGAAACGGTCGCCAGCTACGGACTCTCCGTGGCGGGAGGCCAGGAGCTGGCGGATCGGCTGCGGGCGGTCACACCACCGGTGATCGGCAGGATCGAAGACGACGCGGTCGTGCTCGACCTGCGATCAGTGTTCCCGGACCAGGACCGGCAGCTCGAGACAACCGTTGTCGAAGCCTATAAAAGCGTTGTCCAGGCGATCCAAGACGACGGAGCGTAGAGCCAGAAGATCACCGCCAGAGCGAGGAAGGTCCCAAAGGGGAGCTCGGTCTTGCCCGAGCCGCGCCCCATCGCGATCATGCCGAGCCCGAACAACGCTCCCACCGTCGCTGCAATTACGAGGACGCCCACGACCCCCTGCAGGCCGACCACCGACCCGATCGCCGCCAGGTACTTGACATCACCCCACCCCATGCCATCGATGCCGCGCCACAGCTTGTAGATGACGATCACCAGGGTTGGCAGCAAAGCGCCGACGGCCGCCCCGAGCAACGAATCCAGCCACCAGGTGTAGCCGCCGAAGAGCGAGCACACGAGACCGAGGACTATGGAGGGATAGGTCAGGACATTGGGCAGAATCTGGTGGTCGTAGTCGATCAGACAGAGGGCGAGCGAGACCCATGCAAAGATCAGCACTTCGATTCCCGTCACCGTCACACCCCACCGCAACAGGGCGAACACCGAAAGACAGCCTGCAGCCGCTTCGACCAGGGGGTAACGGAGGGAGATCGGGTTTTTGCACGTCCGGCAGCGGGCACCGAGGGCGAGCCACGACAGGATCGGAAGATTGTCGTACCACCTGATCGGCGTGTCGCATTTTGGACACGTCGAGGGCGGGTCTTTGACGATCGAGATCTCCAGCGGCAGCCGGTAGATCAGCACGTTGAGAAAACTCCCCCACACCGCGCCGAAAACAAAAGCGATGAAAATTACGAGCGGTTCGTGGGTCCAATCCATCGATAAAGATCCTCCTGCTGTCGCACCATGGCATCGCGATCGAACTGATCCAGACCCTTACGTGCTGCGGCCGCCATTCGCGCTCGCAAATCGAGATCTCGGATCACACTGCTCACCCCGGTCGCGAGGGCTCCGATATCCCCGACTGGCGCCAGATAACCGTTGACTCCCGAGCGTATCACCTCGACCGTGCCATCCACCGCCGTTGCCACCACGGGCACCCCTGCGGCCAGCGCCTCCACGACCGAACACGGCAGACCCTCGTGAACCGAGGTCAGAACCGACACGGTTGTCGCATCGAGGAGGGCGGGGACGTCCTCCCACCAGCCGCAGAACACCATGCGGTCGGCCACGCCCAGCGACCGCGCCAGCTCCTCGGCAGCGGGGCGCAGCGGCCCGTCACCGACCATCACAAACCAGGCTTCCGGACACTGGTCCGCCACCGCTGCCGCCACCCGAATGAAGTCGAGGGGCGCCTTCTGCGGCTTGAAGTTGCCGACCTGGGTGACGAGGGGTGCTTCTCTCGGGATGCCGAGCCTGTCCCTCACCGCGGCACCGCCGGCGGCCGCGCGAAAGGCCGCGAGGTCGATCCCCGCTCGAATCACGGTGGCGCGATCGGCGGGGAAGAGCCCCAGGTCGACACCCCGTCGGCGATCGCTCTCGGACACCGTGATGAAGTGGTTCGTCCACCGAGCCAGCATCTTCTCGACCGTGCGAAAGATGAATCGCGTGGGCAGAGGTTGGAGTGGGGTGAAACCAAATCCGTGGATCGTGTGGACCACCGCCGGCACCCGCTCACGGTGCGCAGCCAACCGACCGAGGATGCCCGCCTTGGAGGAGTGGGTGTGAACAATATCCGGACGGAAGGAACGCATGACCCGTCGCAGATCGCGCACCGCACGGAGGTCCGAAACGGGGGCCACCGGACGCACCAGCGTCGACAACGGAAAAAGCTGGAGATCGTCGATCGCAGCCGCTTCCAAATCGAGACGTTCTCCGGGGCCCCACGCCAGGGCAACCTCGAAACCCTCTCGATCGAGGTTTTGCGCGGTGTGTAAAACGACCCGCTGGGCCCCACCCAGTTCGAGCCGGGTGATGACCAGGAGAACCCTCATCCGCCTCGTTTCATCCGTCACAGCAGGAACTACGCTTCCTTTCCGATGCTGCGCGCTGCCCGCATGCCGTCGAGAACCGCGTCTTCCATGGCCGAGTACTTCCATTCCGCCCAGCGGCCGGCCAACATCACCCGACGCTCGCGCAAAAACCGCCGAAGCAGGGCAACGGCTTCGCGCCGCGGATGGTCGAACACCACATAGGCGGGATCGAGCACCGTCACCCGCCGCACCTTCACCGCGTCGCGATCGAGGAGTCCAGCCGCCACCACCGCATTTTCGGCCGCGAGGGCCAGTTCCGCCACATTGCCCTCGCCCGGGTCGAGACTGACCTCCACCGATACGGTGTGGTGACCGGCCGGGGCGAGAGAGCCGTGGTTGGACGGAAAACCGACCCTGTAGAAGGGCAACTCTGGATCGGGAAAGTACAACCAGTGCTCGGGGCTAGGCGCCTGGCCTTCAACACCGAGCGCGAGGTTGAGGCATCGCACCCACCGCAGTGCCGCGTGCGCGGCCCGGACGTCGTTCGGCAGTTCGTCGGCGAGACAGTCGATCAGGGCCGGCAACGA
>JASJGQ010000116.1:0-4914 GCA_033791425.1 Acidobacteriota bacterium
GATGCAGTCCATGGTCCTGGCCTTCATCTCAACGTCCGCGGAGAACTCCTCGCCGTCTCGGGTGTAGGTTCGAACCTCACCGTCAGCGGTCGTGAGTTCGACCCATGCGACCGATTCGTTTCGCGGATCACCGGGGACGAAGCGGATGACGTTGTCCGATTCGATGTGCCACCAGTGAATCCCGCCATGGCGTCCGATATCCAGGCTGCCACCCCCGGTCTTGAGCAGCATGGCCGTGTACGACGGCGTGTTGGCCTCGTTGGTGGCGTGACGGACCACGACTCGCAGCTTGTCGCCGAAGTGCTTGCCGGGCCAGTGACACTGCTCGCAGGTTTCGCGCGCTGGTCGGAGTGCCTTGAGCGGGGTGCCCACCGGCCGGTGGTAGGTGTTGAGGGCGGTGTGCCAGACCTGTCTGAGACCGTCGAGTTTTGATTTGACGAACCACGAGGCCCCGGGACCGATGTGGCACTTGACGCAGGCAACCCGCGAATGTGGCGACTGCTGGTAGGCGGTGTGCTCGGGCTGCATAACCGTGTGGCAGGTCTCGCCGCAGAACTCCACAGATTCCATCTTCTCAACCGCGAGAAACGAGCTGGCGCCGAAGATGACGGCATTGATTGCGGTGAGTCCGATAATGATCATAACCACCCGGCGGATTCTCGGATCATTGAAGTCGAAAACCGGGAACGTAGATTTCTCGGCTTCGCTGGTGCCTTCGCGGACCAGTTTTCGCCGACGGATCCACATGCCGGTGGGAATCAGGATCAGCCCCATGATGAAGATCGCCGGCATGAGCACGTAGGCGAAGAGCCCGAAGTACGGGTTTTCGAGTTCGCCGAAGAGTTCGACGACGATAAAGGTGATGATCAGAAGGGCAGACAGGGTCGTGAGCACGACGCCTGTGATGGTGATTAAGTTGTTCGCGTAGTTGAAAAGCTTGCCGATGGTCTTCTTACTGTCCTGAAAAATGGCCATTGGGTTCCCTTTCGTCGGCCTTCGTGTGTTTGTTCGATTGCTCGACCGATTGATTATGACAGGAACGGCTCGGATTGGTGCGGGCTTGATACCTGCCCAGCAAGGTATCTTTTAAATAGGCTGTTGTTTTCGCCGGTTTCCCTTATTGCCGGAGTTGATTAAGTGTCTCAATTGCTGAGGGTTGTGCAATCTTGAGCCCAATTCTAAATAGGTATCTAGTTTTCCTCGGAAGGGGAAGGAATGAAGGTTTCTGTCCCGGAGCGTAGACAAGTGTCGTTGTTTGCCGTGAAGGTCGGGTTGCTTGTGGTCCTCGTCGGGCTGGGTTGGATCCCACATCCGGCTGTGGCTCAGGAAAACGAAGACTGCCTGATGTGTCACGAAGACCCGGAACTCGTCGGCGAGCTCGCCGGCGAAGAGTATTCAGTCTTTGTCGACCCTGGAGCGTTTTCGACATCAGTTCATGCGGAGTTCGCCTGCATCGACTGTCACATGGATCTGGATGGCGTCGAGCTTCCGCACGACGAGGAGCTCGAGGTCGTGGACTGCGCCATGTGCCACGACGACATGGCCGAGGAACTCGCGGCGGGTCCGCATGGGAAGTGGGCCACCGATCCATCGTCGCCGGCCGCGGCGTGCACCGTTTGTCATGGCGTCCACGACGTACGTTCCAGCAAGATGCCGGACGCGCCGACGGCGCCGGCACACGTCACCCAGCTGTGTGCGAAGTGCCACGGCAGCGTTCTCAAAACGGTGTCCAGGAGCCCGCACGGCGCAATGGTCGGCGACCGCCCGGCGGCCACGTGTACCGATTGTCATCGCACCCACTCGGTGATCGCTCCGAGCGCGCCTTTGGCCCAGGTCGCGGCGTGCGGCGCCTGCCACGAACCGCAGGCCCGCGAGACTCGGGACTCGCGCCACGGGCTCGCTGCGGTCACAGGCGATCCGGCGGCGCCGAACTGTATCGTCTGTCACAATCACCACGCCATCAGATCGCACACCGACATTGACTCACCGACCGCGGTCCAGAACATCCCGCTGCTCTGCGGCCGATGCCACCGCGAGGGCACCGAAGTGTCGATGCAGCACGACATTCCGCAGGACAGAATCCTCGAGAACTTCTCCATGTCGGTGCACGGTGACGCCCTCTTCAACAAAGGTCTGACTGTCACCGCGGTGTGTTCTTCGTGCCACACTGCGCATAACATCCTCGATCACAACAACCCGGCGTCGAGCATCAACCGGGCCAAAGTGGCGCAAACTTGTATGCAGTGCCACGCGAGGATCGAGGAGGTCCACATCAAGGTGATCGAAGGACGCCTCTGGGAGGAAGAGCCGCACAAAGTGCCATCGTGCGTCGAGTGCCACCAGCCACACAAGATCCGACGGCGAACGGTGACGACACAGGAGGCTTCGAGCCAGAGCTGCCTTAAATGCCACGGCGATCCGCAGCTGAGTATCGAACGCGATGTTGAGCAGATTTCGCTTCACATCGACTCCGAAACCTACGCTCTGTCATCGCACGCACAGACGGCTTGCGCACAGTGCCACACCGAAGTCTCGCCGACGCACGCCGAGCGCGCATGTGCGACCATCACCAAACCGGTGGACTGTGGTATCTGCCATGCCGCCCGGGTCGAAGAACACGACCTCAGCCGGCACGGCGAGCTGGCGGCCCAAGGCGACCCCGATGCGCCGACCTGTGAAAGCTGCCACCAGGATGCGCATGCCATCAAGGACCATCGTCTCCCGACGTCACCCGTGTACTCGCGCAACATCCCCGAACTCTGCGGCTCTTGTCATGCCTCCGGCGCCTCCGCCGCGGTTCGTCTCGGAGATGACCGCGACATCGTCGGGAGCTATCTCGAGAGCACCCACGGCCGGGGACTCGTGGGCAGCGGCCTCGTCGTCTCGGCGAGCTGCATCGACTGTCACACGGCGCATTCGGCGCTGCCCCAGGATGATCCGCGTTCGACGGTCGGTCACGGCAGGATCCTTGAAACCTGCGGTACCTGCCACAAGGGCATCGAGGAGGAGTTCAAGGCGAGCGTTCATTTCCCGACCAACGTCGTGACCAACGAGGAATTGCCGACCTGCGAGAGCTGTCACAATTCTCACGAGATCACACGAATTGACGCCCAGGGATTCCGCTTCATGATGATGGACCAATGCGGGCGGTGTCACGAGGACTTCGCCGAGACCTTCTTCGAAACCTACCACGGGAAGGTGACCCAGCTCGGTTCTGAGGGTGCGGCCAAGTGCTACGACTGTCACGGCACCCATGGCATCCTTCCCGTCGAAGACCCGGAGTCCTCTCTTAGTCAACGCCACATCGTGAACACCTGCGGCCAGTGCCACCCGAGAGCACATCTGCAGTTTGCCGGCTATCTCAGCCACGCCACCCACCACGATAAGGACCGGTACCCCTTCCTCTTCTACTCGTACTGGTTCATGACCATCCTCCTGGTCAGTACCTTGACCTTCGCCATGCTCCACACCCTGATGTGGCTCTTCAGACTATGGCGAACCCGTGACGTCTGGCTTCCGGTCAAGGAGAGCGGACACAAGGAACAGCGCTTCTACATCCGTTTCACATCGAAGCAGCGGATCATGCATTTCATCATGCTGACGAGCTTCTTTGCCCTCGCGCTGTCCGGGATGGCGCTCAAGTTCTCGTTCATGGGTTGGGCTCAGGTGGTGACCCGCGTCCTCGGTGGCTACGCCAGCATGGGCAATCTCCATCGTTGGGCGGCGGTCGTGCTCATCGCACTTTTTGCCTATCACCTCCGGGAAGTTTTCAAGGCCAAGGGAGTATCGGGCCAGAGTTGGTTCAGGTTTATTTTTGACCCCGTGAACTCGTTGATGTTCAACCTCAATGACATCAAACAGGTCTTTCAGAGCATCAGGTGGTTTGTCGGCCGCGGGCCGAGACCACACTACGGTCGTTTCACCTACTGGGAGAAGTTCGACTACTTCGCAGTTTTCTGGGGAGTCTTCATCATCGGATCCACCGGTCTTGTGCTCTGGTTTCCCGAGCTTTTCACCCGCATCCTGCCGGGTTGGTCGGTCAATGTTGCGACCATCATCCACTCGGATGAGGCCTTGTTGGCGGTTGGGTTCATCTTCACCATCCACTTCTTCAACACCCACTTCCGCCCCGATAAGTTCCCGATGGATCCGGTGATCTTCACCGGTCGGGTGCCGCTCGACGAACTCAAACACGACAAGCCCGGTGAGTACGAGGTCTTTATCGAGGGCAAGAGTGAGGAAGAGCTGGTTGGAACGGTCAAGGGTCCAGCGAAAAAACGATTCGAGAAGGCGGCCAGAATCGTCGGTTTCACCGCACTGGGGATCGGCCTGACCTTGATCTTCCTGATCGTCTACGCCATGGTCTTCGGCTACCGATAAGCCATCGCCACGACCTCTACTTCAAACCGCCCCGGCAACGGGGCGGTTTTTTCTGAAACCACGGCGTCGCAAGAGAATGGGACACGGATGGACACGGATGGACACGGATTTTTCTTTTGGTTGGGGTAGTGGTTTCTTGAAGTGGACACGACTTCGTGGTGTCGCAATCGGATGCCGGTGTAATGTCGTTTTTGATTTCAGACGGATTTCACGGTACAGCTGTTGATTCTACTGGGAACTTGAGGAGAACCATCCGTGCAGATCCGTTTCCGAATCCAATACCGCATCGTGAAAGAAACCGATCCCGCCAAAACGAAGTTGTGAAGCGATCGAGTACCAACAGTCCACCCTCAAAAAGATCCGTGCAATCTGCGTTCATCCGTGATGATCCGTGTCCCATTGCGATGGAAAGCCCTCCCCGGTCGAGCACCGAGCCATCACTCGCCGCCGCTCTCATCCTGGAGCGATCGGACGAGGCCCGCGTACCTGCGTTCCACGGTGAAACCGTAGCGGTAGAAGAACTGCGGGCGGAAA
>JASJGQ010000117.1:0-4575 GCA_033791425.1 Acidobacteriota bacterium
GAATGGTCCATCACACACATCCTTCAGCCAACCTGTTTCGTCTGCGGCAGGCCGAGCGATACCTCAACGCGACTCCTTCGAAACGATTTCCCCACACCGCGGCATGCCGCCGTAAGGGTTGCCGATCTGTCCTTCGGGCTGCAACCACGAGCGTTTGTACATCGGGCAGTAGGCCACCGCCGGGCGGCTGCTTTCAGCCACGCCCTGGCGCCACCGCACCATGGGTTTGGTGAGGGCATAGATCCCGTCGCGCGCAACCTCGAGGGTGGTGGCGGTTGCAAGAACATCGGCGGCTGCAATCATCTCGTCGAGTTTTTCTTCAACGATCGTTGCTGCGTCGTCAGAGGCCCCGGAACGCTCGGCGCTGAAATCGGCCGCAAGGGACCTGAGTTCGGCGGCAATCGCCTTCCCATGTTCGTTGACGCCGCTCATGGAATCTTCGAGCAGCGCCACCCGAATCGGCTCGTAGTGCTCCATAACCACATCGAAGATCGTCCCGCCGGCAGCCACCAGAGGACCACCGATCACAAAAACGAACAAGAAAATCAAAACACATTTTTTCATGGGTATCTCCTTACGATTCCTGAGGAATGTTGTCGAACAATTGGGTCTTGCGAAGCCCCACCGATCTCCAGATGAAGAAGATCGCCGGGTAGACCAGGAGTTCGCCGAAGAACGAGGTCACGATGCCGCCGACCATGGGTGCCGCGATCCGGCGCATGACATCGGCGCCGGTGCCGGTGGCCCATAGGATGGGCAGCAGGGCGATAAAGGTGGTGGCCACCGTCATCGCCTTGGGGCGGATGCGCTGGACGGCGCCGTGGTCGACCGCTTCGGTGAGATCGGCCCACGTAGTCATCTGCCCCTTGGTCTTCCACCTCTCGTAGGCGATGTCGAGGTAGAGCAGCATGACGACTCCTGTCTCTGCGTCGAGACCGGCGAGGGCGATCAGTCCCACCCACACGGCAATCGACCAGTTGTAGCCGAGAAAATACATGAGCCAAATCGCCCCCACAGCCGAGAAGGGCACGGCCAGCAAAACGATCGCGGTCTTCATCAGTGACTTCGTGTTGAAATAGAGGATCAGAAAGACCAGAAAGAGGGTGATCGGGACGATCATCCGCAGCCGCGCCTTCGCCCGCTGCATGTACTCGTATTGTCCCGACCAGAAGATGGTGTAACCAGGCGGCAACTCGATCTTTTCGGCCACCTCGGCCTTCGCCCGTTCGACCCAGGTGCCGACGTCGATGCCGCGGAGATCGACATAGACCCAGGCGTTGGGTCGGGCGTTTTCTGATTTGATGGCGGGCGGGCCCTGGTGAATTCGTAGCGTCGTGACCTGGGAAAGCGGCACCTGAGCGCCCGTCGGCGTTGCCACCAGGGTTTCCGCCAGCGCTTCTACGTTGTCCCGCAACTCGCGCGGGTAGCGGACGTTGATGGGGTAGCGCTCGAGCCCCTCGACGGTCCAGCTCACGTTCATGCCGCCGATCGCCGACATGATCACGTCCTGGATGTCGCCCACCGTCAAACCGTAGCGGGCGGCCGCCTCCCGGTCGATGTCGAAGTCGATATAGGAGCCGCCCATCACGCGCTCGGCGTAGGCCGACAAAGTGCCCTCGAGGGGCTTGACGACCGCCTCCACCTCCTTGCCGAGGCGTTCGAGCTCTGCCAGATCGGGACCGCCGATCTTGATGCCAACCGGTGTCTTGATCCCGGTGGAGAGCATGTCGATGCGGGTCTTGATCGGCATGGTCCAGGCGTTGGTCAGACCCGGGAACTGGATCGCACGGTCGAGCTCCTCGATCAGCTTCTCCTTCGTCATCCCCGGGCGCCATTCGGACGGGTCCTTGAGAACGATGGTTGTCTCGATCATCGACAGCGGCGCCGGGTCGGTGGCGGTCTCGGCGCGCCCGATCTTGCCGAAAACCGATTCCACCTCGGGGAAGGTGGCGATGATCTTGTCGGTTTGTTGGAGAAGCTCCTTCGCTTTCGTGATCGAAATGCCGGGGAAGGTCGTGGGCATATAGAGTAGATCGCCCTCCCACAGAGGCGGCATGAACTCCGAACCGATGTGCTGAAGGGGAAACCACACCGAGGCCACCGCGGCGATCGCCAGCACCACCACCAGCCAGCGCCACTTCAAAGCGGCATTCAAGACCGGCGTGTAGATGAAGCGCAGAAAGCGGGACACCGGGTGTTTCTTCTCGGAGTGGATCTTGCCGCGAACGAACCAGAACATGAGGACCGGGATCACGGTGATGGCGACGATCGATGCCATCGCCATTGAGTATGTCTTGGTGAAGGCGAGCGGTTTGAACAGCCGCCCCTCCTGCGCCTGGAGGGTGAAGACCGGCATGAAGGAAACCGTGATCAGGAGCAGGCTGAAGAAGAGGGTCGGACCGACCTCCTGCGCAGAGCGCAGGATGATCTCGAAGTGGCTCTTTTCGTCCTTCCACTCCTCGAAGTGCTTGTGGGCGTTCTCCACCATGATCACGGCCGCATCGACCAGCACACCGATCGAGATCGCGATGCCCCCCAACGACATGATGTTGGCGCCGAGGCCCTGGAGCCGCATGATGATGAAGGCGAGCAGGATCGAGATCGGGATCGAGATGATCGCCACAAAGGCCGAACGGAAGTGGAAAAGAAAGATGATGCACACCAGGGCGACGATGATCGACTCCTCGATGAGGGTGCCGGTCAGGGTCTCGATGGAGTCGAGGATCAGCCCGGTCCGGTCATAGGCCACCGAGATCTCGACGTCGTCCGGCAAACCACCTTCGAGTTCGGCCAGGCGCTCTTTGACTCGCGCAATGGTGGACAGGGTATCGGCGCCCGAACGTACCACGACGATACCGCCCACGGTCTCGCCCTCGCCGTTCCAGTCGGCGAGACCGCGCCGGATCTCGGGCCCAATGGTGACGTTCGCGACATCGGACAGGGTCAAAGGCGTCCCCCCGGCGCCGACGCCGAGAGCGATCTGTTCGAGATCGCGGACGTCCTTGACGTAGCCGAGCCCGCGCACCATGTACTCGCGCTCACCCATCTCCACCAGGCGCCCGCCGACGTCACTGTTGGAGCGCTGGATGGCGTGCTTGACGGCGGCCAACGAGACGCCGTAGGCGCGCAACCGCACCGGGTCGACCTCGACCTGGTACTGCCTCACGAATCCCCCGAGAGAAGCGACCTCCGAGACTCCGTCGACCGACATCAGACTGTATTTGAGGTAGAAGTCCTGGTACGACCGCAGATCGGCAAGCGAGCGATCGGGTGAGTTGAGGACGTACATGAAGGCCCAACCGACGCCGGTGGCGTCGGGGCCGAGTTGAGGCGTCACCCCATCGGGGAGTTGGTCTGAGAGACCGTTGAGGTATTCGAGCACCCGCGACCGCGCCCAATAGAGATCTGTGCCGTCTTCGAAGATCACGTAGACGAATGAAAAACCGAAGAAGGAATAGCCGCGCACCACCTTGGCGAACGGCACCGACAGCATCTTCGAGGTGATCGGATAGGTCAGCTGGTCTTCGACCACCTGCGGCGCCTGACCGGGGTAGGTGGTGTAGACGATGACCTGGACGTCCGAGAGATCGGGAATGGCGTCGAGACGCGTGGTCGAGATCGCCCACCACCCGCCGAGGATGGCGAAGATCACCCCGACGGTAACGATGAACTGGTTTTTGAGGGACCACTCGATGATGCGGTTCAGCATGTCAGCCCCCAGGATGGTAGACTCGCAACATGAATGCCGAGATCGTATTTGAGGTGACTCAGGAAGCTGACGGTGGTTACGTCGCCGAATGCCTGACCCAACCGATGGTCACTCAGGGGGATACCTGGGAAGACGTGCGCCGCAACGTCCAGGAGGCGGTCAGCGCGTATTTCTTCGACAGAGAGGTCCCAAAGACCGTCCGGATTCGTCTCATCCGTGACGAGTTGCTCGCCGTTGGATGAAACTACCGCGTGATCTCGACGGCAATCGCCTTGGACGACACCTTTGCCGCGAATGGGGTTACGTGATCGTCCACCAGGTCGGCAGTCACATCGTTCTGGAGACCGGCGAGCCAGCCCATCAAAGGGTGGTCGTGCCGGCCCATCGGGCGCTACGAATCGGTACTCTCTCCGCAATTCTCCGCCTCGTGGCGAACCACAAAGGCGTGTCTCGCGAGGATCTCTTGAAGGGGCTTTAGGCCACCCGGCTGGCAGCCGGGACGGCTGCCCCACAAATCGCCAACAACATCCTCGGGTTCCTTTGTGGGGCACGCGTCCCGCGTGCCGTGTGGTTGGGCGATCTCCTCTGCTCAATACGGAGATCATGAGCCACCCCCACGGCCCCGCTCGGCGACGAGCTTGCTGATGGCCTCTCTGAGATTCGACTCGGAATCGATCAGGAACTGGGCCGAGGTCACGATTTCGTCGCCGTCGGCGAGGCCTTCGAGAACCTGGACCGCCCCGTTGCTCCGGGGACCGAGCACGACCTCGCGCGGTGCGAATCGACCCTCGCCGAGGGCGACGACGACGAGGTTTCTCTGACCGGTGCGGATCACCGCTTCGGCCGGAACCGTCAGAGCGTTGGGT
>JASJGQ010000118.1:0-6292 GCA_033791425.1 Acidobacteriota bacterium
GAGGCGGTGAGCGAAAACTCAACACTCAAAACTCAAAACTAAGAACTTAGAACTGTCGTCAGCCTGCCATCACTCCCCCATCGATCGGGATAACGGCGCCGGTCATCCAGGACGCCTCGCCGGAGAGCAGAAAAACGATCAGCGAGGCGACATCCTCCGGTTGACCGACTCTGCCGAGGGGGTGGTAGCCGGCCATCTCCTTGACCTGTTCAGAGCTCATCCCACGCAGGGCGTGGATGGGAGTGTCCACCACTGCGGGCATGACCGCGTTGACCCGGACCGAGGGCGCCCACTCCAACGCCAGCGACCGCGTGAACTGGTTGAGAGCGGCCTTGGAGGCGTTGTAGGCCGCCATGCCGGGGATCGCCTTCTCCGCAAGGGTCGACGAGACATTGACGACCGAGGGCGAGTTGCCCGCATGCAGCAACCCGCTCAGTTCGCGGCACAACAAAAAGGGCCCACGCACATTGATATCGAAGGTTTCGTTCCAGACTTCAGTGGTTGTATCGTCGACCGCCGCCATGGGGGCGATACCGGCGTTGTTGACCAGCCCGTCCACTGCCGACCATCGCGAACCGACCTCGGCCACAAGAGCCGCAACAGCGGCGGGGTCCGCGACGTCGACGGCCACCTGCCAGGCGGTACCACCGATTTCGGCGACCGCCGTCTGCAGCCGTTCAGGGTTTCGGGCCACCAGGCACACCTCTGCCCCTTCCTGGACCAGCCGGCGAGCCGTTTCCAACCCGATGCCGCTCGATGCGCCGGAAATAAGAACCCGTTGACCGCGTAGGCTTGACATGGTCACAATCCCTCCCGAATTGAATTCCTCGCGCTCGACCGGCAAACGGCGGGCTATCATGGAATGGGCATGACCGAACCTCAACGACAACCGCTGATCGAGCAACGTCGACTCGTACAACGTATCCTCACCGGACGCATTCCATCCGGCAGGGAGCTCGACGTCTGCCGCGAGATCTTGAGGTCGGAGTGCGATGAACCGGTCGCATTTCAGGCCCTCTTCACTCTCCTCCGGGGAGCATTGGCCGACCCTCTCTTCAATATCGACGATACCCAGCTGGTCGTGCCACTGGTCAAGGCACTGGCCCGCGGTGAGTTGACAGCGGGAGATCTGCTGTGACGCCGGGGTTGGCCTTGGCAGCCTTCGCCCTGCCCCCTGCTGCAGCCGTCGCCGCTGCGGCCCTGGTCCGCCCGCGCAACCCGTCGCCGTGGACCGTGATCATCCTCAACGCCCTCAGTTCGGGCGCCGGCCTCGCCGCAGCCGGCCGGACGACCCTTGAAATCGCGCTCGGCGTGTTGTTCGCACAGGCCAGCTTGGTCCTCACCGCCAACGCGGGGGACATCTGGATGTACCTGCCGAGCGTGGTCGTCGGCGGCGTATGGGGCCTCTTTGTGACGCCGTTGAGCCCGCTGACGAGGGCCGAAGCGGCGCGCGCCGATCGGCTCCGGCAGCTCGAGGAGTTCAAACACACAGCCGATGACGACACACCCAAACCGAAGACACGCCGGGCCGGCGGGGTCGAGGAGGCGGAGACCGTCGTCGAAAACCACTACTGCGTCGAGGTGAGCTGCACCGAGTGCGGCGCCGCGGTCGCGGTGCCCGTCCTCCACCACATGGCGCATTGTTCTTTTTGCGGCAGCGACCATCTGATCGCCGGCCACGAAGAGACCCTCTACGTCACGCTCCCAGAACGAGTTTACGACGCCAACGTGCTCCGAGAGGCTCTCCTCGACCACTACCGCTATCAGCACTACCTCAAGCTGTATGCGCGGTCGGTGGCGCCGCTCGCACGCAACGCCACCGAAGCCAGTCCGACCGGCGCCCTGGTCAGCCGGCCTGAGGTGGACGCCGCCGTCAACGCAGCGGAGGCAGCGGTGTCGCGCAAAGCCGACACGTTCCGCATCAAGCTCGCCGAAAATTTGCACGTGGTGCGAACCCTGCACTTTCTCACGCCGTACCGGCACGGGATGGGCACGCTGTACCAGGCCGCTTTTGGACGATCCTCAAATGATCAGGAGAAGTTCCTGCGGTTCGACGTCGGAACAATTGAAGCCTCGGTATCGGCAGCGGCGGGAATCGAAGTGCCGGCGATGGGAAAGCTCAGCTATCTGCGAGCCCTGCGGCCGGCCGTAGCACTGCCGAAAGAGCTCCAGACCGTGGCGCTCGATGGCCTCGACGATGACCTCGTGCGGGCGTTTGGAGACCTCGATCGCAAGCGCCTGATTCGAGACATCCAGGTCATTCGCCTTGGCTCCCGCTTCACCCGTGAGGTCACCGCGGTCGTCTGGCGGCCGTGGTGGACTGCCGAAGTCCGCGGCCCTGGAATCGACGAAACGGTCCTGCTCGACGGTGCCGCGGGCTCTGTCGTCGGGCCAGCCCCGAAGATCAGTAGCGAGGCATTGACGGATCTGCCCGACGAGGCGCGCGAGTCCGGAGCCGGGCTTCGATTCGTAGCGATGGAGTGCCCGGTCTGCGGCCACGAATTTTCCTTCGACCCTGATGCCGTTCTCCATTTTTGCCGGAACTGCCACAGGGTCTGCGAAGTCATCGAGGGACGCAAGCAGGAGGTCGCATACGGCCACATCCCGCTCCCCGAGGAGGAGGGCTGGGATCTGGTGCCTTTCTGGCGCTTCCCGCTCCGACTGAGGACGGGAGAGGGCGAATTGTTGACCGACCTCATGCGACTCAAAGACGGCATCGATGGCACCTTTGACCAGATCGGTGAGGACCAGCCCGATCGACAACACCTCTTCTACGTGCCGGCGATCCGCTGTATCAATCCCCGCTTGATGACGAGCGCCTTCAACCGCCTCTTTCTCTACGCCGTTCGCAACCGGCCGCCAAAGGTCATGAAACGGTTCGACCTCGACCTCAAGCCGCAGCCGTGGACGGTCAGCCTCGCTGAACCGGAAGCTCGTGATCTTGCGCCGCTGTACCTCGCCAACGTATTCAGTCGACGCGACATCGCCAGGGTCAACGTCCACCAGGTGGCGTCGTGGCTGTTCGGTGCGTCCCAGGAGTCTCCAGGCCACCTCATGTACCTTCCGGTTCCGCGGAGCGTCACCGAGCCTTTCCGCCGCTATGTCGGGCGCTTCAGAGATGACGCGGTCCACCACGTCACCGGCCGAGCTTGAGACCAATCGAATCGTCAGCTATCCTCAGACCAAGGAACGACGGAGGCAATATGGCTGCAGAGATTTTCACCGAAGACTGGGCATCGCTTTGGAACGACAGCATCAACGCCAATTCCGACTACAAGAAGGCCGCCACGAAGTGGGAGGGCGCCATCGCCATGCTCATGACGGCTGACCCGGCCATGGGTATTTCGGAGGACAGGGTCGTCATCGCGGACCTGTGGCACGGCGACTGCCGCGGAGCCAAGACCGCCGAGGCGGCTGATCTCGAGAACGCTCCCTATCTGATTACCGCCGAGGCTGTGGCTTGGAAAAGCGTCCTCGCCGGCAAGACCGACCCCATCGTCGGTTTGATGGGGGGCAAGCTCAAGCTCGCCAAGGGCAGCCTGTTTGCTCTGCTGCCCTATGCAAAGGCGGCCAAGGAGCTGGTGCGGTCGGCGATTGATGTCGACACGACCTTTCCAGAAGGCTGGGAGTGAATGAGCCTTGCCGCTACGCGGCATAGAGAGTCGATCATCTTCGCGTCATCGAAGATCAAGAGACCGCTTCAAATTTCAATTTAAGTCTTGAAAATAAGATACTTAAAAATTTATGCCGCAAAGCGGCAAAAATCCCTTGACAGTTATGCCGCAGCGCGTTATATTGACTTCTGTAAGGAATGCCGCATGGCGGCATGAGTCAAAAACCGGCGCCTGAGCGCCGCCAACGCCGGATGAAAACCGGCAAGGAGGTTCGAAAATGATCGCTAAGAAGAAGTCGAAAGTGCTGCAGCAGGACATCATAGATTCCGCTCACAAGGTCTGGCTGGCCGGTCTCGGCGCCGTTGCCATGGCCGAACAGGAGGGTGGAAAGTTCTTCACAAACCTGGTCGAACAGGGTGGCAAGGTCGAAAAGAAGAGCAAGGTTAAGGTCGAAAAGGCCAAGGGCACCGTGGCCGGGATGAAAACCGTCGCCGAGAGCTACTGGGAGACCTTCGGTCGCACCGTCGACGATCAGATGACGGCCGTCATCCACCGCATCGGCGTTCCCACCAAGGAAGAGATCGAAAGCCTGACCCAGAAAGTCGAGGCGCTCACCATCTCAGTCGACAAGCTGCGTACCAAGGAGGCCTCGGCCCCGAAACCGGCCGCCAAGAAAGCCGCACCAAAGAAGGCCGCACCGAAGAAGGCCGCACCGAAGAAGGCCGCAATCAAGAAGCCCGCTGCCAAGTAGACGGTTTTCTGAAAGAGTTCCCAACGGGAAGGTAGCTTCCCGCCTTGCACCGGCGTCGCTCTCGCGGCGCCGTTTTTTTGTGGCTTGGGGCTTGAGAGCCGGGTCATCGCGAAATAACGATTCCCGGGTCGGCCCGACTTTCCCTGCTCGCTTCCCGAGAGGAGCCACCTTCAACATTGTTGGCCCTATCGCCGCACTGACGTGAAGAGTCATGTATCCAACAATATTGAAAATGGCACCTCCGCCGCACGCTTGTCGTATCCGCACTTCCTACCCGAGCGGATGCCAGGCACGCAGCCCGTCGGACGGGCCGGATGCCAGGCACCGCCGCCGCACGCGCGCCTACCAACAGGGGCACGCGGTACGCGTGCCCCACAAGAGTTGTCCGGTGGCGGTTGTGGGGCAGCCGTCCCGGCTGCCGTGCGGGTTGGCGGTTCCGATATCTGCGTCCATCTGCGTTATCTGCGGTTTCTCCGGCGCGGATGCCTCGATTGCGAACGGCGCTGCGGTGGGCTACGCTCGTTGCATGGCCGAACGCATTGCCATCGTCGAGGACGAGCAGAACATCCGTGACAACGTCGCGTTCGCGTTCGAGCGCGAGGGATATCGAGTCGCGACGTACGCCGACGGGATGGTGGCATGGGAAGCTTTCCAAAACGAACTCCCGGAGCTCTTGATCCTCGACATCATCATGCCGAGAATGGACGGGCTCGATTTGTGTCGAAAGGTGAGAGGGCTCTCCGAGACCGTGCCGATCATTTTCCTCACGTCGAGGGACGAGGAGTTTGATCGTGTCCTGGGGCTCGAACTGGGCGCCGATGATTATCTGTGCAAGCCATTTTCGATGCGCGAGTTGCAGGCACGCGTCAAAGTCCTCTTTCGGCGGGTCGCACTCGGACGCGAACCAGCGGGTCAGGACGAAGAGCTCCTGCGAGTCGGTGGACTCGAACTCGACCTGCGCCGGTACACGGCCCGTTGGAATGACCAGACGGTGCCGCTGACCGTCACCGAGTTCATGATTCTGAACGCCCTCGCCCGCCGACCGGGTCACGTCAAGACCCGTGAGCAGTTGATGACCGACGGTTATCCCCACGACACCTTCGTTTCGGACCGAACGATCGACTCGCACATCAAACGGATTCGCAAAAAGTTCCTCGCCATCGACACGACTTTCAACGGCGTCGAGACGGTGTACGGTCTCGGCTACCGCTACACCGAGGAGCCCGGCTGACCCGTCGCCGATGAAGATTCAATTCCCGTCCCGAATCTCTCTTCGACTGCTCGCTTTCAACATTCTGTTGGTATTCCTCCCCATCGGAGGCGTGCTGTTTCTCGATACCTATGAACGGCAACTGTTGGAGGCGCAAGAGCGAACCATGGCGCAGGAAGGTCGTCTCTTGGCGGCCGCTCTCGAGGCGAGAGACCGGCTCGAAGGCGAGGACGCCCAACGCATCCTGGTTCAGCTCGACCAGCGCCAAACCGCTCGCCTGCGCGTCGTCAACAGGGCCGGCGAGGTCTTGGCCGACTCCGCCCTGCTCGGGCCCCGTCGGGAGGGCGAAACGGCGGCGGATGAGGTTCCACCGCCATCACCCACCGAGAAAAGCTTTCTTTACCGAATCGGCTCGCTCCCCTTCCGTATGTTGCGCGGAGGAAGCGAGGATTCAGACCTGTCTGCAGACTCGGATATCAGCAGCGATCTCGTAACCCGTCCGGAAATCCAGTCAGCCCTCGAGGGCCGTTATGGCGCCGCCACTCGCATAACCGTCGGACCGAGGTCTTCGGTGACCCTCCACATCGCCATCCCGGTCCGGATCGAGGGCGAGGTCGACGGTGCAGTCCTGGTCTCCCAGTCGACCGGCAGGATCCTCCAGGCGCTGGACGCCGTCCGACTCGACGTTTTCAAGGTCTTCCTGCTCAGTCTCGGCGC
>JASJGQ010000119.1:0-11638 GCA_033791425.1 Acidobacteriota bacterium
TGACCTTCGCGGGATCCAGAGCCGGGTGGCCGGCGACCCTGCGGCCGCGCCACACCGGCACGAAGTCAGCAAACGGAACGACGACGTCGGCCCACTCTCCGGCCGGCGGGACCAGCGGCACCTGGTAGCTGACCCCGTCGAAGGAGGCGCTGGTTCGAATCCGGAAACCGTATCTCTTGCCATCGCCCCGCACCCTGAGGATGAGCCCGTCATAGGCCGAAAGGTCTCGGACCTGCGGACGCGACCGTACCGAGGCGAAACCGCCGTTGTTGTCAAACGAGACCACGCCGCGAAAGGTCGCGACCCCATCTTCGACCACCATGGCGCTCGATGACACACCGCCCATGACGGCATCGTCGATATTTGGCCAGGCATCTTTCTGCGTCGCGAAGTCGACGATCGTCATCGGCCCCTCTCCTTCCACGCTGCCTCCCAGCGCCGCAATCACGAACAGGGCGGTGATCGCTCGCCGACCGACGCCCACGAATCACCCGCTCGCAACCGCGCGCGGACGCAACAAAGTGTGGGTGACAAACCATTCGTCACCACCGTGGTAGCGAAAGAGCTCTGAACACGCCATAAAGAACATGCGCCACCGCGCAAACCAGCGTGCAGCATCCTCACCATAGGTGGCGCGGAACAACGGCATCAGCGCCTCACGGTTCCCATCCATGGTTTCGAGCCACGCCTCGAGAGTGCGGCTGTAATGGAGGCCGTTGACCCGCCACTGGTCCTCGACCTCGAGATCAGCGTCGTACGAGCGTGGAAGTTCTTCAGATGGCATGATGCCGCCGGTGAAAAAGTGCCGCGCCATCCAGTCACTCGCACCCGAGTCGGTGTAGCGGTAGGCATATCTCCGGTGGCAGAACACGTGCAGAAAAAATGCCCCCCGGGGCCGCAGCCACGACTCGACACGGGCGAAGAGGCGCTCCCAGTTCAACATGTGTTCGAACATCTCAACCGACACCACCCTGTCGAACCGGCGCTCGGTGGCGAAATCGTTCATGTCGGCGGTGACGACCTCGACACGATCAGTACCGAGCTCGGCACACCGTTGTCGGATGAACTGCGCCTGGATCCGCGAGTTCGAAACTGCGAGGATCCGGCACGCGGGAAAGTGCCGGGCGATCCACAACGACATCGAGCCCCAACCGCACCCGAGGTCGAGGATCTCCATGCCGTCTGCGATGCCGGCACGTTCGCACGATACGGCCAGCATCCGCTCTTCGGCCTCGGCGAGAGTGTTCACGCCGTTGGGCCACAGACATGAGGAGTACTTGAGGAAGGGCCCGAGGACCGTCTGAAAGAACTCCGCCGGAAGCTCATAGTGCTGTTGGTTGGCGGTATCGGTGGCGACTGCGATGGGCGCGGCGCGCATCCGGCTGACAAATGTCTGCAGCTTGCGCTGCTCGCCCTCGCCATCAGGCGCCCGTTCCGAACGCAACCGCTGGCCCAGGACCAGCCGCATCCCGGCCCGGACCAGAGGATCGGGGACGATCCGGCGCTCCGCGAGATCGATGGCCCAGTTCACGAGCGGTCGGGCTCCGGTCCCGGGTCACGGACGGTTTCACCGACACGACTCAGCTGGATCTGCAGATTCCCGATGTGGTGTTGGAGGAACGCCGCCTCACAGGTTGCGAGGTAGAAATCCCACATCCGCACAAATTCTTCATCAAAACCGAGCTCGCGCACCGCGTCGATCTTCATCCAGAACCGGCGCCGCCAGTGCTGCAGCGTGGTGGCGTAGTGCTCACCGATGTTGTCCAATCGATCGACCACGAAGCCCGTACGCCGAGTCAGCGAGGCCTGAACCGCGCCCAGCGACGGCAGGTGACCGCCGGGAAAGATGTACTTGCGAATCCAGTCGCTGCCCCTGCGGTAACGGTCATAGGCCTGATCGGGAATCGTGATGGTCTGCAGCGCAACCCGGCCTCCCGGCCGCAGGACGCGATCGCAGACCTCGAAGAAACCGTCGAGATAGCGGTGGCCCACGGCCTCCAGCATCTCGATGGAAACCACCGCATCAAAAACGCCTTCAACGTCGCGATAGTCCTTCAACTGGATGTCCACCCGGTCGCCCAAGCCACCTTGCTCCAAGCGGCGGCGCGCGAACACGGCCTGTTCTTCCGACAGGGTCAGTCCAGTGACCCGGCACCCCAACTCGCCGGCTGCATACTCGGAGAAACCGCCCCATCCGCAACCAATTTCGAGGACCCGGTCTCCTTGCTGGACGCCGGCCCATTCCGCGAGGCGCGCGTACTTGGCCGCCTGTGCGGCCTCGAGGCCCATGCCCGGACGGTGAAACAGCGCCGCCGAGTAGGTCATAGATGGGTCGAGGAACAGCGAGTAGAAGTCGTTCGACAGATCGTAGTGAGCGTGGATATTGCGGCGCGCCTGGAGCCTGGTGTTCGCACGCGCCACGTGCAGGATCCGATCGCGCAACCGGCCCAACAGACCCACCAGCCGCGGCGGCGCCAGCACGGCCTCGTTGGCCAGGAAGAGCCGTGTCAGGGCGACCAGGTCGGGCGTGCTCCAGTCGCCGTCGACGAACGCCTCGCCGGCGCCGACATCAGCGCCGCGCAGCAGGCGCGAAAAGAACCGCCAGCGGTGGACCGACATCTCGGCCCGCGGAGCGTCGCTCATACCGAAGCTGTGGCTGCTGCCGTCGGGCAGTCGCACCGTCAACGCTCCGTCGCGCAGGCGGGCGAGCCCGGAAAGGGCGAGCCGGGCGGCGAACGGGGCCCTTTGAAACCTCTCGCGCGTTTCGGATTGGATACCGTCTCCATCGGCCGCGGTGTTCGTCCGGAGCGCCGAGTTCTCCTCGGAGTTCACGACGCGGAAGTTGTATTCAGCCATTACGGGTCCTCCAGGCACCGCCCGGCGGGTCCGGTTTGGGAAAGAACGGGGCGCGTTTGAGCCACAGGCGCAGAGCCTGGAAGTGGATGAGCGTGAGTGTCCGCAACCCGGTGTGGGGGTGACGGGCAACGGTCTTGAAAAGTGATGATCCGGTCAACGGCCGCCGCGTCTCGGTCAAGGTTGTATCGAAAACGCGTTCTCCATCGCGAACCACGTCGATGTGAGCCGTCATCCGGGGACCCGGCGTTGTGACCCGGAACCGGTAGCGTCCATCCACCGGCTGAAACGGCGACACGTGAAAGACTTTGTCCTCTTCGTGTCGCGCGAGGTTGCCGGCGGCGGCCAGCAGGTAGCAATAGCTCTCGCCGAAGGTGTTGTTGACCTCGGCCACCACGTGGCGCAAGGAGTCGTCCTCGTCGCGGCAGAAAAAGAACGAAATCGGGTTGAAGACGTGACCAAAGACCCGGAGGTGGGTCAGCAGCGTCACGTTTGCAGGCTCAGTGTCCACCCCCTGCGAGCGCAGCCACCGCTCGAGCTTGACCCTGACAGGCTCGGCTGCCGGACCCATGTGGTCGCGGTCGTCGAATCCGACCAGATTGAAGCCATTGTGCGAAAAGCCCCGTACGCGCGCCGCCAGCTGCGGCAGCTCATCGAGATCGATCAGGGCGTGCCACACCTTCGACGTGAACTCGTGCTGCGGCCTTCCCATCCGGCGGTGCCGAACCGTCCCCACATAGAGAGCTGAATGTTCCATCAGAAGACCACCCCGAGGTCGTCCGCCACCGCGATCGCCGCGTTGAGCCCGTCCTCGTGGAAGCCATTGCCGAAATAGGCGCCACAGAAATGCGTCCGGTTGCGGCCGTTGAGATTGGGAAGGTCAGATTGGGCCGAGACGCTTTCCCTGGTGTAGATGGGGTGTGTATAGCTCATCCGCCGAATCACCGCAGCGGACGCGGGCTCTTGGTCGGGGTTGAGAGTCACCAGGTATTCTCGGTCCTCGGCCAGCCCCTGGAGGCGGTTGAGGTGATAGCTCATCGAGGCTCTATCCTGGGGAGCGTTCCCGCCGGGGACGCGGTAGTTCCACGACGCCCATGCGTTTCGCCGCCGAGGCATCAGCGAGGCGTCGGTGTGCAGCCAGGTGTCATTGACGGAGTAGTGCCAGCTGCCCAGGAGCTCCCGCTCGAGCGGCGTCGGTTCCTGCAGCATCGCCAAAGCCTGATCCGCGTGGGCCGCGATCACCACGTGATCGAAAAGATGTTTCGTATTGTCCTCGAGAAGAATCTCGACTTCTTTGGCGCCGCGAGCGATTGCAGCGACACCCTGGCCGAGGTGAATCCGGTCGGTCAAGCCGCGCACCATGGGCTCGATGTAACTCCGGCTCCCCCCCACCACCGTTCGCCAGTCAGGCTGGCCCGTAACCTGCAGCAGACCGTGGTTGTCGAGGAAGCGCAGCAGTGGATCGCGAGGATAGGCGGCGGCCAGCTCGGATCCGGACGACCAGATGGCGGCGGTCATCGGCAGCAGGTAATAGCGGGCGAAGGCGTCGCTGAAACCGCCGTCGACGAGAAAGTCGGCGATGGTCGCGTTGGCGTCTGCAGATGAAGCAAGCACCCTTCGACCGCGGCGGCCAAAGCGAAATATATCGATCAACAGCCGCAGGTAGACCGGCGAAAAGACCAGCGATTGTTGCGCAAACAGGCCCCTCAACCCGTGTGACGCAAATTCGATATCGGGGTCCGCGCAGCTGACTGAAAACGACATGTCGCTGGCTCGGGTCTCCACCTCGAGTTCGGCGAAGGCGCGGGTCAAATTCGGATAGGTTGTTTCGTTGTAAACGACAAAGCCGGTGTCGAGGGGGAGCTCCCGACCCTCGACATCGTGAACAACGGTGTGGGTGTGGCCGCCGAGCCGCGTCCGTTTTTCAAACAAATGCACCTCGTGCTTCCGGTCGAGCAGCCACGCCGCCGCCAGACCAGAAATGCCACTTCCCACCACCGCAATCTTCATTTCACGCCCTTCTGAGGTTGTTTTGATCTCCGAGATCACACACCCACAGCGACCGCGGGTGGATCCGTGAGACCGGTCTTGAACATTCGGTCAACCGTCGGTCATCAGCACAGAATTCCAGGCCACTTTCGTGTCGAAGCGGCACCGCCCCTCTTCGAAGTCGTAAAGGCACTGGTATCTCGAGGTACTGGAGCGGCGAACCAGGGCGCATCGGCCTTCACTGACCGGAATGTTTTGTCTCCGGCTTTGATTGGCACAGAAGAGACCCGCCAATCACTCGCTTCATTCCCCGAGTCGACCACCGAGGAGGCCACCGATGGACCGCAACGCCCTCATCTTTTCTGCTGCAACCATTGTTGCGAGCGTACTCCTGCTCACCGGAAACCACGGTTTTGTGGGAGGTTTGGCGGTTGCAACCGGGGCGTTCTCGGTCGTGTGGGTCATCAGTCTGATGCTTCGAAACGCCAGCATCGTCGACATCTTCTGGGGCCCCGGCTTTGTCGTGATGGGTGCCTACTACGCCCTGGCGGTCCCCGGGGCCCCAACCACCCGGGGACTCGTGGTGTTGGCATTGGTCACCGCGTGGGCTCTGCGGCTCGCGCTCTACATCGGTTTTCGCAACGCCGGCGCAGGTGAGGATTTCCGCTACCGAAAATGGCGCGACGAGGCCGGGCGCAATTTCTGGTGGATTTCCTTTTTCAAGGTATTTCTGCTCCAGGCGGTGCTCTTGTGGATCGTGTCCTCTCCACTTTTATTGGCTCAGCTCGGTCGTGGCCGAGTGGTGAGCGCAATCGACGGGCTCGGGCTCGCACTCTGGGTCTTCGGATTCGTTTTCGAGGCGGTCGCTGATCATCAGCTTCGAATATTCAAAAAGAACCCCGCCAACTCCGGTCGCATCATGCGTTCCGGTCTGTGGGCGATGTCCCGCCACCCCAACTACTTCGGCGAGGCGGTCGTGTGGTGGGGCGTTGGACTGCTCGCGCTGCCGTCTGGCGGGTGGCTGTCCTTCGTGGGTCCTATCATGATCACCTTTCTTCTCCTCAAGGTGTCCGGCGTCGCCCTGCTCGACGCCGCCATGGTGGAACGCCGTCCCGCCTACGCCGATTACATCGCCACCACTCCGGCCTTCGTGCCGTTGCCCCGTCGCCTGCGCTGAGAGTCATCACCTGGACGCCGTCAGGTTGGAGGGTTGTCGTCCCGCACGCCAGCCTCACGAATCCGGACGTCTAGAAATTAACTTCCTTCTTTTCAACATCTTGAAAGAATCTTCATTAAAAATCTAGGAAATTTTATAAAAAACCTTGACAAAAGCCCGACAAAAGCCTATCTTCATCATCAAGGAGACGGCAATGGCAAACACCGACAGCGTCACAGCATGGGACTTCAGCTCGGGCAAACTGCCTTATTACGACCAGCTCTACAAGACAGCCCTGCGGATGACCCGATCCGTTCCGGAGTCGGAAGACCTCCTCCAGGAAACCTATCTCAAGGCCTTCCGCTACTACTCAGGATTTGAAGAGGGCACCAATTTGAAGGCGTGGCTCTTCCGCATCATGAAGAACAACTTCATCAATGGCTACCGCAAACGCAAGATCCAGCCGCAGCAGGTGGAACTGGATGAACTGCGCGACAGCTCCGACGACTCCTGGGGGCTCGACTCCGGCATCGTCGAGGAAAGCCCCGAGGCAGCGGCCATGACCGATGAAATGGACGACGACGTCGCTCGCGCCATCAACGCCCTCCCCCACGACTACAAGATGGCCCTTCTGCTGGTCGACCTCCAGGGGCAGACCTATCAAGAGGTGGCGGACCTGCTCGAAGTCCCGGTTGGCACCGTCATGTCACGGCTGTATCGAGGCCGGGCCAAGGTCGAAAAAGCTCTCATCACCTACGGAAAGCGCTACAACTACCTCTCGCGCCCGCCGCTGAAAGTCCGGGACGCTTCGATCGACGTCGTGGCTCTCTTCGATTCGTCGACCGCCTGATCGTTCCCGGCGGTCCGTCCAACACGGGTGGGGGTTGGAACGGAGAGCCCGGTCACCTCCCGAAAACCAAGCTGCCGCCGACGTGGCCGAGCGTAGAGATCACCACCATGCCTGCGATGAGCGTCACCAGCTCAGCAGCGGCCAAGATCACGGCAAGCGGTGACGCGAGATCGACGAGACCGGTGGATGCGGCGAAGACCGCGCCCGACGCGTGCAGTGCAATTGCCACGGCACCGAGGACCAAAAACAGAACTGAAAACACGATTTTGAGCCTGATCTGGCGGTAGGGCCGACGCCGGTAGCGATGGTTCCAATCCCACAGACCCGATCCAAGGGTGACGACCGAAAGACCTACGGAAAGAACCAACATCACCAGAGTCGCGCTGGCGACTACAGGTGCCTTGGCCAGCAGAGGCGCCAATCCCGGCAGCAACGGCGCCAGGACCGAGGCCACCAGCAGCAATCCCACGCCGAGCACGGCAAACGGAAAAAGGCCGATCGGCACATGGGTCGCCAAGGGGTGGATTCTCATCTTGGGTTGGGGACGATAAAGCTCAACTTCGAGGACGACCGGCACGGCGTGACCGTAGACCTCTTCGACGTCCAGCACGACACCGCACAAAGGACACACCATCAAACCATTGCCGTCGGCGTCGACCATGGCGAGTTCGAGATGGCAGACCGGGCAACGGAAGGTACGGCCGTAGAATCTCCCCTTGAACCGTTCCGCGACCTTGGCCACCAGTTTTCGGACGTCGCTGATCATCAGTGGACCTCTTTGATTCGCATGAGCTTGCCGACGATGATCATCTTCTGGATCTCGGTGGCGCCCTCGTAGATCTGGTAGATCTTGGCGTCCCTGATCAGCTTTTCGGCCGGCATCTCGGTTGTAAAGCCGTAACCACCGAGGACCTGGGCGCACTCGATGGCCGCCTGCATGGCGACATCGGCGGCAAACCATTTGGCTTCGGCTGCTTCGCGCGCATTGTCATCGCCGCGGTCGAACAGCCACGCCGCCTTGTAGGTCAGGTATTTGGCGGCATCGAGACGGGTCACCATTTCAGCGAGCTTGAAGGAGATCCCCTGGTTGGAGATCAGCTTCTTGTCGAACGTCCGTCGGCGTTTTGCGTAGGACAGGGCGATATTGAGCGCCGCCTTGGTGATGCCGTTGGCGCCGCTGGCAACCCCCGGCCGGGTGTGGTCAAAGGTCTTCATGGCGATCTGAAAACCATCACCTTCCTCGCCGAGGCGGTTGTCGGCCGAGACCTTGACGTCCTCAAAGGTCACTCTGACGGTGTTGGAGGCGTGCTGTCCGAGATTGATCTCCTTGGGTCCGCGGATTATCCCCGGCGAGTCGGCCGGTACGATAAAGGCGGTCGGCTTCTCGTCGGCCCGAGTGAGGACGAAATACCAATCCGCAACGGACCCGTTGGTGATCCACCACTTGATGCCGTTGAGAACGTAGTCGTTGCCGACCCTGGCGGCCGTTGTCTTGACCCTCGACACATCCGAACCCGCCTCCGGCTCGGTCACCGCATAGGCGGAGAACTTCAAGCTTTCGGTCATCGGCCCGAGGAAACGCCGCTTCTGATCGTCCGTACCGGCGAGGATCACCGGGTACTGTGAAAGCCCGTTGGCGTCGATCGCGGTCGCGATGCCCGAACAACCCGTCGCCAGCTCCTCGAGGACCAGGCAGTGGTCAAGCACCGTGTGCGGCGTACCGCCGTACTCGGCCGGGACGTGCGGGTTCATCAGTCCCTGTTTGAAAGCCTCGCGGCAAATGTCGAGTGGAAACTCTCCGGTGCGGTCGTACTCCGCGGCCTTTGGCGCGATCCACTCCTTGGTGAAAGCTCGGGCCTTTTCCACCTGTTCCTGTTGGTCATGACTGAGGCTAAAGTCCATCATCAGTTCTTTTCCTTCTGGACATCGATCAGTTTGGGCGGGTCACTCGAGTAGTCCGCCACGCACGCCAGAATGTCGATCGGTGGCTCCCACTCCATGTCGGGGAGGTACGACGTTCCACCGACTCCCTGGCGACCGAGGGTGATTTTCAAACCAAAAAACGAAAGGCCGAAAACGACAAGGCAGTTGCCGACAATGACCGCGAAGCCGCAGAGCGAAAAAACAGCCACCGGGCCCGATGCTCCGACCACGACCCAGAGCTCGCCGGCCACCAGCAAAATGAGCGCCACCGAGAGCACGAGCTTGGCACGGTGGCTGGGCGGCCAGGACGCGTACATGTGGTCGCGTTCGACTATGCCAGACAGGGTCGACGGGACGGCGAGGACCAGCACGGCAAACAGAGACAAGCGGAGCAACAGTGCCCACACCAAAGGACCGGCGGGGCCAACCGTCGATCCCATGGATTCGAGCACCATGCTCAACGCCGCAAGGGGCGCAAAGGCGACAACGCCGTGCACCATGATCGAGTGAATATGCAGTGGTCGGTGATTCACGAGTCGTCTCCTCCAACGTTTTGTACCATAATTCGCTATTTGTTCATATCATCCATTAAGCAATTGAGAATGATGATCATCTGTATTGTCTTTTCCTGACATCGAGAATCCAGCCACCGCGCCGAACAACCCGCCCACCGGACGGAGCGCTCGGGTTCTCGAGAACCCAACGTCCGTCCCACGGTATACTCCTGCCATCAACGTCGTTTTCGGAGGAAACATGCTTGAATCTCATCGTTCGAGTCGCACTCTCGTGAAAGCCGCGGGCCTCGCGCTCATTTTGTGCGTCGTCGCCTCAGTTCTGCCGGCATTCGCCGAGGACGAGCCCGACACTGCAGTCATACCGACCATCTATCGCGACAGCTGGAAGATCACCCTCAACGGCAAGCCGCAGGCGAACGGCACCTTCACAATGGTCTTCACACCGCTCAAGGGGGAACCGGTCAAGTTCACCATCAACGTGGTCGCAAAGATGAAACCCAAACAGATCGCGCAGGACCTCTGGAAAGAGCTCTCCCTCGCGGCCGGCACGAACTACAAGGTGAAGAAGAAGGGCGACAAGGTCGTCACCGTCAAAAAGGGCACCAAGAACGTCCCGGGGGTGGCGCTCGAGATCACCGAGCAGAAACTCTCGGGCATGTCCCTCACGATCTCCGCCAACTGAAGCCGGTGGGCCCAGAGTCCCTCGAGAATCGGCGCATGATCAGCGAGGACTTGCGGGGACGCCTCAGAGGCGCGTCACCCGTGCGACTCACATCCGATGATCTCGCGGAAATTCTCGAGACGGTTGAGGCGGCAAAGTCAACTTTGCGGAACCGTGATGTTCCGCACGCACTCGACTCGTCTGGTATGAACCCGCTTTGATGCATGTTGCCAATCCCGGCATTTCCGGGTAGGCTTGATGTGTGGTTCGTGGATGACGCCCGCCCATGATCGAGGCGACGGCGCCCGGGCCACACAGTTCCGAGTGATTGAGGCAGGCTCGAAGACCGCGTAGATCACCCGGTTCGCCCGATGAGTCCGAAGACTCGAGTGTGCCCCGGGGCACCTGTATTTCGGCAGACCGTAAACGGTACGGCGTCTCTGCACCACGAGGGAGAACATGAACGAAAAAGATAATCAGCACCAGCAAAGGAACGAGAGCCCATCCCGCCGCCGCCGGAGGCGACCGCGTCGCCGCAAACGGCCGCAGGGGCCGCCAATCGAGGTCGAGGGCTACCTCTGGGTACGCGACAACGGAGGTCCCCTGTTGGTGTCGCCGAAACGCAATTTCGTCGCCGATCGAACCGACCCGACCGTACCGAATGAGCTCATCAACCCACTCCATCTTGAAAGTGGTTTGGCGCTCACCGGGCAGGCGGTCTCAGGCGATCGTCCTCGGATGTCCACCATTGAAACCATCGAGGGGCTCGAGCCCGAGGTCTATCGCAGCAAGGCCATACCGTTCACCGAGCTGATCAGCATCGATCCAAATGAACGATACGAGCTCGAGACCGAGCCTGACATTGTCGAACCCCGGGTTGCTGAGCTGGTGGCGCCTCTCGGCATGGGCCAGCGCTGCCTCATCGTTTCTCCACCCAAGGCGGGCAAGACGACCCTCCTGCAGCAGATGGCCCACGGAATCGCTGTCAATCATCCCGACACCAGAATCTTTGTCCTGCTGGTCGACGAACGACCGGAAGAGGTCACGGACTGGAGACGCAAAGCCGTGCGGGGCGAGGTGTTCGCGTCCTCGACCGACCAGTCACTCGAGTCCCATATCCAGGTCTCCGAGATGGTCTTTGAACGGGCACGCCGCCTCGTGGAGATGGGCGAGGATGTGGTGGTCTTCATGGATTCTCTGACCCGCATGTCCCGCGCGTTCAACAATCTTCAAAAAGGCTCGGGTCGTATCCTCTCGGGCGGTATCGACGCCCGCACCATGGAAAAACCGCGACGCTTCTTCGGCTCGGCGCGCAAGGTCGAAGACGGCGGCAGCCTGACCGTGGTCGCCACCTGCCTCGTCGACACCGGTTCCCGGATGGATGAGGTGATCTTTCAGGAGTTCAAGGGCACGGGGAACATGGAATTGGTGCTCGACCGCAGGCTGTTCGAAAAGAGGATCTTCCCGTGCATCAACATCCCACAGTCGGGAACCCGCAAGGAAGAGAAGCTCTATCCGAAGGATCAGGTCGAAAAAATGTACTTGATGCGACGAGCTCTTTCAACGCTCTCGCCTTCGTCGGCCATGGAGTTGCTTCTGCAGAAAGTCGGAGAATTCAAAAGCAATGCAGATTTTCTCTCGTCCCTTCTACTGAAGTAGCTGATGGAACTGAAATCAGCTGCAAATCTGGG
>JASJGQ010000120.1:0-5439 GCA_033791425.1 Acidobacteriota bacterium
CTGCCAGTTTTGTGCAAACCAACCAAACATGGGTATATCTCCCGTTGGGGGTGAATATTTTTGTCCAAGATACAGCCCGACAGCCGGGCAATCCAGTTCGTTGTGCTAACCTTGCCTGCGCACCACCACCAAGGTGATGTCATCACTCTGGGCCACTCCCTGGGTGTGCTGGGAAACGGCGTCCAGAATGGCTTCCTTGATACCCACGGCCGGCAGGTGACTACTGCGACGGATCACTTCCTCAAGAGCCTCTTCACCGAACATCGCCTCGGGGTCATCTTCCTCAGCCGAAGGGCCCACAGCCTCGGTAATACCGTCGGTGTAGATGGCAAGCACATCGCCGGGCTCGATACGATCGAGCCCAAAACTGTAGACCGCCTGCGGGTTCGGGCCGAGGATCATTCCGGTGGTCGTCAGCTCGATGACGGTTCCGTCAAAGCGAACCAGCAACCCAGCCGGATGACCGGCGTTGCAGTAAATGAGCGTGCCGTTGATGTCGAACTCGGCGAGGAACAGGGTCACGAACTTGGTCGCCAGTCGGCTGCGGTGGATGATCGTGTTGAGGCGCTGGACGGTCCGGGTGATTTTGTACTCCCGCGACAACCCCATCCGCAGCCCCGTGAAGATGTCGCGCACCTGGAGGGCCGCCGGCAGACCGTGGCCCGTGGCATCGGCCACCGCGATGTCAAAGGTGGTTTCGTCGAGGGTTATCACGTCGTAGAAATCGCCACCCACAACCTCCGCAGCAACCGCCCTGGCCGCGATTTCGAAGTCTCCGGGCTGGGGGAGGTGGCGCGGCAGGATCGAGTTCTGAATCTGCCGTGCGTCCTCCATGATGGCGACCATGCGTTCCTCGCGGAGCTTCTGGTTGACCGCGAGGCGAATGATGTTGAGAGTCGCAACCACGTCGTCGTGATCGGCGTCCAACGGCTCGACGTCGAACGACAGCACGTATTGGGCATCGGCAACCGAAATCGCGGCAAACCACTCCCGCGTGCCGAGCTCGGCCTCCAGCCGCTGATCGAGCCGGGTGTCGTCACGCCGCATCACCACCGAGCCCATGTCCAACAACTGCTCGAATGGTGGGTAGGTCTTCCACACTCGCAAGCCGATTGGATCGCGCGAGGCGTCACCAAAGGTCTCCACCAGCTCGTAGTTGCCGTCGTCCTGAACGTAGATTCTGCCGCCACGGATTCCCAGGTCTTCGGCAAAGTTCTCGGCGATGAAGTCGGCGGCACGCTGGATGGTCTCGAGTGGGGTCGAACCCAGGGCGATGGTCTCGAGCGCACGCTCGATCCGTCGAAACAGTGAAATAGAGGTTCGGGGCATGCCGGATCATGCCACGCGCCGGGCTCGAGGTGCAAGGAGGTAACACCTCGAGGCAACCCGGCATAATGAACCATCGAAGGGTGCTGGGCCGAATATCGTCAGTGACTATATCGCTTTTGAGTGATATATTGTGCGGACGGCGCCTGCTGCACCGGGGAGGACTCATGAAACGGACGACCGCACACAGGTTGTTGGCAACCGCCGCCATTGCATTTTTGTTGGTTGTCACCGCCTGCAGCCGAAGCGAAGAAGGAGCACAACCTGCCATAGCCGAAACCGTCACCTCGCACGGAACGGTGGAGGTCAGCTGGGCTGAGGACTTTCCTTCAGCTCTGGAGCGCGCTCGCTTAGAAGGCAAGCCCGTTCTGGTCAATTTCTACGCCGAGTGGTGCGTGTGGTGCAAACGCCTCGAGTCGACAACGCTCCGAGATGACGAGGTCAAGACCCTGCTTCGGGACCAGGTGATTCCTTTGAGCCTCGACGTGGATGGCGATGGTCGCGAACTCTCCAATCAATATCGAGTCGACGGGCTGCCGACCATTCTCGTGCTCGACGGCAACGGCCGCGAGATCGGCCGCATCCCCGGCTACATGCCGCCCACCGGTTTCCTCGAGCAGGTCGAGGGATTCCTCCAGCAGGGATGAAATCAACGGAATTTTGAGCTCTCAGTTTTGAGTTTTTAGTTCCCAGTTCTGAGTTCCAACCCCTCCAGCCCGAATTCATCCCGGGAGGACGGGTGGCAAATTCGAAATCCGAAATCCGAAATCCGAAATCGACCCGAACGGCTTTGAGCACTCGCCGCTTCGGCGGCGGCTTCGCGGTCCAGGGCGCGCTGTTCCTCGGGCGTCGGCGTCGGTTTGAGTCTCTCGTCGGCGACTTCGATGGACTGGAGGGTCGGCATCGGCTCGCCGGGTTTGGGGACGTAGAACGGGACCTGGAACGGCCAGGGAAGTTCGTTGACCCCGGCGAGGTCTTCGCGGCACGGTTCGGTCGGCTCGGTGCCGTCGAGAAACGCCTCGAGGATGACTGAAGTCTGGTACCCACACGGCGGGACGGCTCGTTCGCCGGTAACGGCATCCACCGGCGTAAAGACCACCCCCGCCGGAACCTGAAAGTCTTCCGCCCGTTCGGCCTCCGTAAGTGTTTCGAGATAGGACGTCATAAACGCGTTCCAGATCGGCTGCGCAGCCTTTGCCCCGGTCATCTTCTTGCCGATTGGGATCTTCCGATCCCGTCCCACCCACACACCGACCGTGATGCGAGGTGAAAATCCCACAAACCACGCGTCGGTGTAGTCATCTGTGGTTCCGGTCTTGCCGGCAACATTGGCACCCAACCATTTGGCCGACATGCCGGTGCCGCGCTCGACAACCCCTTCGAGGACATTGAGCACGAGATAGGTCACGGCCTCCGGCATCACGCGTTCGCTGCTCGGGAAGAACCTTTCCTGCAGCCGGCCGTCTCGATCATAGACTTCCGAAATGAAATACGGCTCGGGCACCTCTCCGAGGTTGGCAATGCCCGAATAGGCGCGCACCAGATCCACCAGATGAACACCAAGAGACCCCAGCGCGAGCGATGGGTAGGGATGGAGTTCGGTGCTGATCCCGAATCGACGGGCCGTATCCACCACGGCTTCGCTCCCTGCGAGCTGTTGGAGCTTGACGGCTGACGCGTTGTAGCTCATCTCGAGGGCTCGCCGGAGGGTGACGATTCCGTAGTACACGTTGTAATAATTCTTGGGACAGTAGGTCAGCTCACCGGTGCCGTCCGCCAAGAGAAACGGCGCATCAAACACGGTATCGGCAGGTGTGAAGCCGCGCTCGAAGGCGGTCAGATAAACAAACGGCTTGAAGGCCGATCCACACTGAAGCGACGATTGCACAGCACGGTTGAACTCGCTGCGCTGGAAATCAAAACCACCCACGAGAGCGAGAATGGCCCCCGTCCGGTTGTCCATGGCCACCAAGGCGCTCTCGATCTCCGGTTCTTGAAGCAGCTCGACCTTCAAAACCTCTTCGGGATCTTCAGGCAGCGGGTCGGGCAAACGCACCAGCACGAGGTCCCCAACCTTGAGAATGCGCTGCAACGAGCTCGTCCGTGTCCACCTCGCCCCTTTCAGGGCCAGCGTCGCACGGCGGTCACCGATCTGCAGATCGGCGCTGCGGGCTGAGACCTCGTCGACAACCGCTTTGACCATGGCGGCCGGTCGCAGGGTCGTCTGCTGCCACGACGGGTCCTGGTAGTCGCCGACGGTTTCGACCCCATCCCCACCGAGGACATTCGGTGGACGACGGTAGCCGATATCGTTCATTTCCAACCCTACCAACCCCTCGCGGACCGCCTGTTCGGCCGCAACCTGCAACAAGGGATCCATCGTCAGATGGACCTGGAGGCCGGAGGTGTAGAGAGCGTCGGTGCCGTAACGGCTTTCAATCTCTTTGCGGGTCATCTCGAGGAAATAGGCCCCACTCTCCACCCGATCGCGGTGCAGAGCCACGCCCAACGGCTGCGCCACCGCCTCCTCATAGGCAGCCGCATCGATGAAACCGAGTTCCAACATGCTCGACAGGACCTTGTTTCGCCGGTTGAGAACGTTTTCGGGACGTCTGATGGGGTCGAACTTGTTGCTGGCGCTCGGGATCACCCCCGCCAACATGGCCGCCTCGGCGAGACTGAGGTCTATCGCGGATTTCCGGTAATACAGCAGCGAGGCCGCCTCCACCCCGTACGCTCCGTGACCTAGGAAGATCTGGTTGGCGTACATGGTGAGGATCTGGTCCTTCGAGTAGCGTTTCTCAATATCGAGGGCCAGCAGGGCCTCCTTGACCTTGCGGCTCACTGTTCGCTCCCTCTGCAGGAAGAGGTTCAGCGCCAGCTGCTGGGTGAGCGTCGAGGCACCGCCGCGTGAACCCATCTTGCGGTCGACGAGGCTGAACCATGCGGCCCGCAGGATCGCCTTGGGATCGACTCCTCCGTGAGTGTAGAAATCGGCATCTTCGATCGCCACCAAAGCGTGCTTGAAATGCTCGGGGATCTGTTCGGGGCGCAGGACCACCCTTTGCTCGAGTGCGTACGACGCCACCTGTTCGCCGTCCGCAGCAAAGATGTGGGTTGTAGCCGCGGGTTCGAACTCGGCCAACAGATCCACCTGAGGGACGTGAAGAAACTGGGCGATGATCCAGCCCGCCAGAGCTCCCACGATACAACCGGCAACCGCCACCCACAGGACCGTCGTAACCATCGAAAACGCGTTCTTGACCGACTGCGGAGTCTCCTTCGACGGTTTCTGCGTCGAGGATTTCTTCCGGATCGTCGGTCGCCCCTTTTTGGTTGATGCCTTGGCGTCGGAAACGATCTTCTTCTTGATCACGGACGGACTTTAGCAGATGCGGTCACTGGATCGGATGGCGGAATTGTGGAGAATTCGAGGCAGCCTGGCCCGGTGTGGAGCGTTTTCAGTTTTGAGTTTTCAATTTTGAGTTTTGAGTTCCCACGCCACCACCCGCGACCTATGGGACGATGGTGCTCCAGGAGTTGGTGTTCGAACTCTCGAAGCCGTCGTCGAAGACAGCACCCGTGTCACCATACTCCACCCTAACCACAAACCCCTCGGTGGTTACCGACTGCACACACACGCTGATTTCGTTCGGCTGGTCTTCGAAGCACTCTCCAACCCTCCACATTGCACCCTCATCGGCGCCGTTGGTTGGGGCCACCGCATCAACGAGCCATGCGTCCTCTTTGCGCGTCGGATCGACCTCGTGGATCACCACTGCAAAGCCCGGGAGGTTGCCATCGTAGCCCACCTGATCTCGAACCTCGACCGTGTAATGCCTTGTCGTACCAGGGATATCGATGTTGATGAGTCGGAGGTTCGAGGTATCCTGAAGGGCCAAATTGTCAAGCGTCACCGAGTAAACACCCGAAGAATCGATCTCGAGCTTTCGTGCCGGATCGATCCATCCAAGAATGTCGAGGTGGTAAGCGATCGTGCCCTTGCCGACGGTTCGGTAATTCGAGTCATAAAGCGCGTATCCCCAGCTGTCGCTCATCACGTCCCATGGATTGTCGTAGGGGTCAGAGTCCCCGTCGGCGTTATTGGAGTGC
>JASJGQ010000121.1:0-4149 GCA_033791425.1 Acidobacteriota bacterium
CTACTCACCCTACGACCAGGTTACCGCCGGTGAATACCCGGCCATGTTGGTGACTACCGGCCTGCACGACAGCCAGGTGCAGTACTTCGAGCCGGCCAAGTGGGTGGCGAAGCTGCGAGAATTGAAGACCGACGACAACCCCCTGCTCTTCACCTGCGAGATGTCCGCGGCGGGGCATGGCGGCGTCAGCGGAAGATACAAACAGTACAAGGAGACCGCGTTGGAATACGCCTTCATGCTCCAGGTACTGAACGGAGCGCTGTAGGACACTTGGAGAATTCGGAATTCGGGATTTCTATCACGGCCCCTTCAAGTATGTTCGAGTGCTCGATTCGGCAGCGAGTGCGGAACCGGGCCGCGTGCGGCGGAGGTGCCATTCTTTGCATTGTTTGATGCCTCGATCTTGCCTTCGGCGTGATGCCGCCGGGCAAACAATGCATAGAGTGGCTCCTCCCGGGAAGCGAGTGCGGAAAGTCGGGCTCCTCTCGGGAACCTCTTTGAGAAAGCAGGGCTTACTCGGACGAAAAAACCCCGCGGCACGCCGCGGGGTTTTTGTTTTCAGTACTTCGAGCGCCCCTCACTCCGTGACGAGGATCGCCTCCATCTCATCGAGGATATTGCGGAAATTGTCCATTACCGCACGGATGACCTGCGGGTCGTTCATGTCGACACCGGCCCGTTTGAGGGCGTCCATCGGGTAGACGCTTCCGCCGAGCTTGAGGGTTTCCAGATAGTCATCGACGGCGGTCGGGTCGCCGGCTTTGAAACGACCGGCGATTGCTTCACCGGCGGCAAAGCTGGTGGCGTAGACCCAAACATAGTAGGTGCGGTAGAAGTGGGGGATCCTCGCCCAGCCACTCTTGAACTCAGGGTCGAGGGTCGCTCCCTCGCCGTAGTACTCGGTCCACAGATCACCCCAGATCGCGCCCAGAGACTCCTTGGTCAGGGGCTGACCCGCGTGCCCCGCCTCGTGCGCGGCGTGCTCGAACTCGTGGAAGAAGATCTGCCGCAGAAAGGTGCCGACGATCTGGTTGAGGCGGTGATTGAGCAGTGCGAGCCGCTGGGTGGGGTCTTTGGTGCGGTTGAGCATCCACTCGAAGAACACCGACTCCGAACCGACCGACGCGACCTCGGCCACAAACAGGGTGTAGTCCGACAGGTGGTACGGCTGGTTCTGGGCGGCGAGGTAGGAATGGACCGAGTGTCCCATCTCGTGAACGAGGGTAAAGACATCTTCGAGCGTCCCGCCCCAATTGAGGAAGAGAAAGGGGTGCGAGTTGTAGGTGCCCCACGAGTAGGCGCCGCCGCGTTTCCCTGCATTCGGGTAGACATCGATCCAACGATCTGCAAGACCGCGCGCCGCGACCTTGGCGTACTCCGCTCCGAGGGTCTCGGTCCAAAACTCCATGGCCAGCGCCCAGCCCTCGTCAAAGGTGTAGCTCGAGTCGCCATCCGGCACCAGACTCACGTAGAGGTCGTAGATGTGAAAGTCGTCGAGACCGAGGACCTTCTTCCGGAGTTCGACATACTTGTGGACCACATCGAGGTTGTCGTGGACCGTCGACACCAGGGTCTCGACCACCGAGCTCGGCACGTTGGTTTGGTTCAGCACCATGTCCAGGGTGTTGGGGTACTCGCGGACCTTGGACATCCACACGTCCTTTTGGATCAGGCCCCCATAGGTGCCGCTGAAGGTGTTGCCGTAGGCGTCATAGGTCCCAAAGAGGGCGAGCGCCGCATCCTTGCGCACCCGGCGGTCCTGGCTCGCCATAAAGGTGTAGTAGAGACCGGGGATGACCTTTTTGTCCTCACCGTTTTCGTCCTTGATGGTGGGCCAAACAATGTCGGCATCGGTGAGAAAGCCATAGGTCTGCTGCGGCGCCGCGCGCAACAGCGAGGCCTCGGCGAGGACCTGCTCGATTTCCTGGGACCGGGTGTGAGCCTTGGTCCGCAGGATGTTGTCGAGGAGGTGTTGATAGGTCTCGAGCCTCGGGTCCGCGAGGAATTTCTCGATCGTAGCGTGGGGAATCTGGACGACTTCGGGATCGAAGTAGGCCGTGGCTTCCCCGAACTTGGCGGCCAGCGCCCTCGCTCTGCCCACATAGCCGTTGGCCGTGGCGTCGCGGGCATCGGTGTTCTGCCACTGGCTGGCGTAGACGAAAATGTCCTCGAGGATCTTGCCGAGCTCGACCTGGAGTTCGATAGCCGCCAGCATTGTGTCGGCAGATTCACTGAGCCGGCCCTTATAGGCGGCAAGCTCCGGGATCCTGCTGTCGACGACGACATATGCCCCCTCCCATGCCTCGACGTCCGGGAAGATGTCTTCCAGGCTCCACCGGTATTCGATTGGAATGTCGTTCCGGTTTTCATAGAAGAGTTGTTCTTCCGCCGCGCCGGCGGGCCAGGCGGCGGCGAGCGCCACCACGAGTGCTGCTACCAGTCCAAGGTGTTTGCGTGACATGCATCTCCCCGTTTCTGACCCGGCGAGGCGGGTCTCAGAATTCACCGCAAAGGGTACTACGACCAGAGTGTTGCGCGCTCGGGTCGAATTAGGAATTAAAAATTGAAAATTAGGAATTAGGAATTCCCGTCCGCACCCCATCGGAAACGCGTGCGGAAACGAGCCGTGCTCGGCGGAGGTGCCATCTTTTGCATTGTCGGATACATGGACTATTCCCCTCGGCACGATGCTCAGGGCAGACAATGCTAAAGGTGGCTCCTCACGGGAATGACGTACAGAAAGTCATCACGGGAAGCGCGTGCTGAAGGTCATGATGCCTCGGACGGCGCTGACCTCAACCCGCCATTTCCCTCAGCCCCGCCGCCCTTTCCTGACAATCCAGCGTCGTGCACGTGGCGCAACAGGTAAAGGACGGGCTGAAACAATGCGCCTCGATCGGCGCCAGGACCAGCACGCCGGAGACCGATTTGATCGGCGACATGAGACAACTCTCGTTGAGCGTGACGCCGATCTCCTCGGGTTTCAGCGCGGTGAATAGTGCGCGCTGGCCCGAGACGTTCCAGCCGCAGTAGCCGGGGCTGTACGGCAGCACGGCTTCAGCTGGAGTGTGCCTTTCAGCGAGCCCGAACCGCCGCGTCGCGCACTGAGCCATCTCATCGGCAGCGAACGACGCCACCTGGTCGAAGATGTAGCCCTCAGCCATCTCGCCGGCCTCAAAGAGACGGGTGATCCGGTCCGAGGCATCCTCACCCACCGTCACCGCGAACAGTGCGAGTGCCACAGCGTCCTCGAGAACCACTTCGAGCGGAGTGTCCGCATCATTCCCCCCCTCGCCGTGGTAGATCACTTCGAAGTCAGAGGGGGAGATCTTCTGCCACACGCCACGGGGTCGCGCGGAATCGACAAATGCGCGGCCCGCGCCCTCGATGAGGCCGCGAACCCGATCCGCCATCGGCGACCCATCGCTCGCCTCGAGGTTGCGCATCGAGCGCGCGACGGCGGTCAGCAAATCGGTGGGGGAAATGTCGAAGACTTCTCTCACGGCGCCTCCTCCGTCTGCCGAGGATATCCGAATTGAGCGCTGGATGGGCAGACAGGGCCGAGGACGATCATCGACCGGCGGAATTGGAGCCACTGGTGACTACCAGCGGCAATTCAATAAAGCTCTCCCGGCCGGGCTCGTGGTAGATGCGCTGGGTGGCCTTCTGGTAGTCCTCCGGTTTGGCCCAGAAGATGCTGGGCACAAAGGTCTGTGGGTTGCGGTCATACAGCGGGAACCAGCTTGACTGGATCTGAACCATGATTCGGTGGCCGGGCAGAAAGACGTGGTTGGCGGTCGGCAGGGCGAAGCGGTAGAGCAGAGGTGCGCCCGATGTGATGGGCGCAGGGTTCTCCAGGCTCTCGCGGTAGCGGCCACGGAAGATGTCGGCCGAGACCATCAGCTGGTAGCCACCCATGGCCGGCTGGCCGGCGACCTGGTCTGGGTAGACGTCGATCAGCTTGACCACCCAGTCCGAGTCCGTGCCGCTGGTGGATGCGATCAGGTTGGCGATCGGTTCGCCGCTGATCTTGACCGGTTTGGTGAGGACATCGGAGGTGAAGACCAGCACATCGGGACGGCCGGACGCCTCGCGCTGGTCGTCGACCAACCACTGGGGCCAGGTGAGGCCCTGGTCCTCGTAGCCGAC
>JASJGQ010000122.1:0-10300 GCA_033791425.1 Acidobacteriota bacterium
GACCGGTCTGTGAATCAAAACGAAAACAGGTACACTGAATTCAGAAGGAGACGCCCCGAAGTAAAAGATAATGAGTGAGAGCAAACCGAACCGCGGTGGCCGCAAGGCGCTCGACGCTATCGTCGAGCGGATGGCCGAACCGGGTTTTGCAGCCGACCACCCGCGTGCACCATCGAAGCGGCGGACCGGAGCCCATGTCAATCCCGAAATGCTGGCATTGTCATCACCGAGGTCCCGCTACGTGCGGCGGTGGCGTCGCCACGCCAAGCACTGCCAGGATTGCAGGAACGTTTTTCGATATCTCGGCCTCGGCCTGAACTAGCCCGGACGACCGAGACTTCGGCGCCGTCCGGCGATCACCACACCTGCGCACAGAACCAAACCGATCAAAAACATAGTGTTCCCTGCAAGAACGGTCGGGTCGCTGTAGTCGAGCTCGACGACGTGGCGTCCCGGGCTGATCCATAGACCACTGAGGTTGATTTCGCAGCGTTCCAGGTCAGCGGGCCGGCCGTCCACCCGCGCCCGCCAGTAGCGGTCCCAGGTCTGCGTGAGGACGACAAACGACTGTTCGGGGCCGATCCCCTCGACCCGGAAGCGCCACCGATCCGGTGTAATTTCGAGGGCCTCGACTCGACACGGTGCGGCGGCGACGGCCGGCTTCGCGGAGAGATCGATGACGATCGCGGTCCTTTGCACATCCTCGGGACCCAGGGTGCGAACGAGGGGAGCCCACGCGCTGTCATCGCCGATGGTCGCGACCCGATCGACACACGACACCTGCGAGGTTGGTGATTGGACGGGGACCAGCGCTGGAATCCGCAAAGCGGTCTTGTCGGGTGGGCAGGTGAGGACAGCATCGACACTGCGGCGGGCCAGCACCACCGGCAGCAGATCCGGCCGACTCGCACCGAGGCCTGCGACCGCGTCGACTGCGTGGGCTGTGGCCTGGAGCTGGGTGAGATCGTAGGTGTGGTCGAGCACGAGAGGGATGCCCCATTGAATGGGACGGGGCTGCAGGGCCGGATGCTGCGGACGACAATCAGGTTGCCAGGACGCGAGGTCAAAGAGACGCTGCGCGCCCCCCGGCGTGACAAGCGGCGCGAGGGTCCGAGGAAGTCTGTCGAGGTTTTCGGCCGGCTGTGTCTCGACGATGGAATGTCCGGTGAGACCGAGATCAGCTGCGAGGGCCGCCCCCATCACCACAACACCCCAGCGCCATCCCAATCGCAATGCCAGAGTCCACGCGAGGAAGACGACGAGGGTCATCGCCGCAAAGAGCACGACCGACTTCACGAAGAGATGCGAACTCGCCGTGTTCTCGAGATCAACCAGAACGCCCCCGGCCGGGGTGTGCAGACCTACCAGGAGTGCCAGGAGGAGGCCCGTCAGGGTAGTCGCCACGAGCATGAACGAGACCAGTCGCCGGGATCGGCGGTCCCCGGACCGTATGCCGTCGAGGGCCGATGCCGCGAGGACAATCGCGGCGATTGCAGGGAGGATGACCCACTTTTCGGGGTAGCGCACCCCACCGACAAGGGGCAGCCGGCTCAGGATTGCGCCCCACAATGGGGTCGCCGTTCCCAGCGAGGCAATCGCCCCGAAAACCGCGACGACGATCCACGGCAGCGATGTCCTCCGCCGGGCCACGACCGCGGCCAGAGCGAGTACCGTGATGAACACTCCGGGATAGACCGATGCCACGAGGGGATCACCGGCTTGAGTTTGATACGTGGTGTCTGACCAGGCCCACCGCACGTTCTGAGTGCTGCCGGCTACGGTGGGGAGCCACGGCTCGATGAGTCGCACCGTTGGCAGAGACCACTCGTTGGATTTTTCGAGCGCCATCTCTTCGGCGCGAATCGATCTTTCGGAAAGGGCTGCTCCTGGAATCAGCACCGGTGCAGCCAGGGCTGCCGAGAGGAACGCAACGGCTGCAAGCTGCAACATCTGGGTTCGCCCGGAGATCCCCGGCGCGGTCCTCGAGGTTTCTGTGATCTTCCGATCAACGATGGCGGCGACGACCAATACTCCCGTCGCAACAATCGAGACCGGCGATCCACCGGCGACGCAGAGAGCCAGACCAGCCGCCGCGAGGACCACCGAACCCGCCGACGGCAATACGACAGACCGCACGACGAGGGCGATGGCCCCGGGCGCCAACATCGCCGTCCACGCCATCGGAGGCATGGCGACTGTGGAGAGGGCGAAACCGCCCAGACCCCAGGCGGCAGCCATCAGAACTGCCGTGTCGCGGCTTCGCCCGAGTTGGCGCAACAGGAGGTACATCCCGGCTGCGCCTGCCGGCAAAGGCAGCAGCACCCAGATCAGGAACGCCGTATTGAACGGCAAGAGGCGAAACAGTAGTGCACTCGGGTGGGCGGCGCCGAAATGTGGGTTTGCGCGAAACGGTTGACCCGAGGAGAGGTAGGGCGTCCATTCGGGGGTGGGCCCGTCGTTTTCAGCCCACAGGCGGGTCAACATCGACTTGACCGGTCGGTGATACCTCGTGAGATCGCCTTCACTCGGTGTCTCGCTGTGAAAAACCACCCCGGGAAAGATGGCCATTATGGCGAGAGACAGGATCGCCGCGGCCACCACCGGGCGCGCCGCTCGTCGCCAGATCACGCTGTTATCCACCGTGCAAGGCTAGCACGCGAGGCGGGTCCGTTGGTCCGGCTTGAGTGTCGAACCCCGGTCAGGCACACACGGTGCCCGAACCCCGCGATATGCGGGCCTACGACTTCCGGACGGTCGCTGTTTCGGCAAGGAGTGTCTGGTTTGCGAACACGATCTCTTCACCCTCATGTTCGAGGATCGTTGAGGTCGTGGAGACCGCGCTGACGATGCCCCGCCGGCCATCGATCTCGACCTCGCTTCCGGGGGCAAAGAGACGCTTGACATAGAACCCGGCGAGAATGTTGCTCACCATCGAGCGGCTGCCGAGACCAAACGAGAGCCCGAATGCGAGGGCCGCTCCTGCCAGGCTCAGCGCTGTGACCAGGCGGACGATATCGGTGTCGATTCGCAGCTGTGTGATGGCCATGATGACCGCGACAAACAAGATCCCCCCAGAGAGCATCCGACCCAGGGCCGGGCCGAACTCCAGCCCGCTGGCTTCAGCGGAGCGGGCGACGGCAGCGCCGCCGAAACGGCCCAGCGCCGTGCCGACCAGCAGGATCAGCACAGCGGCAACGATGTTGGGCACGTAGCTGAGGAAGGCGCCGATGGCGTCCGAAATCGCCTGGAGCCCCAGGGTATCGGCCAGGCTTCGGGCAAAAAGGAAGAGCAGTAGGAAGTACACCACCCTCGGGACAACAGTGCTCAAGGACTGCCGCAGGCCGAGCTGTTGGAGAGCGGTATCGACCCCGACCTTGCCGAGCACGCTGTCAAACTTCGCCCGCACCATGAGGAGACGGACCCCCTTCTCGACAAGCTTGGCCACCAGCCAGGCAATGAGGATCAGGATGATGCCGGAGATGATCTTCGGTGCCGCCCCCACCAGATCGCCGACAAGGTTGTGGTAGGTCTGGATCAGTTGGGTCTTGATCAACTCGGTGAATGTCATGGCTGTCACTCCTTCTCTTGATCGGGGCCGTCAGGCGCGATCAGTTCAAAGATCAATTTGAAGAACTCGATGACGACCAGGACCGGGCCGCTCCACGTCAGCCGGCTCACGTCCGTCACCAGCAGCCGCCGCTGGATGCGGCGGTTCAAAGCATCCACAAAGTTGTCGCTCGCCGGCTCCTCGAGCTCCCGCAGGGCTGTGATCGGTTCGCCCGTGTCGATCGGCTCGGCGTCGCGTTCGTTGTCATCTTGCTCAGACATAGTTCACTCTCTCAACGTGGGACGGTGTCCCCGAAAGCAGCCAGCCATCGTGACCGGAACTCCTCGCGGGCCCGTTTGATTCTCATTTTGACCGCCGACAGCCCGATCTGGAGTTGGTCGGCAATTTCCTGGTAGGACGCTCCGTCGGCATCTCGAAGCACGAGCGGGACCCGCAGGGTCTCCGCCAGTGAGTCGAGAATCAAGACGATGCGCTCGCGGTCGGACGATGCTTCGGCTAGCTGGTGGGCGCGTGAGGCCACCTGGAATTCTTTGCGGTGGGTGAGGGCTGGATCCTCAACGTCGACCACCTGACGCCGCTTTTGTTTTTCGATGTAGTTGAGGCAGTGGTTGATCTTGATCCGCTGCAGCCAGGTGGTAAAGGACGAGCGACCCTCGAATCGATTGAGGGCGAAGAACGCCTTGAGGAAGACCTCCTGCGCGAGGTCCTCCGAGTCGGCCGCTGCTCGCGTCAGATAACGGCAGTTGGCGAGCACCTTGCCGCGGTGGCGTTCCACCAGGCTGTCGAATGGTCGCAGGTCGCCCTCTCCTGCTCGCTGGGCAAGCTCCACCAGTTCTTCGTCGGTGATGACGTGATCAGTGTTCAGGATTCCCTCCTTGAGAGTATTGGACCGCCGAGTCGCGGTCCGAGTCACATCAGCATGCTGGACAAACTCGTTCTGGGAATTATAAGCCTGTCCCCGGTGCTGTTGACCTGATCAGAGACTCCGGGCCCATTTTTTGAGATGTGACTTTTGCCGGTGGTGTCTGATCCAAGAGATCGAGACGCACAACCGCGGCGTTGCGAGCGCGGGGATGGGCCCCGAACGAGCACCCGCTCCAACCAGGCCTGTACGAACCTGTCACGGCGCTGCACACAACGCCCTGCGGAGAGTCGGCCGACACGAAAAAGGAGAAAGAGAATGGCCAAATCGCTGAGAATCATCCTCTCCGTCCTCGGCCTCGCGCTCCTGGTGAGTGGTGCGGCTGTCTCCAACTCCATGACCGTTCCGCCCGTTGCGGGCCAGCACCCGGACGCCGGTGAGGCCGACGTCACCAATGACGACGGCAAGGTCCTGTTCCAGGTGTGGACCGAGAACGGTTTGTGCCTCCTGGTAGGCCACGCATTGGTCGGCGAGACCGCACCCTGGAAGTCGGCTCCGGGCCGGGTCCCGTTCCCCTTCGATACCTGTGATGCGGTGATCTCGCCCAATGGCCCGTGTGCCGAGTTCTTCACCTTCGTGGCCTGACTCGAATTGAATTCCGTGCTCGCGGATTTTTTTGGATGTGACTTTTGGTGCTGGAGAGGTGTCTCAATCATCGAAATCTCAATATGCGGCCGCGGCGCGAGAGTGCTTCCGGTCACGACGGAGCGACGATATGGAGCGAAAAACTGTACTGGCGATAGGCTTCCTGATGACGCTGATCGTCATCTCGCTACTCTGTTTCGGCAGGCATCGGGGGGCGATCGAGGCGGGACTCGCGTCCCGAGCGAGCGAGGCTGTGGTTGCGGCCGGATTCTCCGATATGAGGGTCTCGAACAGCGGCGGTCGTGACATTCGGCTCGACGGTGGGGTGGCTGATACAGGGGAACGGCAGCGTGCCATAGCGGTGGCGGGCGCAGCTCACGGGGTTCGTCGCGTGGACGACCGTCTCCGGATCCAGGCCCCACTGAATGACGGCGGCCTCGAGGTATCAGTCGTTGGCGGCGAGGTGTCCTTGTTCGGAACAGTCGCTGACGACGCGACGCGGGAAGGCCTGGTCGCATTGGCGCGCGAGCGATTCAACCCGCTGGTCGTTGTCGACGGGCTCGAGATCGACCCGCGTGTGCAAGCCAACAGAGCCCGTCTTGGCGCCCTCGTGATCGAGTCCTTCGACCCGCGAATCGCTCCGGGGGCGGTGGAGCTTACCGGCGGTGAGCTGGTGGTGACCGGACAGGTGGGCAGCGATCAACGGCGGGCAGACTATGGCCGCCGTCTGGAGGAGCTGTTTGCCGGGACCACGGTCCTCAACCGTCTGGAAGTCGCTGTGCAACCTGCCCTTGACGACGTTCTGGCGCTGCGTCGGGTGGAGTTCGCGCCCGGCAGCAGCCGGCTGACGGCGGGAGGGCGGCGAACTCTTGACGAGGTCGCGGTGGTCCTCAAAAGGTGGCCTGACGTCAGAGTCGACATCGTGGGTCATACCGACGCCACCGGCGATCCGGCGTTCAATCTCGAGCTTAGCCAAAGCCGGGCGGAGGTTGCACGAGACTATTTGGCGGAGAGGATTCCCGGTGAACGGTTTTCGGTCTTCGGTGTCGGCGCCGAACGGCCGGTCGCAAATAACGAAACCACGGAAGGACGGTTGAGGAATCGCCGTATCGAGTTCCGGGTGGACGAGGAGAACGTGAGATGATGTATCTTCTGGGTGAGATTTTTGTTTGTGTACTGGTGGCAGGCGTGCTGGGTCTGGCGTTGGGCTGGCTTCTGAAAAGCTGGCAGGTGGGTGACGTGGAGGCCGACTGGCGATCTCGCCTCGGCGAGGCCGATGATCGTGTCCACCTGCTGGAGGAAGGATCGAAGTCCCGCATCGCAGGACTCTATGAAGATCTCGAGAACAGGAATGCCAGGATCACGCGGTTGACCGCAAGCAGGGAAACAGCAGAGTCTCGGTTGGCCGCGATGAACGGCGAATGAGATGACCTGGTCGCTACCATCCGTAGGTTCAAGAAAGAGCTCGAAGCGACCCGTCTGCGGCACGACGAGGCGAGGGTGGAGCGTGACGCCGCATTGCAGCGGCTCGAGGAAGCCGAGGGTGATCTCCGGGCGGCAACGGTGCGAGCGACCGAAATAGATACAGGCTGGCAGGCGCGGTGGGAATCCCAGGGGGAACAGCTGGCCGAGCTCGGTGCGGCTGGTGCGACAGTGGAGAGTAAGCTGGAGACCCTCGAACGAGCCAATCGTGAACTCGAGCACCGACTCGAGGCGTGCCAGAGTGGAAGCGACGGTCTGGCTGCCGAGCTGAGAGCTCGAAACGCGCAGATCCAACAGGAACGTCTCCGTGTACATGACCTCGAGGTGCGCACTTCGGCCACCGCCGACCTGGCGTCTGGGGTGGAGGCCCTGAAGTCGGAACTGGAAGAGGCCCATACAGCTGCAGCGGCCTCCGAACGGAGCGCGACCGGTCTGCGGGCCGAACTCGACCACGAGCGGTCCGACTTCAGCGATCGAATCGCAAAGGAACAGACTGCGGTGAAAGAGCTCCAACGACGGTGTGAGCATCTCGAGGCGGAGCAGCGAAGCCGGCCGGCGCGGAATGACGTACAATCCCGCCAGAGTTCATCGACTTCCGGGAATGGACATCAGCCATCAGCCTCGACCGCGTCCCCCGCATCGCGGCAGCGCGATGACCTCAAAAAAATTCACGGCATCGGGCCCAAGCTCGAACGCATGCTCAATGCCCGTCGAATCTACCGATTCTCCGACATTGCGGGCTGGACGGCCGAGGACATTGAACGTTTTTCAAGCTCCCTGGATGTGTTTCCGGGGCGCATCAACCGCGACGACTGGGTGCGTGGCGCGAGACGCGAACACGACCGCAAGTATGGCAATAACAACTGAAACGAACGAAAAGGAGTGATCGATGCGAAAGAGATCTTACCTGCTGAGTGTGGTTCTGATTCTGATGCTGGGAGTGGTCCCGGTCCTCGCCGACGAAGGTGAGGAGACCGAGGAAGAGCCGATCTGGGTGGGTTCCCTGGGTCTGGGGTGGATGGCCACCAGCGGCAACTCGGACACTTCGTCCTTCGGTCTCGACTTCGGTCTCAACCGCCGGCCGGAACCGTGGGGCCTCGGCTTCGTGGCGGGTGCCAACCGTGCCGAAAACGACGGTGATCTGACGGCTGAGAACTACTTTGTTGCTGCCCGTGCCGTGCGCAAGCTCAACGATCGTTGGGAAGCCTTCGGCGGTCTGCAATGGGGCAAGGACCCTTTTACCGGCTTCGACTCACAGACCGTGGCCTCGGCCGGTGTCACCTATTTGGCGATCAACAACGACAACCAGATTCTATCGTTCGACGCCGGTCTCGCCTACACCTGGGAGGACCAGGTTCCGCCGGGTATGAAGGTCGACTTTATGGGTGGCCTTCTGGGTCTTTATTGGGAGAAGAAGCTGGGCGCCAGCTCCAGACTCACCGAGCGTCTGATGTTCTATCCCAATTTTGACACAGGGTCGGATTGGCGGTTGACATCGATGACCGCCATCGAGGCAGACGTCAACACCTGGCTCGCCCTGCGGTTCGGTTTTGACCTGCGCCACCGTAACGAGCCGATCGGTGATGCAAAAGGCACCGACACCACATCGACGGCCTCGGTGGTGTTGAACTTCTGATCAGGAATGCAATCCGCGTCGAAAATGCGCTGATCGTACTGATCAGCACATTTATCGAGAGAGAAACTGAATGACCAAAAGGAACAAAGGGAGAGAGTATGTTCAAAGAGTTTAAAGAATTTGCGATGCGAGGCAACGTGGTCGACATGGCGGTCGGCATCGTCATCGGTGCCGCCTTCGGGACCATCGTCAAGAGTTTTGTCAGCGACGTGCTGATGCCGCCCATCGGTATGCTCATGGGTGGGGTGGATTTTGCGAACCTGTTCTCGGTGATCAACGAGGGTTCGCCGGCGGGGCCGTACGCAGCGCTCGTCGACGCCCAGGCGGCCGGTGCGGTCACTGTCAACTATGGTTTGTTTATCAATACGGTGATCAGTTTCCTGATCGTCGCGATCGCGGTGTTCATGGTCATCAAGGGCCTCAACTCCATGAAGCGCGAGGAGGAAGCGCCGGCGGCCGATCCGACAACCAAGGAGTGCCAGTTCTGCTTCAGCGAGGTCCCGATCAAGGCCACCCGCTGCCCGAATTGCACTTCGGAGCTCTAGAAATCCCGAACTAAGATCGGCGGCTGATCATCAGCAGCGGGCAGGTCGTGTGCTCGGCAATTTCGAGCACACGTTGACCAAAGATCTTCTGCCGCCGCCCGAGACGTTGCAGACCGAGGACGAGGAGGTCACAGTCGGCGGCCCGCCCGACGACCTCCTCGACCACGGCATCGCTCAAAGCGATGGTCACCGAACTGTCGCCGGGTGCTTCATCTCTGGCTAATTTTCGGAGGTCGCGCGCAGCACGGCGCTCGGTGACGGCATCGGTCGACGCGGGGAGGGCTCGCAGATAGGAGACCTCTCTCGGTGCGGTCCGGCAGAGATTGCCGATCAAACGGGCGCGGACCGGGCTCTGGTCACGTCGGCCGCCGGCTGGGATGAGAATCTTCCGGACCTGATCCACATTCCAATTGCTGGGCGCTCGAAGGATCACCACGTCGCCCTCGACCCGACTCATGAGCTCTTCGAGCGGTCCGGTCATCAGAGACTTTCCGAGGTGGCCGACGCCGAGCAACAGACTGTCGCACCGGTACCTCTCGGCAACCCGGGAGATCTCCCGCCACGGATCGTCGTTGATCGTGATCAGGGCCTCGGGTCTGAGGTCGGTCGCGAGGGCGGTCGACAGGGCGCCGCCGAGGATCGACTGTGCATCCTGGAGCTGCTCCGGGAGTTCGCCGCCCGTCCAACTTTGCGGCAAGCGGACCACCGACAGCAACATGACCCGCGCCACCGAGTGTGGAGCGAGGGCGTTGGCCATCGTCACCAGGGTTTCGGTGCTCGCGGGGTTCGCGATCGGCACCAGGACCAGCGGGCTTCGGCCGCGAAGACGCAGCAGCTGAGGGTCGAGGGCCTCGGAGGAAGCATCGACGACCGATGCTCGAGACGAGAGCTGTGTCACGTACAGCACGGCGCCGATGCCGAGCCATAGAGCCGCCATCGCGCCGGCCGCGGGCACAGCGACCGACTGGAAAAGAGCAAGGGCGATGCATGAAACGCCGCCTACGACGGGAACCAGTGGGAAGGCCGGGGTTTGGAAGGGGCTTGCGGTGGCGGCCCGTCTGCGGGCGAGAAAGGCGATGCCGTGGGCGAGCGCGAAACTGGCGAGAAAGATCAGGCTGGCCATCGCGCCAGCGGCGGCCACGTTGGGGACCGCAATCAGCACGGCGGTCACGGTGATCGCTGTGAGCTGGATCGCTGGGATAGGGGTGCCGCTGCCTGGAGCGAGACGATCGAAGCGCCGTGGCAGCGTGCGATCGCCGGCCATGGTTCGGGCGAATCGCGAGGCCGCCAACAGATTGGCCTGAAGAGCGGAGAGCATGGATAGCAGCCCGGCGACGACGACCAGCCAGTAGCCCGTCGGACCGAGGAAGTTGCGTGCGGCAACCGCGATCAGGATCTCGGGATCTGCGGCGGCCGCGTCGGCGACCGATTGGCCGGGCGTACCCACCGCGACGATCAGAAACAACAGCGGGATGTAGATGACGAGCGCGGCTGTCAGAGACAGGATCATCGCCCTCGGAATGTTGCGCTCAGGCTGTTTGACCTCGCCGCCCACCGCCGCG
>JASJGQ010000123.1:0-7685 GCA_033791425.1 Acidobacteriota bacterium
AAGTGGCGACCGCGCCATGCGATGGTCGAGGCTCTCGCCCTCCACGTGCTCCATCGCAATGAAGTGGATGCCATCCGCCTCACCGACATCGTAGATATGGGCGATCCCCGGGTGATTGAGGGCCGAGGCGGCGCGTGCTTCATCTTCAAAGCGGCGACGGCGGTCCTCGCTCTCGGCCTTCGCCGAGGGAAGGGTCTTGAGCGCCACGGTCCGGCCGAGTCGCGTATCGCGGGCCAGCCACACCTCTCCCATGCCACCTTCACCGAGTTTTTCGGTGATCTCGAAATGCGACAGTGTTCTGCCGATCATCACAGCCCCCCCGGACGCGCTTCGGCCAAGCTCTGAAGACACTTCCGCGACCACTGAGGTCTTCAAAAGCTCGTTTGTCTCAAGGTCGAAATTCGTTTGTCCGTCACTTTGAATGGACGCCACATACTATAACGCACTTGAGACGCAGGCGCATTTCATTTTTGAAACAAATTTTCTCCCTCAAAGGACGGTAGGGGATGCGATCAGTCGCCCAGGCGGCGGATCAGGAGGAGAGTTCGGTCATCGGGGAACGGCACACCGCGCGCGAACTCGTAGAGGTCCTTCTCGATGGCCGCCATGATCTCGCCCACCGGTTCGGGGCGGGTCTTGACGCAGATCTCGCGCAGGCGTTCTTCGCCGTATTCCTCTTCATCCGGATTTTCAGGTTCGGTGATGCCATCCGTGTAGAGGACGAGAGTGTCGCCGACGTCGAGGTTTTCTTCTCCGGCGGTGAAAACCCCCTCCGGAAGAATCCCGAGCGGCATCCCGGTCGAATCCAACCACTCCGTCGAACCATCTGCCCGCAGCAACAACCCGGGATTGTGGCCCGCGTTGCAATAGCGCAACTTGCCGGTTCCGGGCTCCACCGAAGCCAGAAACGAGGTTGCATACTTCTCCGGAGGCGTTCGTTCGAAGAGCAGGTGCGAAACCGAGCGAAATACGTCTTCAACCGCCACTCCATCGTGGATCGGGCCTGCTGACAGGGCCTCGAGCGATGCGGTCAAGAGCGAGGCCGCGATTCCCTTGCCCGACACGTCCGACAGCATCAGAACGACCTCGGTGTCGTCGTGCCGCATTTCCACTTTGAAGAAGTCACCAGAAACTCCACGGGAAGGGATATTGCCGGCGACGATGTCCCAGCCCTTCACTTCGGGGAGGTGGTCCGGGAGCAGACCGACCTGGATCTCGCGGGCCAGAGCGACCTCCTGCTCGAGGCGTTTGCGCTCAGCCGCTTCTTCGGCCAGGTGGACATTTCGAATCCGCATGGCCGCCACCGATGCCAGCGACGCCAGCAGCTCCATGTCCTCTTCTTCGAACTGGCGCATCGTCAGACGCGAACCGAGGACAATCAGACCGAGGGCGCCGTCCGGGTCGAGCAGAGGCGCCGCCACCAGCGAACGAACCCCCGCGTCGAGCAGGCTCATGGCCTCGTTAAAACGTTCGTCGGTCTGGGCGTCGAGAACCAACGCCGCCTGACGGCCCTCAACGACCTGCTCCATGAGACTGGTGGAAAACAGGATCTCCTGGTTCCCGCTCCCGGTCGAGCGGCTGGCGGCCCGTTCGTACCCGCCGTCTTCGGTCCTCAGGTAGATCGCGGCGTCTTCAGGTCTCAGGTATTCGAATGCACGGTCGAGGATCAGGTCGAGAAGATCTCCCAACGACATGACCCTGTCGAGGGCGAGGTTGACTTCAGTGAGGAGGCGGAGCCTATCCGCATAGCGACGGAGGCCCTCGCCCATCGGGGTGACGGAGTCGGTGCGAATCTCCTCCGGCGCCTGGAGCAATTCCGCGGCTGACCTGAAAATCGTGTGGCTGTCGCGGCTGATCGAGCTCGACTGTTTGCTCGGCATCGGGCGGGTGGCCTCACGCAACGTGATCGACGTGCTGCCGACCTGGATCACCGAGCCGTGGCCGACTCGAGCCGGCTGATCGAGTGTACGCCCGCCGATTAGGGTGCCATTCCTCGATCCGAGATCTTCCACGTGCCAGGCACCCTCGTTGAGAAAAAGCCGAGTGTGCATCCTCGACATGGAACGATCAGGAATGGTCAGATCGGCCTTGGAAGACCTGCCGATAACAAAGCTCTCACCTGACAGCGCCCTGTCAAACGGTGAACCATCCGTCGGCATGACGTGAAGACTCAGTGGCGGTGTTTGCTGGGCATTTTCACTCATAATCGCAGTCATCATACATCTATAACCGCTGAGTTCTGGAATTCTTCCATGGTGTTGACGTTCATCCACGCATCACGAATTCTGCCAGGTGGCCGCGGGCAGGAAATCCCGCTCGACTCCGCCAAATCCTGAAACCCGAGACGGCCCTCCGCGGCCCGCCGTTCGAGCAGGTCTTTCATCTGTGGCTCGTAGACGGCGAGCAGCGGTTCCACCGTTCCGGGAACGATCTGCGGAAGGACAGCCAGGACGCCCGGACGGCGTTTCGACACCAACCACTTGACGGCCTGTGTTCGAACGAGCGGCATATCACACGCCACGACAATCCAAACCGCCTCCGGATCCCAGCGCATCGCCGCCAGGATGCCGCCCAGCGGGCCTGGCACTTCGGGTGGGTCCGGGAGACGCCGGTAGCCATCGAGGCTCGGAGGTACTCGACCGCCGCCCGCGAGGACAGTCCGGCCGGCGAAGCCCTCAACCGCAGCCACCGCGATTTCCACCAGGGTCAGGCCGTTGCGGCGGAGTGCCTGTTTCGGTCGTCCCATTCGGCGGCTACCGCCGCCGACAAGGACCGCGGCCTTGACGTTCTGCACCTGACCATGCCGCGGCGTCGAGACCGAGTGTTCTTCGCGACCCGTCACCTGGTCCTGCCGTCAGCCGATCGATCGATCAGTTGCTCTTCCAGCGGATCGCCACGCCCTGGCACACCACCTCGGGGCCCATGCCTCTCATCTGATCCGGCTCCGCTGATCTGACGTTCTGGCCGCAGGCAATGATCACCACAGCATCGGCGTCGACTTTTGCCGCCCGACGCCGCAAATTCTCCTTAGCGGTCTTCACCGCATTTTCCTCGCCAAACGTCCCGACACGTACCTTCTCTTCGAGGTTCGCGACTTCCTCGTATTCCCGGTCACCGATCTGTTGCGGCGCAATCACCCGCACCTCGCGAGTCCAGGCCTCGAGATCGGGATCACTCGAGGTGGATGAACTGCAACCGATCGCCGCCAGGAGAACGGTTCCACATAACAGAATCTTTGTCATTGAGATCTCCCTGTTCCTCGAGGAGCGCTGGATTCGCGACCAATGTAGCAGACATGGCACGCTCCATCCGCCGCCGGATTCGGTCAAAACTTGACAAAAGAACGCTCAGATCGCAAAATACCTGTCCGTTGATCGGAGAGCCGATCCAACCGGAGGATTTTCATGCCCCTGTATGAATATAAATGTCAGACGTGTGCCTGCCGATACGAACGCATCGAGCGGGCTTCAAGCCAACATGACGGCGTGTGCCCCGAATGCGGAGGTGTCGCCTCCCGGTTGCTTGGCGCCCCCGCCCTTCAGTTCAAAGGCAGCGGTTGGTATGTCAACGATTACGCCAAGTCCAACGGATCGAAGCCAACCGAGAGCGAAAAGGAAAGCGCAACGGCTGCGGCCTCGACGACCGACGCAAAGAGCGAGACAAAGAGCGACACGAAACCAGCCAAAGACACCACGAAGCAGGCGACACCAAAAGTCGCCTAGGGGCATCAGAAATTCAGAATCAGGAATGAGGAGTTCCGGATGCGGGATTCCCCCTGATCCGCCCACCGGCTGGATGGTCATTGCTGTTCCTTCGCACGCATCGAGCCAGTCAAAGAACATACCCATTACGGACTCTTGATGACAACCGCCTGCTGAAGGAATGAGAGAATCACATCATGCCCGAAAAGCACAGCGACTATTCAATTCGCGCGATGGGCCTCGACGGACGTGCGCGTGTGGTGGCCGCCCTCACCACCGAGACCGCCGAAGAACTGCGGAGGATTCACGATCCGTCGCCCCAGGTCGCCGTCGCTCTGGCGAGGCTTGCGACAGGAGCCCTGCTGCTCGCTTCAAGCCTCGAGAAGGTGACATCTCAGGAACCCATCTTGACCGTCGAGACCGACGGCGGAGGTCCGGCTGGCCACCTCATCGCAACGGCATCACCCGCTGGCTGGGTCCGTGCGACCGCTGCCAACCCACTGGCTGCCACGCCCCGGGGGGCCGACGGGAAACTCGATGTCGCAGGCGTAGTCGGGGTTGGAGGAAACCTCGTCGTTACCAGGGACTCCGGACACGGAGAACCGTACCGCGGCATCGTGGAGTTGGTGTCGGGAGACCTCGCCAAAGACCTCGCGGTCTATCTGACCGAATCGGAACAGTCTCCCGCAGCGGTGGTCTTTGGCGTGTTCGTGGTTCCCGAAGGCCGAGTTGATGTGTCCGGGGGCATGCTCATCCAACTGCTGCCCGGGGTCAGCGACGAGGAGGCGGAAGATCTGGTCGTACGTCTCGGCGAACTCGGGGCGCTGTCGGCCCGCATCGCCGAGGGAGACGGCCCACGAGAATGGCTGGCGACCGTCTTTCCGGAAGGCTGTACCATTCTCGATGAGGGGCCCGTCTCTTTTCGCTGTGGGTGCTCCACCGACCGGGTGGAGTCAGCGCTCAAACTTCTCGGGGTCGGGGAGATCCGCGCCGCGATGGATGAAGACAACGACCGCCGCGCGGTTCTGACCTGTGGTTTTTGTCACGAGGCGTACACCGTGCCCCACGATCGTCTCCGCGAACTCCTCGCAGAGGTCGAAGCTCAACGCAGATCATCCCGCGCCGTTTCGTCGAATATCTGATTCTCACCACCATCGAGGAATCGGGATGTCTCGTACGACCCCGCCGCACCTACCGTCATCGGATCGTTCCGGCTGTTACCGGACGACGTTCATGAACACCTGCTGCGAAGGCCGCGGCAGATCGTTCTTGGCCGGGTGGCGGCGAACATAGCTTCCGTTCGGTCGAAGATCCCACGCCGTACAGTTGTCGTTTTCGCCGATGGTGAGGATCTCCTCCACTTCGGCAACAAGCAGGGGATCGCGAACCGGTGCGATGGTTTCCATCCGGCGATCGAGATTGCGCTTCATCCAGTCCGCGGAACCGATGAAGTACTCCGGTGCGCCCCCGTTTTCAAAACCGTAGATGCGTCCGTGTTCGAGAAACCGACCGAGCACGCTGAACACTCTGATGGTGTCGGACAGACCTTTGACTCCGGGACGAAGGCAGCACAGGCCACGGACGTTGAGAGTGATCGGCACGCCGGCACGACCGGCGGCGTACAACTCGCGGATGATCTCCGGATCCTGGAGCTGGTTCATCTTGGCGCGAATTCCCGATGGCCGACCCGCGGAGGCGTGGGCCGCCTCCCGCTGAATGAGTTCGATGAATCGCTTGCGCATGGTGTGCGGCGCCACCAGCAACAATCGATAATCGTTGTGCGGTGTTGAGCTCGTGAGCTCGTTGAAGACTCCCGCGACATCGGCGCTGAGGTCGGGGTCGCAGCTGAGGATCCCGACATCTTCATAGAGCCGCGCTGTCCCACTGTGGTAGTTCCCGGTTCCGGCGTGTACGTATCGCCGAACGCCGTCGGCCTCTTCGCGCACCACCATCGCCAGCTTGACATGGGTCTTCAGTTTCTCCACGCCATAGGAAACGTGGACGCCCTCCCGCTCGAGGAGCCGGCCCCATGCAATGTTCGGTTCTTCGTCGAATCGCGCGTTGATCTCCACCATCACCGCAACCTGTTTGCCGCGGCGAGCCGCTTCGGCCAGGGCCTGGACAATCGGCGACTCGGACGAGGTGCGATAGATCGTCAACTTGATCGCCAGAACGTTGTCGTCGACCGAGGCTGACTGCAAAAAGCGCAGAACAGAGGTATCGAAACTGTGGTACGGGTGATGAAGCAAAATGTCGCCGCGCGAAATCTCCTCGAAGATTGCCGCCGAATCGCTGGCGATTAAATTACGAAGTCGTTGGTGGGTGCCGGGAGCGTACGGAGGGTCGCGCAACTCTTCGTGGCCCTCGACCTCGAAACGAAGAAGATCCGCCACCGCCAGAAAATGATCGGCCACATAGACATCGATATCGGTCAGCTTGAGCTGCCTCGTCAGCCACTGCCTCATCTTCTTTGGCGTTTCCTTCGCCATCTGGACCCGGACCTCACCGGCGAAGCGCCGCGCCTTGAGATCGTTGGTCACCTGACGGATGATGCTGCCCGGTTCCATGACACCGGTTCGGATCGCGCCGTCGCCTTGCACGCCCTCCTCCCCGCGCGCGGCGCGAGTGACCCGAAAGACATACGACACGATCGCTGTGTCCGGGAACAATAGATCGAGGTTTGCGGCAATCACCTGTTCGAGCGGAACAAACCCGCTGCGGTCGCTGAGCGGCACCCACCGATTGCGATTTGCAGGGACCTTGACCCGGACAAATCTTTCACCGCGTTTGCCTTCCTTGATGGTCACCGCGAGGTTGATTCCGAGGCTGCTGATAAAGGGAAACGGGTGCTCGGCGTCCACCGCAAGCGGGGTGAGAATCGGCAGCACCGAGCGTTTAAAATACTCGGTGAGGTCGGCCCGGTGGTGATCACCGAGGTCCTTGATGTCAACGATGCCGATGCCGTTTGCAGCGAGTGACGGCAGCAACTCCTCGTGCATCAGAACTGACAGCTCCTTGCTTTGTTTGATCACCTCCCTGCGGCACGCAGCAAGTTCCTGCGGCGGCGTCATGCCGTCGAGCGACAGCTTGTTGACGCCCTTGTTCACCTGACGTTTCAGACCGCTGACTCTCTTCATAAAGAACTCGTCGTGGAGCATCCCGAGAATCCCCGCGAACTTCACGCGCTCGAGCAACGGCACCTCCGGGTCCCCGGCCATCTCGAGCACACGCCTCGCAAAACGAAGCCAGCTCAATTCGCGGTTGAAGAACGCTTCGGGTGCATCGGGAGTGACGCTCTTTTTCTTTTTGCCCTGGGCCATCAAAACACCCCGTTGTTTCTTCTTTCGGTCTCGCATGAAATCGACCCTCGACTATATCGGGATTCGTCTTCAGATTCCACGCGTGACAACAGTTTTTTTTCGCAAGCGTGTTAAGATCGAATCATCAAGTAGAAACTGTTCGAACACCAAGAGGAAAGAGGAGGATCGAGATGGCGAAGACGACCGGGACAGCTCAAAGGAAACCGACTGCGAAAAAGGCTGCCGCAAAAAAACCGGCTGCCAAAAAAGCTGCGCCTATTAAGAAGGCCGCGGCCAATAAAGCGACTGTGAAGAAAACCGTCGCGAAGAAACCGACTGCGTTGAAGAAGAAGGTTGCGGCTGACAAGAAAGCTATTGCCAAGAAGCTGGCTGCCGCAAAGAAGAAGGTTGCGGCTGACAAGAAAGCTGTTGCCAAGAAGCTGGCTGCCGTAAAGAAAAAGGTCGCCGCCAAAAAGGCAGCCGACGCGAAGAAAAAGGCCGCCGCCAAGAAAGCCGTTGCCAAGAAGGTTGCGGCTGCGAAGAAGAAATTGACCGCGAAAAAGGCTGCACCCAAGAAAAAGGCTGCACCCAAGAAAAAGGCTGCACCCAAGAAAAAGGCTGCACCCAAGAAAAAGGCTGCACCCAAGAAAAAGGCTGCACCCAAGAAGAAGGCTGCACCCAAGAA
>JASJGQ010000124.1:0-7711 GCA_033791425.1 Acidobacteriota bacterium
CACAACCCCAAAACCGGCCCCCCCCCCGGCCGGGGCATTGTGTCGCCTGGGGGTTGCGCGGCTTGGGGCATGTGTGGGGGGCGGCTGGCCCGGTGGTTGGGGGGGGGGGGACGCCCCCACCACAACTCGCTACTGAATATGCGACTTCGCCGAAGGAGAGTAGGATCCAATAGCAGACTTCCGAGATCTGCGTTCATCTGCGCTATCTGCGGTTTCTCCGCTCGGGCGCATGGAATTCAGAATTCCGAACTCCGAATTCTTCCGATCAGCCCCCCTGGAACCGTCTCTGTGATCTCGGTCGGGACGACGCGGTTCATCAAGTCCTCGTCAGGCGGGGTCTGGGTGGTCACCCGGACATAGTTCGGCGTCAGCCCACTCCAACGCAGGGTGTCCCCGAGGTCTTCAGCGGATTCCCACAGGACGTCGGTCCGGCGGCCGACGAGCCTCGAGTTGAATTGCTCCTCGAGTACGGCGCCGAGGACATGCATGCGGCGACTCCGTTCTTGAGCCACCGGGCCCGGGATCTGTCCAGGCATGCGGGCGGCGAGCGTGCCATCTCGCCGCGAGTAGCGAAAGATATGGAGGCGCGAAAAGGCCATCTCTTCGACAAAGGAAATGGATGCCTCGAACTCGGCTTCATTCTCGCCCGGGAAACCGACGATGAGGTCCGTCGAGATGGCGAGATCCGGGTCGATTCTCCTGGCGTGGGTTACCAGATGCGAAAACTCTTTGCGGCTTGTGCGCCTCGCCATTCGCTTGAGGGTGGCGTCGCAACCGCTTTGCAGCGGCAGGTGGAGGTGGCGGAGCAATCGGGAGTCGGTGAATACCTCGAAGAACTCGGCGTCGAGATCCCATGGTTCCAGTGAAGACAGCCGCAGCCTCTGGAGAGGGGTGGAGGTGAGAATGGCCTCAATGAGGTGTCTGAGTCCGCGGCGGTCGCCGATGTCGTGGCCATAGGAACCAAGGTGGACGCCGCTCAATACGACCTCGCGGTAGCCGCGAGTCACGAGCTCCCGGATCTCTTCGAGGAGCCGGCTTTTCGGCACGCTGCGTCCGGCCCCGCGGGCGATGGTGGTGACGCAGAATGTGCAACGGTTGTCGCAGCCGTCCTGGACCTTGAGGAATGCACGTGTTCGCATGCCTTCGCCCGGTGCATAGATAGTGGTTTCGTCGAGGTCGGGGTCTGGCTCGTGGAGCAGACCGCGGGCGTCGGCGATCTCGAGGAGCCGGTCCTTGTCGGCATTGCCGACCACGAGGTCGACGCCTGCCTCGACGGCAGCTTGCGGTGCGAGCTCGACATCGCACCCGGTGGCAATGACCGCGGCATCGGGGTTGCTCCGTTTGATCTGGCGGATGAGTTGGCGGCTCTTCTTGGAGGCGATCGATGTCACGGTGCAGGTGTTGAGAATGCAAAGGTCGGCGAGCTCGCCCGGACCGACTACCCGGTGCCCCGCCGACGTCAGCGTTCGTGCCAACGCCTCGATTTCGCCTACGTTGAGGCGGCATCCAACCGATTCAAGTCTGACCCGCACCTTGTCTCCTCAGCAGCTGCGCCGGGCGGTCAGCCGTTGATGAGGCCTCTGATCTTCTCGCGGATCTTCGCCCTCTCCTCTTCAATATACCGCTCGTAGTTGAGGACGTGGCCGTCGCGGATGATGAACATGATCGGGTTGTGGTGAACGTCGCCGTAATCGTTGAATTGGATGATACCGGTGACGCCGGGGAACTCCTTGATGCCGTAGGCGAGGGTCTTGCGGATATCGGAGGTGGAGAAGGTCTTGGCCTCGCCCGCAACCCAGGTCACGACCCGCATGGCGTCGTATGCGTGGGCCGCATAGATGTCAGGGTCCGTTCCAAACCGCTGCCGGTACGCTGCGACAAAATCCTGTGCGAGCTGGCCCTCGGACTTGACGTCAAAGGCGGGCTGCGGAAAGAAGATACCTTCCACCACTTCCGGATAGGATTCGACGATCTGATTCGTGTAAAAGGCCGAGGTCGCGCAGATCAATCCGCTGTAACCCTTTCCCCGGAGGTGCCGCAGGACTTTGATCGTGCTGTCACCATATCCGATGATGTAGACCGCCGAGGGTCTGGCCGCGGCGAGGAGATCGCTCGATTCCACCTCCCAGTTCGGTCCATCGGCGAGAACCCGTCCGACGATCTTGCCTCCCATGGCCTGTTCGTAGACCTGGCGGAACGGAGGCTCGATGCCTCGCGCCTGTGCCGAGTCTTCGGCATAGATCAAGACGGTTGTTTTGTCCTGGTCGTCGTACAGGAACCGGCCGGCTCGACGGCCTTCGAGCTCATCTGAAGAAAAGATCCTGAAAAACCTTCGCGACTCCTTGGTTAACGACGGATCTGACGCGGATGGCGAGACCGCAATGACGTCGGCCTCGTCGAGCACGGGGAGCAGGGCGTGCGCGGTGTCGCTGGTGGTGCCTGCAACCACGATTCTGGCGCCTTCTCCGGCCATTCGTCGCAGTTCGACTGCGCCAGTTTCGGGATCAGAAGCGGTATCTCCCCAGACGACTTTGAAGCCCTTCGGGACGGTACCCTTGCCTTCTTCGAGGGCAAGGTCGATGCCGTTCTTCATGGACTCACCATAACTGGAAGCCGAGCCTGTCGTCGGCAGAAGGACGCCGACCACCGGGGGGCTACTGCACGCTGCCAGGAGCGTGACGGCAGTCAAGATCGACAGCGTCTTTGCCAGGGATGTCAGGGATTTCACGGCTCAACCTCCAGGTCGCATCGGTGATCGCCGGGTGACATCATACAGAATCCTGGGTCGTGGGAGAGGAATAATCGTGTTAGGGGAGCAACGGAGCCGGAATGCAGAGGAGCAGGGGAGCAGGGGAGACGCGCTCCAAATCATGTTCGAATACAAAAGACTGTCATTTCGACCGAGCGATAGTCACGGCGAAGTCCGGAGGACGAAGCCGGAAGCGAGTGGAGAAATCTGTGCCGGCTCCCTTTCTCCCTTTCCCCCCTGCTCAATTGACCGGGGGAAACGTCTGGAGAATTCGCGTGACTCTCTTGTCGACCTTTTCGTACGACGGGTTCATTTTGGAGAAGGCCCCAGCGCCAACGCCCCTCCAAACCAGATTGCGGCTCTTCCGGTCGATAACATCGATGACCAGGGTGCCTTCGGGATAGCTGTTGACATAGGTCACGCCTCCGCCCCAATAGGGCCTGCGATAACCGTACCAGCCGCCTCCGTTGACGGTGACCCGCTTTCGAACAGCCGTGTAGAAGGTGACCAGGAGGTCTGCTTCTCGAGGGGTAGTCGGTGTAAAGCCCTTGCCCTCCAGTGAGGTTTCCATGGAGGAGGCGATCCGACGATCGACGAGCTCGCTCATCTGCGGCCCGCGCCGTTCCTTTGCGGGGCGTTCGAATAACGCGAACGAGTTGAAGGAACTGAAATCCACCTGCGAGTCGTGGTCCGCCCTGACCGTCATGGTGGAGCATGCCGTCGAGAGGGCAGCAATTGAAACAGACAGAAGGATGGTCACGATTGATCGCATGGGCGCCTCCTTACAGCGTTGGACGCAGAGGACACGAAAGAGTTGTCAATTGGAATTCGGAACCACCAACCACCGGATCATCTCGCCGGGAAGTCCGAAAGCACCCGGTTCATGGCCTGCTCGATTTTTTCATCGCTCGAGCTCTTCTTTGACAGCGCGCTGGTGATGACGCCCCGCCACACGAGTTGGTTTTGCTTGCGGTCGATGATGTCGACGATGATCGTCCCCTCGAGATAGGTCGAGACGGTGGTCATGTTCCACCCGGGCCAATAGCCATAGCCGTAGCCCCATCTCGGGCCGTATCCCCAGCCGTAGCCCCAACCGCCGTTGTACATCCTCAACTGTGAGCTGAGTGAGGTGTAGTACGCCACTTCCAGGTCGGCCACGCCGGGGCCTGCCTGGCTGTATCCTTTGGCGACGAGACCGTCGTCCAACGCCCGCCGAATACGTCCGTCGACGATCTGGCTGGCGCCATGGGTCGGGGGTCGATCGGGCTCAGAGGCCGCGTACCACGAAAAGGTGGAGTAGCTGCTGAAATCGGCCTGGGAATCACGGTCGGAGTTGACCCGTGTCGAGGAGCACGAGACTGCAGACAGGACTGCGACGGCAACGAGCGTGGTTTTGACGAATCGCATGTGACTCTTCTCCTTCGTAGCCAGAATTGGATGCAGGATTCGCGCCAAAAGGCCGAACGGCATCGACAACCTTGATCTACGGCAGTGAGAGCGCGAGTCAGTGCTTACGGAAGATCTGGGTCAGTTGCTCACGGGTGTGTGACGCCGCGACTTTTTGGATCTCTCCCATCGCCGATGGTCTTTCGTGGCCGGAAGTTTGCTTCATCCTGCCCGAGCGCTCCTTGTTGATCTCGGTCGCCCATTTTTCGATGCCTTTGAGGGTCTCATGGCGGGTGAGGCGGCCGACGAGCTTTTCGCCGTCCATCACGGGAAGACACGAAAAATTGACCTCGAGAAAGGCCCGGGCCGCCGTGAGAAGGTCCATATCAGGTGTCACCGTGACCTCGAGAGGGGACATGTAGTTGCCCACCGGCCCTCCCGCGCGCTGGTCGTAGGCCCAGTCGATGATGGTTCGCAAGACGTCTTTCTCGCTCAGGAGTCCGACCACGATCCCGTCTTCATCGACAACCGGGGACGCTGTAAACGACGATCGGGCCACCGTGCTCATACAGTCCGCCATCTCATCCGTGACCCTGAACGTCTGGGCCGCCTTTTTCATGATGTCTTTTACGATCGGTGTCTTTGCCACGGGCGTCACCTCCCGACGTGGATGGGACCGTTTTCCACAGCTTATCACCGCGCGGCCCGGTTGTGTCGTCCCGCGAGCAGGATCGGCGCAAACCTCGATTCAGGGCACCGGAATTGCCTCCCTGGTTTCGCGGACTTGACGACCTTGGTATTCTCTCTGCGCTTGTTTGCCGTTTTTGGTTGAAACGAGCGGAAAAGAGCAGTGTATGGCAGTACACGTGATCAAGAAGGGGCTCAACCTTCCCATCACCGGTGCCCCGGCACAAAGCGTTTTTGACGCACCGGCTGTGTCGAACGTTGCCATCCTCGCCAGGGACTATGCGTTCATGAAGCCGCGGATGCACGTCCAGGAAGGGGATCGAGTCACACGGGGCCAACTTTTGTTTGAAGACCGCAAGACCGAGGGCGTAATGATCACTGCTCCCGGTGCCGGTTCCGTTACAGCCATCAACCGCGGTGCGCGGCGGGCCCTGCGATCGGTTGTCATCGAGTTGACGGCTTCCGAACGCGATGGGCAACCGGTTGATGGCGATTTTTGCCAGTTCTCCTCGTTCACGGGGGCTGCGGTCCCAGACCTCGATCGACAGGCGGTTCGGGATCTGTTGGTCGAATCGGGGCTGTGGACGGCCCTCCGCAGGCGACCATTTTCGAATGTGCCCTCGCCGAGCGAATCCTGCCGTTCGATCTTCGTCACCGCCGTCAACACTGATCCGCTCGGGGTTGACCCGGAGGTGGCCCTTGAAGGACGGATGGAGGACTTCAAACGCGGGCTCTGGGCGCTGTCCCACCTGACCGACGGGCCGGTCTTTCTGTGCCGGGCGCCCGGTTCGAAGATCGAGGCCGGCGATGCGCCGCGGGTCAGGATCGAGGAGTTTGCTGGGAAGCACCCAGCTGGACTCGTCGGCACCCACATCCATCTGCTGGATCCCGTAAGCCGCGCCAATGTCGTGTGGCACGTCGGCACCCAGGACGTGGCGGCGATCGGTGAGTTGTTTGCCACCGGGAAACTTCCGGTGAAACGAGTTGTTTCCCTGGCAGGGCCACTGGTGCAGCAGCCTCGTCTGTTGGCAACACGGCTCGGCGTGGCGACCATGCCGCTCGTAGCTGGCCAGTTGTATCCCGGGGAGGCGAGAGTGATTTCCGGTTCCGTGCTCTACGGGCACCGCGCCATGAGCGAGGCCGGCGGGTTCCTCGGTCGATATTCGACCGAGATCTCCTGTTTGGCCGAGGATCACCGCCGCCGCTTCCTGGGGTGGTTGTGGCCCGGGCGGGATATGTTTTCCACCACCCGCGCCTACGCCTCTGCGCTGAGACCGAAATCAACGCGATACGATTTCACGACCTCCGCCCAGGGCGGTCACCGTGCGATGGTTCCCATTGGGCTCTTCGAAAGGGTGATGCCTCTGGACATCATGCCGACGTTTCTTCTGCGTGCGCTGCTGGTGAATGATGTCGAGAGGGCCGAGGCCCTCGGCTGTCTCGAACTCGATGAGGAAGATCTCGCGCTGTGTTCGTTCGTGAGCCCGGGTAAGGAAGACTACGCCCCGGCCCTGCGAAGAAACCTGCTCGAGATCTGGAAGGAGGGATGATGTCGATCCTCCGCCGATTCCTCGACGCAACTCAGGAACGATTCCAATCGGGCGGCAAGCTCGATCGCCTGTACCCGCTCTTCGAAGCTGTCGATACCATCTTCTACACCCCGGGCAAAGTCACGACGGGTGCGACTCACGTGCGCGCGGCGCTCGACCTCAAACGCATGATGACGGTGGTCGTGGCCGGGTTGGTGCCGATCGTGTTCTTTGCGATGTACAACACCGGCCTCCAGGCTGCGCGGGCGATCGCGGCCGGGGCCCAGCCGCTCGACACCTGGCAGACCAGCCTCTTTCAGGCCATGGGTTTCACCTTCACGACGGGCTTCTGGTCGTGCTTCGTCTACGGCGCGCTCTACTTCCTACCGGTCTTTGTCATGACGTTCGCTGCCGGCGGCACCGTTGAGGTGATCTTTGCCTGTGTGCGTGGCCATGAGATCAACGAGGGCTTCTTCGTGACCGGTTTCCTTTTGCCATTGACTCTGCCTCCTACCATTCCGCTGTGGCAGGTCGCCTCGGGGGCCATCTTCGGGGTGCTGATCGGCAAGGAGGTCTTCGGCGGCACTGGGATGAACATCCTCAACCCGGCACTCACAGCACGGGCCTTTCTGTTCTTCGCCTACCCGGCCGAGATCTCCGGCGACAAGCCATGGATCGCGGCCGATATTGTCGGAGTCGACGGTTTTTCAGGTGCCACCTGGTTGTCGAGAGCTGCCGCCGACGGTGTCGGAGCGCTCGGCGATATGGGCAACGGGCTGTGGTGGGACGCCTTTCTCGGTTTTATCCCGGGATCGATGGGCGAAACCTCGGCTCTGTTGTGTCTGGTCGGGGCCGCGCTGCTCATCTTCACTCAGATCGGTTCGTGGCGAACGATGCTCGGAGTGACTGTGGGCACAGTCGTCATGGCGACCATTCTCAACGCCGCGGGCTCGGAGACCAACCCCTTCTTCGGTGTGCCGTTCTGGTGGCACATGGTGCTGGGAGGCTGGGCCTTCGGCGCAGTTTTCATGGCCACCGACCCGGTATCGTCGGCCTTTACCGAGAAGGGCAAGCTTTACTACGGCCTCGGCATCGGTGTCATGGTCATCCTGGTTCGGGTCGTCAACCCCGCCTATCCCGAGGGGATGATGCTGGCGATTCTCTTCATGAACATGTTCGCGCCGTTGATCGACCATTTCGTCGTGCAGGCGAACATCAAACGGAGGTTAGCTCGCAATGCGGCAGTACAGTAACGCGTACATCATCGGTTTTGCCACCGCGGTGTGTCTGGTCTGCTCGATCGTGGTTTCAACCTCCGCGGTTGCCCTCAGAGAGCGCCAGGACCGCAACAAGGTTTTGG
>JASJGQ010000125.1:0-9484 GCA_033791425.1 Acidobacteriota bacterium
ACCCATCGCATTGTTCGCCCGAGCGAGGTGGGCAGATTGGTGAGGCGAGCCCAAACAATGCGATAAATGGCACCTCCACCGCGTGCGGCCCATATCCGCACACGCTTCTCGAGATTTTCTCCCTCTCTCTCTGACTCACCCTCCCTGTCCCGGACCCGCTTCAGCTACAGTGTCGCTGTGATTTCGAAGAGGATTCTCACGTTTGCGGTGGCGTGGCTGGCCGTTGTGATCATATCGGCCTGCTCGGTCCCGCACCGCCGGACCGGAGACGTCGAGGAGATCCGCGGCGCCGGCGTCCTTCGGGTCGCGGTTCGACCCGGTTTCTTTGATGCCTCCGGGACCCGCGAGATCTCCCTCCGCGAGTCCGAGCTGCTCCGCCAGTTTGCAGCGCGCCTCGGGGTCGAAATCCGTTGGATCGAGGCTCGCCGAAGCGATCGTCTGCTCGAGGTCGTCCAAGAAGGCTTGGCGGACCTGTCCGTCGGAAGATTCGCAGCGGCGTCTCTGGCGGACAAAAATCTGCTGGCCAGCGCGGCCCTCGACTGGGTGGACGATCTGGTGATCGCTTCCCCCGGTTTCACCGCGTCGGCGGAGGAGGGCGGCTGGGAGGGCATCGTTCATCTCCACCGCTCGTCATTGACGCCGCCGCTTCAGACGTACCTCTCCGAGAACGGTCTGACAATCGAGGACGTGCCGGAAGAGGTTTCGATTGAAGGCGTCATCGAACGGGTTCGATCCGGTCGCTATCAATTGACGGTTGCCGATTCCCAGATCGCGAACGCACTGCGCGCCAGTCGTGATCTGGTGGTCGTCGACCGCATACCCGTATCACGAGCAATCGTCTGGGCGGTTCGTGACTCGAACCCGACCTTGCGGCGCGCCATCAACCAATTTCTCTTTGCTGAAAGCGTGCTATCGCGCGGCGGGCGCGCGCGAACCTGCAGGGACCTGCGCCAGATCCGACAGTCCGGCGTCCTGCGTCTCGTCACCCGCAACTCGGCCACAACCGTGGCCGTAGAGCGCGGCGGGTTGGCGGGTTTCGAGTACGAGCTGGCACTCAACTTTGCCCGCGAGATCGGGGTTCGGCTCGAACTGTCGATTCCTCCGTCCGAAGTCGACCCTCTTCGCTGGCTCGAAGATGGTTTCGGAGATCTCGCGGCTCTTCACGAGCCCATCGCCCCCGGGGACGAGGGACATTTCAGAGTCAGCGTGCCCTATCGCTGGGTCGATCTGGTTTCGGTGGTCTCGGCTCGAGCCGATCTGCCTGGTTCGGTCACGGACCTGGCCGGCGTCCGCGCCATGGCCTCGATGCCGGTCGCCTCCCTGGCGCGAATGATGCCGCTGGCGGCGCCGATCCGTGCCCGCCCGCCGACGATAGGGGCAGACGGCTTCAATGCAGTACTGGCGGTGGCGCGAGGCCGCGCCCCGGTGGCGGTGGTCAATCGCGATGTGGCACGCCTTGCCGTTGCAGGCCGATCGGATCTCCAGATCGGACCGGTGGTGGTGCCGCAGGTTCCGCTCGTTTGGGTTCTCAACGTGTCGTCTCCGCGGCTTCACGGCAGGGTCAACCAGTGGTTGCGCTCAGAACGGCGCTCGGGCATGGTGCAACAACTGGTGATCAACCAGTTTGGGAAACGAGTGCCAAAAAGGCCGAGTGCGATGCTGCCGATCCCTGACGGTGCCCTGACCCCTTACGACGAACTGCTCCAGTGGGTCGGACGAGCCTACGATATCGACTGGCGGCTGTTGGCGTCACTGATGTACGAGGAATCGCGTTTCGACCCGGGCGCGATTGGTCCGGGTGGGTCGGCCGGGCTTTTCCAGTTCATGCCCTTCACTTGGCGCGAACTCGGTGTCGAAGACCCCCACCACCCTCAGGAGGCGGCCGAGGCCGCCGGACGTTACCTGCGGCAGCTGATGGACGGGTTTGAAGACCTGCCGCTTCGCGACCAGGTGGCCATGGCCATTGCTTCGTACAACGTCGGACCCGGACACATCTTCGACGCACGGAAACTGGCGGTCGAAATGGGACTCGACCCCGACCGCTGGGCGGGCTCGGTCGAGACCGCGATGGTGATCATCGACGATCCTGAAGTCGCGAGACGCTTTTCCTCCGGGGTCTGCAAGTGCCGGAGAGGGGTCGGATATACGCGGCGAATTCTCCGCCGCTACGGAGCGTACGCTGAGCAATTCCCACCGGCGTAGCGCGGCAGATGTTTAATATTGGATGTTCGGCATAAAGGACGCTAGAGATTGTTGCGGCCGTTGATATTAGAAATATGATATTGGATGGGAAACCCCGCATCACAAGAGCTGATCCAATATCAAACATCCAATATCAGCCGCCAATGACGCGGATGGGGCCTGAGGTTGCCGCAACCAGAACGCCGAGGGTCAGAGATTACTCGCCTGAAACATGTCCCGCAGCGCCAGCAGTGTCTTGGCGAAGTTGGTCTCTTTGAGAAACTCCTGCAGCTGCTTTTTGGTGGCGCCCTGTCTGGCCATCTCTTCGACGTTACCCGTCACTTCATAAAAAGCCGACAGCGCCTGCAGACCGAGACGGGAGAAGTTATCTTTGTACCACTCGCTCGCGGTCACCTGCTCCCACACCAGCGGAGCCGGTGTCACCTCGCTCGACCACACGCCTTCAGCAATGGTTGTCACTTCGCGGTACAGCTCGCGTAGGATGGTGCGGTGCTCGTTGTTTTCCAGAGCAACAGCCAGTTTCTTCGGCCCCACAGCCGCACGGGTGTTCTCTGCGCCATCTTCCCCGTCGTCATCCGATTCCAGGGCGGCCTCCGCCTCTTTGGGTTCGTCAGAAGGCTCTTCTTCGATTTCGACCGGGTTTGGTGTTGTGCTCGACTGCACCGCCCTCTTTGGGGGCTTGGGAGGGGCCTCGTCTCCGCCTTCCTCCGGGTCGTCGTCACCGCCGTTGTCAGCTTCCACCGGCTGCACGACCCCCTCGACAACTTGTTTCACTGTCTCGGGGATCGGAGGGAGAGGGGCCGGTTCCGGGTCATCCGGTTCCGGCGGCACATCCGGAGGAGGTTGGACTGGCGCCTGTTTCGGGGGCCGGTCGCTCGCCCGGCGCATTGGAGGCTTCTGTTCTTCAACTGGCTCTTCGGCGGGGAGGTCCTCGCTCTCAACCGGTTCCCGAACCGGCATCTCGCTGATCGCTTTTCTGAAACGCAGATGGAAGGTTCCGAGGAAGGAGAGTTCAGTTTCGCTGATCGGCCGTGCCCTGCCCAATTTTGCTCGCATCACGTCGAGTTCGACAAATCGTGCCTGGAGGAGGGCCTCGCTCGGCGCCAGCGCTATCAGTTCCGAGAAATGATCGGTGTTGTGTTCGAGAATCTCGACCAGGTCGGCAAACACCGCGTAGTCCATGATCTGTTGGTACTGACCCTCGTACCAGTCGATCGATTTCTCACGCTCTTTGGCGGCCACCAGGCGGTCGAACACTTCTGTGGGGAGCCCATCGCGATACCAGGCATCTCCGAAAACCGCCTCTAAACCACCCCTGATTGCCCGCCGCAAGTCGCCGAGTATTTCGGAGACGATTCGATAGGCGTCGATATTCTGTTCCAACCATGTCATTGTCTAGCGTCTCCCGGCTCAAATCTCCAACCGAGTCCCGAGATTAGCACGCCTCCATGGCTATTTCACATCGCGGAATTGCGGTCGAGACGGGCGACTTCAGATGACCTAGGGTTCGAGAGCGTAGGCGAATTCAGGATACTCCGGGCTGTCCTCGACGAGGAAAATGTGACAGGTTTCGCAATCCATCGGGATCGTGTATTCGCCATCGGCTGTCGACATTTCATCGTCGTGGCACCGCATGCATCCCGGAAAGTCATCGTGACCGATATGGTTTGGGTGGGTCTCCCAGTTGGTGTCCATGTCCGGAAAGACAGTTTTCCCGTAGGCCTGTGATGCGAACTCGGCCCCTTTTGCGACAAGCGCGTTTTCCGAGGCATAGATGTCAGGAAACTCTACGGAGTAGAAATCCGCAATAGTCTGCCGGACAGTCGCCACACCCTCGGCGTGACTCTGGTACTCGCCCTCAATCGCGGCAACGGCGGTCTTTTTGTAGTAGGGGAGAGATTGGAGTTCGGGGTGGGTGGCGATAATCCAGTCGACCGCCTTGTTGGGTACGAAGAAGGTGTGGGTCGGTCGATTGTGGCAGTCGACACAGTCCATGATTCGAGCATTCGTGATGGCGTCTGCGGCCGGCGCTTCGTCGCCGTTACGGCTGTAGGTTCGAACGGAACCATCGGGTGTCGTGAGTTCCACCCATTGGATCTCCTCGCGCCTGTCGTCCGAAGCGATGAACCGGATCTTGTTGTCGGAGTAGATGTGCCACCAGTGGATCCCACCGGCGCGGCCGATGTCGAGGCTGCCGCCTCCGGTCCGTAGCAGCATGGCCGTGTAGGATGCGGTGTTCGCCTGGTCGGCCCTGTAGCGCGAAAAAATACGCAGTTTGTCGCCGTGGTGCTTGTTGGGCCAGTGGCACTGTTCGCAGGTCTCACGGGCTGGACGGAGGGTGTGGAGCGGTGTGCCGATAGGTTTGGCGTAGGTCCCGATGGCGGTGTGCCACACCTGGCGGAGACCGTCGAGTTTGGACTTCACAAACCACGACGCGCCCGGGCCGATGTGGCAGTCGACGCAGGCTACCCGAGAATGCGGGGAGTCTTGATAGGCGGTGTACTCGGGTTGCATGACGGTGTGGCAGGTCTCGCCGCAAAACTCGACCGTTTCCATCTCTTCGACAGCAAAGAAGGAGGCTGCGCCGAGAATGACGGTATTGAGCGCGGTGAGAACGATGACGATTGTCGCGATCTTCCGTGTCTGGGGATCGTTGAAATCGAGGGTGGGAAACGTGGTCAACTCCTCTTCGGTCGCGCCATCCTTCATCAGGCGCGCCCTCCGGCGCCACATGCCGATCGGAATTTCGATCAGGCCGAGGACGAAAATGACCGGGAGCACCACGTAAGCGAACAGACCGATGTACGGGCTGTCCAGACCACCCCAAAGTTGGGCCAACAGGAAAATGATGATCAACAGACCCGAGATGGTCGTGAGCACGACCCCGGCGATCGTGAGTCCGTTGTTGGCGTAATTGAAAAGACGGCCAAAAAACCTCTTGCGATTCTCGGCACTTTTTGTTGGCATCGATCCTCCTGTTGATCAAGGGTGATCAGCAACTCGTCCCGCGTCGCGGAACCGCATCACCTTACAGGAATTTGAACTAGTTCTCAATTGATACCCCGTGACACCTCCACCCAGAAGTCCTCGGCCAGTGCCAACCTTAAATCTATGAAAAATATACCTTCTGGGTCAGTTTTACCCTTCACTCAACTGTGGAAACATGATCTCAATTTCGAGACCTCGGATGAACTTGAATAATTCGCCACATAGAGATACAGTTCCCCTGAACGGGGGTTCACCCGAACCCTTTTTGGGAGGCGATGAATGATCTTTCCAAGTGGTGACCCGAACGGGTTTTCGAGGCTGGTACGAATCGCACCTGCCGCCGCTTGTTTGATGGTGTTGATGTTCGGGGGAACGACGTTTGCCCAGGAGAACGACGATTGCCTGATGTGCCACGAGGATCCTGAGGCTGTCGGCGAGCGCGCTGGCCAAGAAATCTCAGTCTTTGTGGATCCTGCCGGATTCGCAAACTCGGTCCACGGCGACTTTGCCTGTATCGACTGTCACGCTGAGCTGGATGGTGTCGAGTTACCCCATGAAGAGGAGCTCGAACCCGTCGATTGCGCCATGTGCCACGACGATATCGCTGAGGAGCTCGTAGCGGGGCCCCACGGTGCATGGGCTGACGATCCGATCGCACCTGCAGCGAAATGCACGGTCTGCCACGGGACCCATGATGTGAAATCGCCGTCCGACCCGGAAGCTTCTGTGAGTGCATCTCATTCGATGGAGTTGTGCGGCAGATGCCACGCCCGCGAATTGAAACAGGTGGGCAAAAGCCCGCACTCCCTGAGTAGGGAAAACGGACCTGCCGCGAGCTGTGTGAGTTGTCACGCCGGCCATGCGATGACGCCGCCTCATGGCGAACAAGAGGAGGCGGCCATTTGCGGAACGTGCCACGAACAGCAGGCCGTGGAGCACCGACGCAGCCTTCATGGCCGCGCTGCGGCTTCGGGCGATCCGTTGGCACCGAGCTGTGTGACCTGTCACGAGCACCACGCCATCCTGCCCCACACCAACCCCGCGTCGCCGACAGCGAACATGAATATCCCGCTGTTGTGCGGTCGCTGCCACCGTGAAGGCACCGCCGTCACCCTTCAACACGAGATTCCTCAGGACGCTATCCTCGAGAACTTCTCGATGTCGGTGCACGGTGAAGGCATCTTCAAAAAGGGGCTCACCGTGACGGCGGTGTGCACCTCGTGCCACACCTCACACGACATCCTCGAGCACACCGATCCGCGGTCGAGCATCAATCGAGAAAATGTTGCCGAGACCTGCATGGCCTGTCACGCCCGAATCGAAGAAGTGCACGTCAAGGTCGTGGAGGGCAGACTGTGGGAAGAGAAACCCCACCAGGTCCCGTCGTGTGCCGAGTGTCACCAGCCCCACAAGATTCGCAGCAACCGGTTGAGCGCGCTTGGCGCCTCCAATGCAAATTGCCTCCGCTGCCACGCTGATACCGAGCTGTCGATGGAGCGAGACGGCGAGACCGTCTCGATGTTTGTCGATGAGACCCGCTACAAAATCGGATCCCATGCCGGCGTCGCCTGCGCTCAGTGCCACGCCGAGGTCACGCCTTCGCACGAGCGTGCTTGCGACACCATCACCGCACGCGTGGACTGCAGCACCTGCCACGCAGAGGTGGTCGGCAAATATCGGGTCTCGATCCACGGGACGCTCGCCTCTGCCGGCGACACCGACGCCCCGACCTGCCTCGACTGCCACGACAAGCACGCAACCGAGAGCTACCGACTTCCAACCTCGCCGACTTACGCGCGCAACGTCCCGGAGCTCTGTGCCAAGTGCCACCGCCAGGGTGAGGTTGCCGCCAAGAGGATCGATTCCAAGATCCCGGACATCGTCAACAGCTACGCCATGAGCATCCACGGCAAGGGTCTTCTCGAGAGCGGTCTGGTGGTTTCGGCCACCTGCACCGACTGCCACACCGCCCACATGGAACTCCCTGCAGACGATCCTCAGTCTTCGGTCAACGGCGCCAACGTTGCCGCCACCTGCGGCGAGTGCCATCACGGTATCGAGGAGACGTTCAGAACCAGCGTTCACTGGCCCGGCAACAAGGAAACCGATCGTGAGCTCCCGAACTGTGAGAGCTGTCACACATCGCACACGATCTCGCGGACTGATGCCGAGGGTTTCCGGATGAACATGATGAACCAGTGCGGACGCTGCCACGTCGATGAGGCCAAGACCTTCTTCGACACCTATCACGGCAAGGTGTCGAGGCTGGGTTCCGAGGGCGCCGCCAAGTGCTACGACTGCCACGGCACCCACAACATCATGCCCCCCGAGAACCCGGATTCGACCCTGAGCCACGACAACGTCGTCGGCACCTGCGCCACCTGCCACCCCGGCGCCCACCGCAAGTTCGCCGGCTACCTGACCCACGCCACCCACCACGACCCGGAGAAGTACCCCTTCCTCTTCTATTCCTTCTGGTTCATGACCATCCTGCTGACCGGAACCATGACCTTTGCCTTGCTTCACACGGGCGCATGGTTGTGGCGGCTGCTGCGGACCAGGGACAAGTGGATCCAACTCAAGCAGGCTCCGTCCGAAAAGATGTATGTTCGATTCACTACAACGCACCGTCTGATGCACCTCGTGATGCTGCTCTCCTTCTTCACCCTGGCGCTGACCGGGATGGCCCTCAAGTTCTCGTACATGGGATGGGCCACGCTGCTGTCGAAGATGCTCGGCGGATTTGCCGCGATGGGTATTTTCCACCGCATCGCGGCGGTGGTGCTGATCCTGCTCTTCGGCTTCCACCTGACCCGCATCTGGAAGGGACACAAGGAGTCGGGAAAGAGCTGGTTCGCCTATATCTTCGGCGACAGCTCGTTGATGTTCAATTTCACCGATATTCGCCAGTTGTGGGAGAGCGTCAAGTGGTTCTTCGGGCGCGGGCCGCGGCCTCACTATGGCCGCTTCACCTACTGGGAGAAGTTCGACTACTTCGCGGTCTTCTGGGGCGTGTTCGTGATCGGGTCAACCGGCCTCGTCCTCTGGTTCCCAGAGTTCTTTACCCGCCTGCTGCCCGGGTGGTCGGTCAACGTTGCCACGATCATCCACTCGGATGAGGCGCTGCTGGCGGTTGCGTTCATTTTCACGATCCACTTCTTCAACACCCACTTCCGGCCCGACAAGTTCCCGATGGACCCGGTGATCTTCACCGGTCGGGTACCGGTCGACGAACTCCGCCACGACAAACCGGGCGAGTACGAAGCGCTGATGGCGAGCGGCGACTCAGATGACGTCGAAGCCAGGCTTCGGGCGCCGATCCCGCAACGGCTCGAGAGGATCTACCGGACCTTCGGTTTCGTGGCGCTGGGAACCGGGCTCACCTTGATCGCGTTGATCGTCTACGCAATGCTCTTCGGCTACCGATAGCCTTGAATGGAACCGATTACGGCCCCCTCGCGTGAGGGGGCCGTTTTATTGTCGGGAGGAGCCGCACCGTTCGGTCAGTCGCCGGCCTCGTCCGCTTCGACGAGGGACTGATACAGCCCGGCATAACGCTTTTCGACGGTGAATCCCATTCTGTAGAAGAACTGCGGGCGAAAGAAACCTGTCGTCAGCGCGGTGTAGCCGGCGGTTCGCAGCCGGTTCCGGAGCTCCTCGAGCAGGGCGCCGGCAATGCCGCGTCCCTGGTTGCCGTTGGCGACCACGATCTTCTCCATGTGCGCTGTCTGGGACTCCGGGTCTTCCTCGTAGAACAAACCGCCGATGATGTTGCCGCGTTCGTTGAGGGCGACAAGGAAGCGGTGCTCGGGGCGGAACTGCACCTGCAGCTTGGCGGCCAGGAACAGGCGGTGGAGGCGCCCCACCTCCTTGGGATTGAGAGCATGGCGGATTCGATAGGAGGTGCCCTCGGAGTCCTCGAGTGTGACGACCATCTCACTCTGGTTGGTTCCGCCGGCCGCGGCCGCAACGTACTCAACGGCATCCTCGGGTCGCAGGTAGGGATACGAGAGTCGAGCCAGGAAATAGTCCTCATTGCTGTCGAGAGAAAGGTGGGCGCGGAGATCAGACACCGCTGCACTGAGTTCATCCGGTGCTAATTCACCGCTCCGCAGCTTCCCGATCAAGGCTTCGAGACCGTTGGCGAGATCCTCTGTCGCAGTGCGGAATACGGTCTCCCGGAAATAGCGCGCGCGGACTTCCGGGTAGGCCCCTCGCAGATCAACGAGGCCATAGGTCTCGAAAATCTCCTGCAGGGTCGACGCCCGTGCGGTGTGGGTGGCCTCGGGGTTGA
>JASJGQ010000126.1:0-9377 GCA_033791425.1 Acidobacteriota bacterium
ACCTCGAGGGCATCGGACCGGTGATCGCCCAATCGGTGCAGGAATGGACCATGGCGGCCGAGAACCGAGAGTTGATTGCCCGTCTGATGGCGCATGGTGTGGACCCTCGCGAGCACGAGCGGGCGGAGACTGAATCACCCCTCGCGGGTAAGATCTTTGTGCTTACGGGGACATTGAGCCGTCCGCGCCGCGAACTCAAAGAACGGTTGGAGGAACTCGGGGCGACCGTCGCGGGATCCGTGTCGAGCAAGACCACCTATCTGGTGGCCGGAGAAAACGCCGGCAGTAAGCTCGACAAGGCCGGCAAGCTCGGAGTCGAGATTCTGGACGAAAACGGGTTGGAGATTCTGTTCGACTCGTTTGGGAGATGACATGTCGGCAGTGATTTTCTTGGTGGATGACGACGACGGGTCGCGCGACGCGATGACCCGCACCCTGGAGCGGGTGGGCTATAGCCTGCGCTCATTTCCTTCAGCTGAAGAGGCTCTCGAACGGCTTGGCGAGGGTGATGTCGTTGATGCCATCGTCTCCGATGTCCGGATGCCGGGGATGGACGGTTACGAGTTTCTGCGCGCGGTGCGTGCAGAACACCCTCACCTCCCGTTTCTTCTGGTCACGGCGTACGCCGAGGTCGAAGATGCGGTATCGGCCCTGCAGGAAGGGGCCGACGACTACCTGACCAAACCGGTCAAGATGCAAGAGCTCCGGCAGCGGGTGCAGATGCAGCTCGAGCGGCGGGTCCTCTCGGATGAAAACAGGCGGTTGCGTCAGCGTCTTGAAAAGAGCTTCGGCTTTGAAGGCATCGTCGGCCATTCGTCGGCGATGGAGCGTTTGCTCGAGAGGGCGCGGGTTGCGGCGCCGACGCGGTCCACGGTTCTCGTTGTCGGGGAATCGGGGACCGGCAAAGAGCTCGTCGCCAACGCCCTCCACCAGAACTCTCCCCGCGCTGACGGACCTTTTGTGGCCATCAACTGTGGCGCAATCCCCGGCGAGATCCTGGAATCGGAGCTCTTCGGACACGAGAAAGGCGCGTTCACTGGCGCCCACCAGCGTCGGATCGGCCTCATCGAACGCGCCTCCAGCGGCACGCTCTTTCTCGACGAGATCTCCGAACTGTCGCCGGATCTCCAGGTCAAACTGTTGCGGGTCCTCGAGGAGCGTCACGTCATGCGCGTCGGCGGCGCGTCACAGATTCCGGTCGACTTCCGGCTCGTCGCAGCCACCAACCGCAATCTCGAACGTTGGGTTGACCAGGGGCGATTTCGGCAGGATCTTTTCTTCAGGCTCAAGGTCGTGACCCTGGAGATTCCGCCGCTTCGCGAGCGACGGGAGGACATCCCGCTCTTCGTTCAGCATTTTCTGGAGATCTTCAACCGCGAGTTCGATCGCGAGGTCCGAGGTGTGCACCCAGCCGTTCTGACCGCCATCAAACGCTACCCGTGGCCCGGCAACGTGCGCGAGCTCCGCAACGTGATCGAATCGATGGTGTTGTTCTCGCGCGGCGAGGAGATCGGCCTCGAAGATCTGCCGGCCGAGTACAGGGCCGCGACTCCAGCCCCCGAGGTCTCTACCCAACCAACGGTGTGGGAGCCGAGGCTGATGGCTGATGTCGAGCGTGAGCTGATTTTGCGGACGGTCGACTATACCGACGGCCATCGTGCCCGGGCGGCGGAGCTTCTCGGGATCGGTCTGCGCACCCTGCAGCGCAAGCTCAAGGAGTACGGCGAGATCTCCCCGAGAGACGAAGGCGAAGCCTGAGCAGGAATGCAGGGGAGCAGGGGAGCAGGGGAGCAGGGGAGCAGGGGAGCAGGGGAGACGCGCTCCTTATCATGTACCGTTCCAAGACTGTCATTTCGACCAAGCGTGAGTCACGGCGAAGTCCGGAGGACGAAGCCGGAAGCGAGCGGAGAAATCTCTTGCAGGGAAGGCCTCCGTTACGACGGTGCGCCGTTTTCGGGCGTTCGAGTGGACTCGACTTTTGGAACGATCTTCCCGAGAGGAGCCACCTTTAGCATTGTTTGCCCGAGACGCCTTACGGCTCTACAGAAGATAGAGGCGTCAAACAATGCAAAAGATGGCACCTCCGCCGCACGCGGTACGTATTGGCGCGCTACCCGAGAGGAGCCACCTTCAACATTGTTGGCCTGGCTCGCCTTGCCGACGGGGATGATCGAGTACCCAACAATATTGAAAATGGCACCTCCGCCGCACGCGAACATCTGCGTTCATCTGCGTGATCTGCGGTTTCTCCGGACGGGTCGGTGTGATGGGCTCCCTTTCTCCCTTTCTCCCTTTCCCCCCTGCCCACCAGCACTCCGGTGATAGAATCGTGGGTACGGGAAAGGAGCCGACCCATGGAGATTCCCGGCAAAGTTACTGTCTACTGTCCCCTCATCGATGCCAAAGGCACCGCGGCGACATTGGTGTCGATCTCGGCCAACGGGCACTATCAGGTCGAGGTGCAGATCAAGGGTCGGGTTCACGTCATGTTCCTGCCGATCACGCACACAGCCCTGTATTTTTCAGAGCCTGAACCGGTTCCCGAACCCGAGTTTGAAATCGAGCGCTGACAGCGGGGTCCGTCGCGGTCAATCGCAAAAGGTGGCGTAGACGACTGTTCGGACCTGTCGGACCTGATTTCGCCATCGCCGCGACAGCGAAACACTCTCCGAGGTCGTTCCGCTGGGGCTGAGTTCGACCTCCTGCTCGGACGGAATCTCGGATTTTTGCCCAGGTCGGGGGTCCCGAGCGAATAAAACCCGAATCCTCCGTTGTTATAGAGGCGTGGAACTCAATCTCAAGGCTTTTCTCGGCAGCGGCTGGCTGCAGGTGCTCGATCAGCTCAATGAGGCAGTGATTGTCCTCGATCATGAGCGCGTCCTTCGTCACGTCAATCACGCTGCACGGCGACTGCTTGGATATGAGAAGGGCCAGCCGATCGGTGGACGCTGTCGGCTGACGACTCGCGGCGTCGACTGCGAGAATGCCTGTCCACTGACCTTTGCCCTTGAAACGGGGCTGAGCAAGGTGCAGGACTTTGCGACCGTATACCACACGGTGGACGGCCGGGCGTTGCACCTCGATGTGACAGTGATACCCCTCGTAGCTGACGAGGGTGAGTTTCGCGGGGCTGTGGAGATCCTACGCCCGAACACACCACAGCCGGGTTTCTTTACTTGCGGTCTCTCCGACACGGCCGCAGATCTTCAGCGCCGGGCGGCAGAATTGGCGGGCCGGGAGGGTGATCTCGTGCTGGTTGGAGAAGCACCTTCCTGTCACGACGTGGCGCGAACGATCCACCGTTTTTCGGGTCTGCCCGACGATCTGTTCACTGTCTGGAATGGAGCGTGGTCTGACGCCGCACCGTGGCCCCCTGGCACGGTCTACGCCTACGGGGTCGGAATGTTGTCAGAGGTTGAAGCAAGCCGTCCGGAGGGTTGGCGGATCGTCGTCGGGATGCCGACAGGGGAGCGTAATTCCGACGGGCACGAGGTCTGGGAGCTCCCTCCCCTCGATGATCTCTCGGATGATCTTGGAAGAATGATCGGTGCGTGGGTTGACGAGCTGGCACCCGGTAAAAGCGTGTCCGCTGCGGCTCTCGAACAGCTGGTTTCGATCGCGAGCGGAAACGGTCTCGAGGAACTGGAACGGACCCTGCAGATCGCCCTCGCCGCCGCCTCGGATCGAGTTGATGTCCATCATTTGCCCGAGAACGGTTCGCGGACCGTGTTGGTTGACGAACTTCTGAAGACGGGAGATCCTCTTGCCGCGCTCGAGGAGAAGGTCCTACGCGAGGTTGTCGAACGTTGTGGGTGGCGCATGCAGGAGGCCGCCGACCGCCTCGGCATCTCCAGAGTCACCCTGTGGCGGAAGATGAAGGACCTCGGGATTGAGAAAAATTCTAAGTTATGAATTTTGAGTTCTCAATTCCCATCCACCGTCTTTTATCATGGGAACTTCGCCCGCAATTCAAAATTCAAAATTCAGAATTGAAAATTTGGTTCGTCATTCCTCCGGCTCGGACGTGAACCGGTAGCCGACACCGCGGACGGTGTGGAAATGGCAGGGCTGTCTGGGGTCGTTTTCGAAGTGCTTCCGCAAGCGGTGGATGAATGTGTCGAGGGTCCGTGTCGACGTGTCGAAGGAATATCCCCAGACCCTCTCCAACAGCTCACCGCGGGTCAGGACCCGGCCCTCGTTCTCGGAAAAAAACCGCACCAGCATCACCTCACGTTCGGTGAGCGGCACGGTCCCATCCACGGTTGTGGCGCGCATCGTGTTCATGTCGACCTCATGCTCGCCGATCATGACCTTCGGGCCGGTTGGGGCCGGTGTCTGCGCCCACTCCGATCGACGGAGGATGCCGCGGACCCGCAAGACGAGCTCTTCGACCAGGAATGGCTTGGTCAGATAGTCGTCGGCGCCAACCTGGAGACCGAGGATGCGATCGGCGTCGCTGCCGCGGGCGGTCAGGAAGAGGATGGGGATCCGGTTGCCGTCGGCGCGGAGCTGACGGCACACATCGAAGCCGTCGAGACCGGGGAGCATGATGTCGAGGATCATGAGATCAAAGAAGGAAGATTCCCGGCCGAGTACCTCCAGCGCGGCCTCACCCGTACCGACGCATTCGAAAGTGAATCCCTCCATTTTGAGGTTGCGACAGAGACCGTCAGCCAACGGTGCGTCGTCCTCGACAACCAGCAGTCGAGTCGGTAGGACCCCAGATTGAAGATCGGTCATACCATTATTCTATCGCACCAACCTCAAACGCTGTAACGTTTTAACCTTCAGTCTCTGGAAATGAGTGTCACGGGCTGGTGGAGTTGAGCGCCACAAAGGTGCCGTCGTTGCGCCGGCACAGGATGCGCATCAGGGTGGCAAACCGGATTCCGGTGTGCTGACTGGCGCCGCCAACCGAGAACACGGTCGGAAAACCGATCGCGTGGATCCGCACCCGGCGACGGCCGTCTGGACCGGCCGCGTTGAGTGTGTCCACCGCACGAACAACCTTGTCGATCGACGAACCTGTGAACTCGTCGCCGAAAACGTAGATCGAGACCCGGTGGTTTGGGCTCGCGAAGGTGCGAATGGCACGGGTGATGCCCTCTTCGGGGCTCGAGTTGGAAAAGACGTTCCACGATGCCAACCGGGCAAGCACAGCCTTGCGCCGCCCGGGTGTGTCGGGGATCCACTTGCCGACATACTGGGAGTACATGTACTGCCCCATATCGTTCATCACCTGCATCCCCTTGACCTTTGGATAGGTGTTCAGAACCTGGGTCATCTTTTCGACCACCGCCGGCCAGGCATAGTGAAACATCGATCCCGAGGTGTCGATGACGAAGATGATGTACTCACTGTCGATCGGGATGCCACCAACGGCGGTGTCTTCGACGCGCCGTTGGTGGCTCCGGTCGAGGAGGCGCTTCATTTCCTCGGTGAGCTCTTGTTGGGCGGCCAGTAGGCGACCCTCCATGATGTCCTGGACCTCCGACAATTGTCGGCTGCCGGCGTACTCGCCGCGGATGTTTTCGAGGTCGCCCCGCAGACGGGCGATCTGTGCCTGTTCCGTGGAAAGCTGTTCGCGCCGACCCTTCAAGCGGCGCTCGAAGACCGCGGTCTGTCCCCGGATTTCGTTGAGCTCCTCCTGAAGGGCGGCGATGCGTCCATCGAGATCCCGCCTCGCGTCCTCGATGGCCCGCGGCTCTCCGATCTTGGTCAGCACCAGGAGCAGCACGATGGCGCCGAAACCGCAGCAGATCACGTCGAGAAACGACAGTGAAAACACCTCGAAATCACGACGGGGGCGTCTCACGGCCAGTCCTTCGAGAGGCTCATGAACGAGCCTCTGCTGCCGATCGCGAGCTTCCAGAATTCGCTTGCAGCCATGGGGTCGCCCTCCATCGGGTAGAGGATGATGTTGACCGGAATCCCCGAGGGGAGTTGATCCACGGCGCGCTGAAACAGCCTGACCCTCTGTTTGGGGCTCACGGTCCGCGCGGTGCCGGGGTTGGGGCCGACGGTCGGCAGCCCGTCGGTCAGGAGTATCAGATTGTCGGGTCGAGGGCGGAGGGCGGCGGCGGCGGCGAAGGCGTTGTAGAGGCTGGTTCCCTTGCCTGGAACGACTCCGCGCAGCCGTCTGACCGCGGTCTCGAGGCTTTCGCGGTCGGAGCCCTCGAGCCACGCCGCTCCCCCGTCCGCCATCACCGTGTGGGCCTCGGTGTTGAATGTATAAATCTGGAACTGGCTGTCGCGGGGGATCTGGGTCGACAGCCAGTCGATGGTGGCCAGGGCCTGCTGCCACTTGGCCGCACGGACCTTGTCCGCGTCCGGGAGGTTGCGCCGCCTGATGACGTCGACGATGGTGCTGCCGAGCATGCTCGCAGACACGTCGACCAGAAAGAGGATCCTCCGTCCGCCGACCTTGAGGCCCGTGAGGTATTGCCGGTCGCCGTCCCCGACGTGCAGCCGCTCACGATCGCCCGGTGTTTCTTCAGAAGGCAAGGATGCCGACAGGCGGCCTGCGTCCTCCTCCAACGACTTGAGGTCGGTTTGAAGCTTGTTGATGTGCTCGCGGCGGGCCAGGGTCGTGGCCTCGAAAGTGGCCAGCTCGACCTGGATATTCGCCAGCATTTCGATGATACGGCGCGCCAGGCCCTGGGTCAGAACCCGTTCGGCATCGGTTTCTTCAACGGTGTTGCGGATCTCGACCAGATGACGGTGACCGTCGAGGACCTCTACTTCGAGGCGGTTGACCTCTGCCTGGAGGTCGCTGGTGACCCGGGTCTCGTGATCGCGGACGGCGGCGTTGATGATCATGAAGAGGAGGATCACGGCACCGAGACCGCAGGTCATGGCATCGAGGAAGGACAGACCGATCGGAGTGACGGTTCTCGTCGTCATCTCACGATACCATCGTGACGAGGATGACCTCGCGCGGCGGCTCTCCGAGCTGGAGACGGTCGCCGGTCGCGAGCGCGGCTGAGCTTTCAACGGTCTGGCCGTTGACGACCACCGCCACCTCCGGCGGTGCCTCGACGATGACGGTCGACCCGACCCGTCGGATTGTCACGGGTGGATGCGAACCGGCGAGAATGCTCTCCGATGTGGGAGTCTCGCCGAGTGGGATGATTGTGGGTTCTTCCGTGATGGGTTGCGCGACGCCGTCCACCACAAGGTGGGTCGGGCCGCCGATTTCCGACGCGGTGCCGGCTGGTGGCGTCACCGGTACGGTCACCGGCCCCGGCGGTCGCGCGTCGTAACCGGGGAGGCGCGTCACAAAGGGCAGGGCACCAGCGTGCGTGATGATGTCTTTGGCGTGGCTGAGGGCGGCGCTGCCGGCCGCCGCCGGGTGGAGGACCGCGATCTCGCAGTCGGTGGTCTCCCGAAGGTGGTTCACCAGACCGGGCACCAAAGCCATGTGGTGGCTGAGGAGGAGGGTCGAATCTTCCAGATCGGCGACGTTGCCAACCCAGGCTGAAATGAGGGTTATCGTGTCCCGGGTGACGTTCACTATCTCGCGGCGTTCCACGTCGATACCATGTTGTCTGCCGCCGGTTTCGATGCTGATACGGGTGGTCTCGAGTTCGGTCAGGGCCTCGATATGGCCGGGGAGCCCGAGGTACAGATCCTGCTCGGTGGCCGCGACGTGGAGAGGATCGAATCGGGTTTGGCGGACAAAGAGGCGGGCCACGGTTCGCGCCCAGAGATCGTGAAGACCCGCGAGACCGACGGCATTATTCTCCCAGACCCGGCCGCGCACCACGTCCTTGCCATTTTCGATCTCGGTCAGGACCGCTCGGTGGAGATGGAGATCGAGGTGAAAACAACGACCGCGGATGTCGCGGTCGGCGGCGGCGGCAACTCCCAGATCCACGAGGCCGCCAACCGGGATGTCAGCGGCGCCGGCGATGCCGAGCAGCAGGGACAGTTGCTCCTTCGTATAGACACCGGGCACCACGAGGATGGCCTCGTCGGTATCACCGCCGGCGTTGCGCCAGATATCCGACAGGTGCGCGTGGACGAGGTCAGCCGTCCGCAGGTGGTGTGGAAATGGGCGTTTCAGACCTTGGGTGCTCAAGAACTGCCAGAAACGGCTGTGGACCCGCCGGGGCCTCAGACGAGCGTTTTTTTGAGCCTCCTGGCCGACAAGCAGGACGTCGCCGTCGATCAGCGCGAGACCGGGGCTGGGCGCCGACACGTTGCCTCTCGAACCGACCACTGTCAGTCCGGAGTCGACGGCGACGAGGGCGACGCGTCCCATACCGTCAGGCGCCCCGACCCTGCGAGTCCGGGGCTGCGGCACCGCCCTGAAGGTGGCGGATCAAATGACTGTCGACGTAGCTCTCGGTATCGAGCACCAGCCGCTCCTGACGAAGTTGCAGCTGGTGGAGGAGGAACATGAGGACGATCGAGATCAGGAGGGCGATAAATGTGGAGTTGAAAGCGACACCGAGATTGCGGGTCACGCCGGTGATATCGCCTTCAACGGCGCGGTGGGCGAGACCAAGGGCGGCGCCGATACCGCGAACGGTGCCGATAAAACCGATGGAGGGGATCGCCCACGCGATATAGCGCACCATGGCGAGCTCCGAATCGAGTCGCTCCGACTCGGTCTCGCACGTGGCCTGGGCGGTGTCGGAGGCGTCCTGAATGCTGCCCGTTGCGCCAAACCTGTGGAGTGCCGCGAGCAGGGCCCTGGGCAGGAGCAGTCGCCGCTGGCCGTCGGGCAGGGCCTCGATCTGGCGGGCGTACTCGCGGGAATCCTCCGGGAGGATCCTCACGCCGTCGGCCATCGGCACCAGCTCCGTCTGCAGGAGCTGGCTCTCCCGTGCCGTGGTCAGACCCTTGGAGGCCATGATGGCCATCGCCCACAACATCAGAACGAAGCACGCTTCCTGCTCGAAATCCTTGACGATCACCCACACCGAGCGTTGTTCGATGTACTCGGGATCGGCCGCTGCGAAGGCGGCCTGTTCGGCAAGAAAGGCGTCGGCCTTGGGACGGACAACCGTGACGTAGATCGCGTGCACCACGATGAGGGCGATGATCAGCGACACCAGTTGAAAGACGAAATCGACGGAATCGTTGCGCCGCATCACGGCCTCAGATGTCCGTCGGGAAGGCCACCGCCGCATCCGCAGACAGCTCCTCCGATGGCTTGAAATCTGGCAGCGGGGTCACCGCTGCCGGGGCCGATTGGAGAGCGCCGGACGAGCCTGCGCTTGCTGCAGGCGCGACAGGAGGCGCCTCAGCCCCGGCCGTGAGCAGCCTCGTCCCGAATATAAGGGCAGCGGCGACCCCCAGGAGGGCGGCTGCGGCGGTTGTTCGACGGTGGCGTTTCATCTGTTCCTCCAATTCATTCTGCGCTTCTGGCG
>JASJGQ010000127.1:0-18536 GCA_033791425.1 Acidobacteriota bacterium
CCCTTGATCGGGTTGCCGTCGTCGTCGAGGGGAAAGGTCTTGGCGCCCAGGGTCACACCCTGGTAGATCCGCACCCGGTCGCCGATCTTGGCTGTCTCACCGATCACGACGCCGGTTCCGTGGTCGATGAAGAATCTCTCACCAATGGAGGCGCCGGGGTGGATGTCGATGCCGGTGAGGCTGTGGGCGTGTTCCGAGATGATCCTTGGAATCAGCGGCACATCGGCAAGGTACAGCTCGTGGGCGATACGGTGGCAGGTGATGGCGAGAACGCCGGGGTAGCAGAAGATGGCTTCCGAAGGGCTCGGCGCCGCCGGATCGCCCTCGTAGGCGGCGACGGCGTCGAGAGCGAGCTGGCGCCGGATCTCGGGCAGCTGCTTCAGAAAATCTCCGGTGATCTTCTTGGCGCGCCCGAGACACTGTTTGGGCGTCCGGTTGCTGTGGTCGCGGGCGCAGGCAAAACACAAGCCGCGGTGGATCTCGTCGACCATGATCAGCGACGAACGGTGGAGGGCAGCACCCATGTGGAACGCCAGGCTCTCCTCGGTGACGTCACGGTTGCCGACGTAGCCGGGGAAGATCACCGACCGGAGAAGATCGACCATCTCGACCACTTCGCTGCGCGACGGGAGCGGGTGGCCGGTAAAGGTCTTGCGCAGGGGTGTTGCCAGCTCTCCGGCCTGTGCCTGGAGTTCGCCGACCACCTCGACCAGCACCTCGTCGAGGGCTCCAGCACCGTGGTTGTGCGGAAAATTGTCGAAAACCGTGATGTCCGCCATGCTGTGCTCCCGTGTGAGCCAACAGCGGGCGCCTCGTCTTTACTCCCCGGCTGAGGCCGCGAGAAAAGGAGAATTCCTAGAACATCCCTTTCTGGGGGGTGCTGCCGGCGGCGCTGCGCTGAGCCGTGCGCTTGCGGTCATCGGTGGCGAGGTGGCACGCCTTGTACTTATTGCCCGAGCCGCACCAGCACTGTTCGTTTCGGCCGAGCACCGGGATCGATTGCTGATCGGGTCCGACAAGAAGGCGTTTGAGTCCGTCGAGAATCGTCATAGTAGGTCCTTGGGGGCGGTATTCGCCGAAATATTGGCGGTGCAAACAGCAAATACCTTATCAGAGCTGCCGAAACCGGTCAATTGCGTTGTGAATCGGCCAGGCTCGGGAAGTCCTCCAGACCAAGCAAGGCGGCGATTCGGACGCTGAACTGGGTGTTGTCCCAGACTCCGGAAAATGCGTTGGCACCGGGCCCGAACGCAAACACAGGCACCAGCTGTGATGAGTGGTACTCGTGGGCCCACCGTACGACGACCTCGCCGTCTTCGTACTTGCCCTCAAGCAAATGGGGGCCACCGGTCTCGTGGTCTGACACCACCAGGACGAGGGTGTCGTTGCGAGATGCCACCCGGTCGAGCACGGACGACACGGTGGCGTCGAGCTCGCGCATGCCTTCGAGGAGCTTGGTCATGTTGTTCGAGTGGGCGGTCTCGTCGGTGACCTCGGTCTCGATCAACATGATGAAGGGCGCGCCTTCGTCCTCGACGAGGTCGAGCGCACGACCGGCCATCTCGGTCAACGGCGGTCCGTGGTGCTCGGGCATCTCGGGACGAGGGGGAAGGATCGCGATCAGCGGCAAGTTGGCCGTCTGCATGTCCTTCCAATCACGGACCACGGAGTAGCCGCGCGCTGTGCCTCGAGCCTCGGCGCTCTCGACGACGTCGCGATAGCCCTGCTGACGCCAGGCCTTCTTTTTGCCGGACCAATCGCCGCCGATCAACAGGTCGGCCCCCGAGTCGAGCACCTGACCCAGCATCTGGGAATAGTCGTCGCGCGATGGCACGTGCGCCAGAAAACCGCCCGGGGTCGCATCCGCGAGACCTGAGGTGGTGATCACCGCAGTCGTCAGACCTGCGTCGTGGGCGGCCTCGAGGAGAGTCCGTACCGCACGGCCGTCCGGCAGCAGACCGATGACGCCCTTGTCGGTCTTGTGACCCGTGGCCATCGCAGTTGCCGCGGCGGCCGAGTCGGTGGCGAGGATATCGGCCGCCCAGGTCTGTATGAGGCCGACGACAGGTGCTCGTTCCATGGCCAGAGGGATGCCCGGGGGCGAGAGCAGCTGAGACGCGGCACTGACAGCGCCGATGCCCACACCGTCGCCCATGATCACGATGACGTTCTTCGGGGGCTTGCTGATGATGGCGTCTCCGGTCGGCGCGAAGGGGGTCGCTTCGAGAGCCGAGGCCGGTGGAGGAACGATGGCGTGCGAGGCACCGCTTTGCGCGTGGAGGACCAGGTTGCCAACTGCAATTTCGGCACCGCCGAAAAGCGAAAAGACGCAAAGCGCCGCCACCAGCACGCCGGCAATCACGAGCGTATGCGTGAGGAACGTTCCAGGTCGAGATGCCACAGGCCCTCCTTTACCGATTGGGATGGTACAGCCTCCCTCTTTCTGGCGCGAGGAAATATCCGGCGGTTTTCTGCGGTAGTATCTGGTGCAGTTGCGCCCGCGACCTTTGGACGCATCGATGGAGGCTCCAATATGTATTTCGATCCCATGTACTTCCTCTTTATCGCCCCGGCGTTTATTTTTGCGTTGTGGGCGAGTTGGAGGACCAAGGCAAACTTCAAAAAATATTCGAAAGTTCCGGTGTCCTCGGGTCTGAGCGGTGCTGAGGCTGCCGCCCGTCTGCTCGAAGGCGCCGGCATCAGTGACGTCACGATCACCCATTCGCGCGGTGTGTTGTCGGACCACTACAACCCGGTTAAAAAGTCGCTTGCCCTGTCGCAAGGCGTCTTCGATTCACGGTCGCTGGCCGCCGTCGGTATCGCCGCCCACGAAGCGGGCCACGCGATCCAGCATGCCCAGCATTACGGTCCACTCAAACTGCGGTCGCTGCTGGTGCCGACGGCCACCATCGGCTCGAACCTGGGCTATCTCGTGATGCTGGGTGGCCTCTTCCTGTCGTCACAGAACATGGTCTTGATCGGCGCCGTCCTGTTTTCCGCGGTGCTGATCTTCCAGCTTGTCACCCTGCCGGTGGAGTTTGACGCCTCCAATCGTGCCAAGGCGCTGGTGGTGCAGCAGGGTATCGTCGGTGTCGCAGAACGCCGCGGCATGGACAAGGTGCTCAACGCGGCGGCCATGACCTATGTGGCGGCGGTAGCGACGTCGTTGGCGACCCTGCTTTACTTTCTCGTTCGGTCGGGGGCCCTGGGGGGGCGACGGAGCTGAACGGGGGAAGGCGACCGGGTAGGCAAAGCGCCCTAGGTCCGACTTTCCACACGCGGTTTCCGTGAGGAGCCACCCTTAGCATTGTTTGCCCGAGACGCCCCGCGGTCTGCTCAAGATACAGGCGTCAAACAATGCAAAAGATGGCACCTCCGCCGCACGTCCCCTATCCAATATCCAACATCAAACATCTGCTCATAAACGGAATATCCCTCTTTCCGCCCTCCGGCTCCTCTTAATCGAACAGCACCGCCGCCTCGCCCTGTTCGGCAACCCGGCGGTCTGCGAGATCGAGGATGAGGCCGCGGCGCACCCAGAGCGCCTGGATCTGCTTCCCGGTCAGCCAGGGCTCGAGTCTTGTCGCGAGCTCATAGGCTGCGATCTCGTATTCGAATGAATCGGTGAACTTGAGCTCGACTTCACCGTTGTCGAAGCGCTTGACCGGTTGGTATTCGTCGACGGTCTTGAACACTGCAGACCACGTCAGTGCACCATCGGAGAGCTCGACCTTTTTTGGGCGCGTCACCGCCTTGGACTTCAGCGGTCGTACCGAGACCACCTGAGCGGAGCGCAGAAAAGCCTCAGCCTCTTCACCCTGGAGAGGCAGGCCCCACGAGGTTGCGGGTGCCGAGCCCTCCATTTGCAACGCAGCGGCACACATCAGTACCACCAAAATATTCAGACGCTTGATCCGATGCTGTACCGCCACGACCCGCAACCTCCTGAAGACGATGGCGATTCCGCCGGTCGAACCGCTCATCGTGCTGAGACACGACCGGGCGGCCCGGAGGTTTTGGCGTGGGTTAGCGCAACATCTCGATCACCCGGAAGGTGGGCCGACGGAACTCCTTTTCCACCACACGCTGGGCGTTGAGGTGGGTGTACTCGACCCGGAAACGCGCCGGCGGGTCGAGGGCCTGGCCGGTCTGGATGTCGATCGGAACGACGGTGACGCGCGCCTGAAAGGCCGTATCGCGCTGTCCCATATAGGTGAGTGGCCGTTCTCCCAGGTACTCGATGCGAACCATCACGAGATTGCGGGCATATGGCTTGAGCATTGCCTGGGCGTCGCCCGGCCGCGGTACTTCACCGCTGCCGATCAACTCGCTGATGCCAGGAATGCCGTTCTCGTCGACGAGAGGGATTCCGGCTCGTGCCAGGTGATCCTCGACAAAGGCCTCGGCCTCGCCTGCGAGAAGCTGTTCTCCGACCGCGATCACCACCGTGCCCTCGGGCACGATCGCGGCTGCGGCCGGTGACTGGAACGATTCGAACTCGTTTTCGGGTTGTGTGAGAGGGGCTTGTTTGGTGGACCCGGTAGGTCTGATTTTTTCTGCGGGAGTCACGGTTGGCCGCGCCGGAACGTCAAGGGAGGCGTCGGGTTGCTGACCGCCAGCCTCGGCACTCGTCCCGGGAGCCGCCAGGGTCACGATCCCGGTCTCCACTGCCCCGGCGTCGTCTTCCATCTCATTGGTGACCGCGGAGGTCTCCGGAATGACTGACGATACCTGCTGGGGCGCGGCCTCGGAGGGCGCCTTTGCGAACCCAAAGAGCCCCGATCGCCACGCAAACACACCACCCACGACAACCGCCGCGAGGCCCAAAAGGACCACCAGGGCCGCGACGACTGCGATGTTCCGCCCTCGTCCCGGTGGGGCCGGCAGCGGCGCTGACTCCACCACTGGGGTTTCACGATCGGACGCGGGCTCGGTCACTGGTGGTGCGCCTGGTTCCGGCAGATCGCCCGATACGGCCATCGTCGGATCGGTATCGAGCTGGTCGACCTCTGCGGTGGGCGGAGGTGGGGGTGGGGGAGCGCCGCCTGAGGCGGAGACTGCGAGTCGTTCGACGAGGCTGCCGGCAGCGCCTTTCGATGCCAGAAAGGCCTCGAGGCCTCCGATCAGCTCGGCGCAGCTCGACACCCTGAGATCCCGGTCCTTGGCCATCATGCGTTGGACGAGTTTGCGGAGCTCGGGATCCACCTCCGGTTTGAGATCGGCCAGGTCGGGCGGCTCGACGTCGATGATCTGTCGCAGCAGAGCGAGCGGGCTGTCGCCGCTGAACGGCGCCTTGCCGCTGAGCGCTTCGAAGAGGGTGACGCCGAGGGAGTAGATGTCGGTCCGGTGGTCGATGTCCTGATCCAGACACTGCTCCGGGGAAAGGTAGCCGGGGGTGCCCATGAACATCCCGGTTGCGGTCAGGCGGGACACCGCCGCGGTCATGAGGGCGAGTCCGAAGTCGGCGATCTTGACCAGCCCACGCTCGTCGATCATCAGGTTGGCGGGTTTGATGTCGCGGTGGATGACGCCCTGCTCGTGGGCTGCGCCGAGACCCGACGCGGTCTGCAACACGATCCGCGCGGCCTGGATCGAATCGAGTGTGCCCCTGGAACGCAGGATCTGTTGCAGGCTCTGGCCGGAGACGTACTCCATGGCGAAGTAGTGTCGGCCTTCATCCTGGCTGACGGCGTAGATCTGGACGATGTTGGGGTGGTTGAGGCGGGCGGCGCTCTGCGCCTCGCGCAGAAACCTCTCGACGTGCGCAGGGTCCTCTGTGAGGTGTTCGCCGAGAACCTTGAGGGCGACAAAGCGGTTGAGCGACTGTTCGTGCGCCTTGTAGACAACTCCCATGCCGCCGCGGCCGAGCTCGGCGACGATCCGGTAGTGGCCGATTCGTTCCACCATACAAACTCCCCACCCGCTGAAGGGCGTGATCTCGTGGTTGATTGTGGACGGGTCAATGACCTCTTTTGGATGCTAGCACAGGGGCCGCCAAACGCGGGGGACGGGAGACCCGTATAAAGGATGAGATCAGGGACGAGCAATCGTTCAACTCTCCTCCTTCCTCGCCGCCCCGCCGGACCCTCCCGGCGGGGTTGGTGTTTGGGCCGGCCGGTATCACCGCATGTCCATGGCGGACGGCAAAAGGCGGTGGGTATATCCTTGGGGCCGGGAGATTCGAAGATGCGGTTGGCGATTGCCCAGATTGACTACACGATCGGTGCCTTCGAGGCCAATTTCGAAAAGATGGCGGCGGCGGTGGCGACGGCGCGTTCGTCGCAGGTCGATCTGGTGGTGTTCACCGAGTTGGCGACCGTCGGGTATCCCCCCGGCGACCTCCTGGAACGGCACGAATTCGTGGAGGCAAACCTCGAACAACTGCAGCGGGTCGCGCGTCTGAGCGACGACACGCTCGGCATCCTGGTGGGATTTGTCGACCGCAATGTCTCGGGCACCGGGAAGGGGCTCTACAACGCGGTGGCCCTCTGCGACGGCGGGGAGGTTGTGGCCCGTTGTTACAAGTGCCTGCTCCCCACCTACGACGTCTTCGACGAGGCCCGCTACTTCCAACCGGGCACCGACGTCCGGCCGCTCGATTTTCGCGGCGTCAAGATCGGAGTCTCGGTGTGCGAGGACGTGTGGGCCGACCCCGATCTCGACGGCCAAAGCCTGTACTCCCGCGACCCCGTGCTCGAGCTGATCCACCGCGGTGCGCAGATCCTGGTGAATCTGTCGGCCAGTCCCTTCGAGCTCGGCAAGGCAGCCGAACGGCGCGAGCTCGTCCGCCGCTACGCCGCCGACTCGGGCCGGTTCTTCGCCTATGCCAACCAGGTGGGTGGCAACGACGAACTGGTCTTCGATGGCCACTCCCTGGTTTTTGACGGCCGCGGTGAGGTGGTCGCGCGGGCTCACGATTTTGCCGAGGATCTTCTGGTGTACGAGGTTTCGGACGAGACCCTGAAAGGACTGAAGGGCGCTGAGGGCCTCCCTGGCGAGATCCGAGAGACCGCATCGTCACTCGAGGCGGAGGCGTTGGCCGCGCTCGAGCTCGGTCTGCGCGACTATGTCCGAAAGTGTGGTTTCGACACCGTTCTCCTCGGCCTCTCCGGCGGCATCGACTCTGCCCTGACCGCTGCGATCGCTGCCAGGGCGTTGGGTCCGGACAAGGTCCTCGGTGTCGCCATGCCGACCCGGTACTCGTCCGAGGGCAGCGTCACCGACGCCGAGGCCCTGGCGGCCAACCTCGGCATCGACTATCGACTCATCCCGATCGATGGGATCTTCCAGTCCTATCTCGACGAACTGGAAACCGTTTTTGCGGGTCTCGAGGGAGATGTCACGGAAGAGAATATCCAGGCGCGAGTCCGCGGGGCGGTGCTGATGGCGCTGTCCAACAAGTTCGGCCGCCTGGTTCTGGCGACCGGCAACAAGTCCGAGCTGGCGGTCGGCTACTGCACCCTGTACGGCGACATGTGCGGCGGGCTGGCAGTGATCTCCGACGTGCCGAAGACCCTGGTCTACGACCTCGCGCGGTATCTCAATGCCGATCGGGAGGTGATCCCGGAGTCGACCATCACCAAGCCGCCGTCGGCCGAGCTTCGACCCGACCAGGCGGATCAGGACTCGCTACCGCCCTATGAGGTGCTCGACCGGATCGTCGAGGCGTGGGTCGAAGAGCTCCGTTCGGAGGACGAGATCATCGCCGAGGGCCTCGACCCGGACGCGGTGCGTCAGGTGGTGCGGCTGATCACCCGCAACGAGTACAAACGCCGCCAGGCCGCACCGGGGATCAAGATCACCGCTAAGGCCTTCGGCGTCGGCCGCCGCTATCCCATCGCAGCGAAGTACTGAGCCTGCCTGCCCATCCTCATGTCCGATCAGATTGTGGGCCCGAGGTAGGGTGGGCCTTTGGCCCACCTTCAGGCATCCCGTCTCCGTCTCCGAGCCCAGAGCACCCGCGGGCATACGCTCCGGAATGGAGATTCGGAAGTGAACATCCCGATGTTCAGCGCCGCATTGCCCGTGAGTGCCCCCTCCGAAGATGTTTGCGCCCAAAGCACCCGCTCAAGTCGGGGACAGGGGATCGCAAAATTGTTCGGAGACGGCACGTCCGGTGAACGCGAACTGCACACCTGCTGTCATCGTCACAAACCCCAAGGCCCCCAATATCCGCGTTCATCTGCGTGATCTGCGGTTTCTCCGGATGGGACGGTGGGACCGGCTCCCTTTCTCCCTTTCTCCTCTGCTCCTCTGCCCTCGCCTCGCCACACTCCGCCACCGCCTTTCCCAACGAAGTGCGCCGTTTCGCCTCCTCCGGCTGTGATTGTGGTTGTGGGCGGATGAGAACCGCGAACGGAGGTGAACCATGGCGCAGAGGTTGTTCGGTGGAGTGGTGGCGGTGGTGCTCGCGGTGGTTGCGACTGTTGGCTCGGCCCAGGAGGCGGAAGAGACCATCGGTCTCGGCGAGGTCGGCCAGGGAAGCCTGCTGGCCGCCACCGAGACTCCGGGACGGTACCTCGAGGTGCCGCTTCAAAGCACCGAGGTGGAGATCACCGTCCGGGGATTGGTGGTGGAGGCCGTTGTGGAGCAGGCCTTCGAAAACCGATCGAATGAGTGGCTCGAGGGCGTCTATGTCTTCCCCCTGCCCCAGGGCGCCGCCGTGCACGCCATGCGCCTGAGCGTGGGCGATCGCGTGATCGAGGGCGAGGTCCAGGAACGCGAGGCCGCGCGCAAGGTCTACCAACAGGCCAAGACCGAAGGCAAGAAGGCGTCGTTGGTGGAGCAGGAGCGGCCCAACATCTTCACCACCTCGGTCGCCAATATCGGGCCGGGTGAGTCGGTCGCGGTGAGGATCGCCTACCAGGAGATTCTCGAATACGACTCCGGCCGCTTCTCCCTGCGCTTTCCGATGGTTGTGGGTGCCAGGTATATCCCGGGTGCGCCGGTCGAGACCGCGTCCGAAGGAACCGGCTGGGCCTTCGACACCGATCAGGTTCCCGACGCGTCGCGGATCACCCCGCCGGTCCTTCACCCGAGCGCGGGCAAAATCAACCCGGTCAAGCTCAACGTGACTCTCGATGCGGGCATGCCCCTCGAGCGACTCATCTGTCCCTCCCACCAGGCGCAAATCTCCACCGATCAGGGCGGCATCCGCAACATCGGGCTCGAGGGCGCTTTTGCGGATCGCGATTTCGTTCTCGAGTGGGTGCCGGCCAGGGGCCGGGAGCCCCGGGCCGCGGTTTTCACCGAAGAGTTGGACGGGGCCTACTACGTGCTCGCGATGGTGATGCCGCCGGCCGATGAATTTGTGGAGACCGTTCGTCTGCCCCGGGAAACGGTTTTCGTCATCGACACCTCGGGGTCGATGGGTGGCGCCTCCATCCTCCAGGCTCGCCAGGCTTTGCTCATGGCTCTCGACCAGCTGCGGCCCGAGGATTTCTTCAACATCATCGAATTCGACTCGCGCTTCACCGTGCTGTACCCCGAGAGCCGGCCGGCGATGCCGGCGGCGGTGACCGAGGCCAAACTGTGGGTGGAGCGGCTCGACGCCAACGGCGGCACCGAGATGATGGGGCCGCTTCTGGCAGCTCTGTCCGACCGATTCGAGCACACGCCACTTCGTCAGATCATTTTCATCACTGACGGGTGTGTGGGCAACGAGGACGCCCTCTTCGGCGCCATCAACGCGGAGTTGGGACGGAGCCGTCTGTTCACGGTCGGCATCGGTTCGGCACCAAACTCGAATTTCATGGAGCGGGCGGCGACGTTTGGGCGCGGGAGCTTTACCCACATCGCCACCCCGTCGGAGGTTTCAGTTCGCATGGGAGAGTTGTTTGCCAAGCTCGAGAACCCGGTGCTTGCCGACATCGAGCTGGTCTGGCCTGATCCCGACGCGGAGACCTGGCCCGAGCGCGTCCCCGATCTGTATGCGGGCGAACCGGTGGTTGTGACCGCCCGCCTCGCCACTCTCCACGGCGATCTCGAGGCCTCGGGTGTTCGCGCTCATCAGGCCTGGCAGACCGGCGTCAAGCTCTCCGTTCGGAGGAAGAGCGCAGGCATCAACCGGCTGTGGGCGCGGCGCAAGATCGCGGCCCTGATGGATGATCGGGCCCGCGGTGTCGCGGAAAAGGAGGTGCGGGAAAAGGTTCTCGAGGTGGCGCTCGCCCACCACCTGGTGTCCAGGTATACGAGCCTGGTGGCGGTGGATGTGACGCCCACGAGGCCCGCTGACGCCGCTCTGAAGGGTGGCGCTGTCCCCACCAACCTGCCCGCCGGGTGGCAGTACGAAAAGGTCTTCGGCCATCTGCCCAAAGGCGCGACACCTGGCCGCTTCTATCTCTTGACTGCGCTCGTTGCTCTGGCGCTGGCGGTTGCAATGCGCGGTGTTCGTTTGGTGATGTGATGCGTCGACGAGTGGCCTCCGCCCTCTCCGTCCTGCTCCTCGTTGTCGGCGGGGTGCAGGGCGGGCGGGGGGCGTGGATCTACGCCAAGGCGGAGCTGGCCCAGGTCCTGCTCCGGCGCTCGTGGGCCGAGACAATGGCCGGTCGGGAACGCGTCCGGCCGTGGCCGTGGGCCGATGCCTGGCCGGTGGCCCGGATCATCCTCTCCGACGGCGACCATATTGTGCTCGGCGGGGCGAGCGGCCGCAACCTGGCCTTTGCGCCGGGTCATCTCGACGGATCAGCCTCCCCCGGCGGCCTCGGTACCTGCGTCGTCGCAGGTCACCGCGACACCCACTTTGCGGTGCTCGAACACCTGGTCGCCGGGGACAGGGTGCAGCTGGAAGATGCGTCGGGGACCGTCAGCAGCTACAGCGTCACGGCATCCGCTGTGGTCGACGAGAGCCAAACCGAAGTCCTGGCCGACAGTTCCGAACCGACCCTGGTGCTGATCACCTGCTGGCCCTTCGACGCTGTCACGACCGGCGGCCCCCTCCGGTACGTCGTGTGGGCTGAGGGGGTTGATCCCGGGTCAGAGTGAGCCGAACTCCCCCCGTTTGTCATTGGGTGAGCCGGCCTGGCTCCCTCTTGTCATTTCGACCGAGCGACGAGTCCCGGCGTCGTCGGAGGCGAGGCCGGAAGCGAGCGGAGAAATCTCCTGCAGGAAAGCCCTCCGCGACAGCGGTGCGCCGTTTTCGGGCGTTCGAGTGAAGTTGCCTTTTAGCACGGTGTACCCGAGAGGAGCCACCTTTAGCATTGTTTGCCCGAGACGCCCCACGGGTCTGCTGAAGATTGGAGCCTCAAACAATGCAAAAGATGGCACCTCCGCCGGACGCGGCACGTATTAGCACGCGCGACCCGAGAGGAGCCACCTTCAACCTTGTTGGCGCGAATCACTCCGCCGCCGTGGATGATCGTGTGTCCAACAATATTGAAAATGGCACCTCCGCCGTACGCGGGGTGGTGCTGATTGGCTACCGTCCGCCGTCGAGGTCGTGGTCGACGGTGGGATCGAGCTGGAGATAGCCCTTGAGGTAGTGCACACCGATATAGAAGGGCACGGTGTCGATGGCGGCGAAAACAAACTTGAAGGTATAGCCCGCGAATATATAGAGAGCGAGCTGCCGCCCCAGGGGCTGACCAGGGTCGATGGGGAGCGCGTGGGCGTAATAGTGGGTGATGAGGATGACGGCGGTGGTGTCGATGAGCTGGCTGACCATGGTGGAGCCGTTGTTTCTGACCCACAAGAGGCGTCCCTTTGTGACCTTCTTCCAGAAGTGGAAGACATAGACATCGCAGAACTGGGCCGCCATATAGGCGACCATCGAGGCCGTGACGGCGCCAAAGGTCAGGGCACGGATTTCAAAAAACACCGGGAGACGACCTGCGGCGTCGCGAATGATCTCACCGGTGACGGGGTCGATCGTTTCAAAGCCCGGCAACACGCCCCCGAGCCAGATGATGGCAATGACCCAGATGTTGAGCAGCAGCCCCACGAAGACCACATGGTTGGCTCGTTTGCGGCCGTAGAACTCGCAGATGAAGTCGGTACAGAGAAAGGTCAGGGGGTAGGGTAGGACGCCGACTGCGATCGCGAAAACAAGGGGCGTACCGCCCGAGGTGGTGGTCTCGAAGAGCTTGATAAAACGGCTGATGCCGAGAATGTTGAGCATCGCCAGGGTGCCGAGAAAAAGACCGGCCAACACGAGAAAAACACGTTCCCGCCGGGCATGGAGCTCGGAGGCTTCAATGGGATGCAGGCTTTCTTCGTTGGAGACCACGAGCCAAGGATACCGGATCTCACCAAAAGCGGCCGGGATCGCGAGAAGCAACTCCGGGCGTTCGGGTGATTCAATGGTGGCGGCGACGGTCAGTCGGTTTGGTTGGGGTCGTCGAGCCCCGCAAACTCGATTTCCCACGCCTCCATCTCGTCCTCCGAGAACCCGAAATGGTGGCCGATCTCATGGAGCAGGGTGAGCTGAATCTGGTGAACCAGCTCGCGCCGATCTCGGCATGCACTGAGGAGTGGCTTGCGATACAGCACGATCATATCGGGCAGTACATTGCCGTACCAGCCGCCGCGTTGGTCGAGGGGCACGCCGGTATAGAGACCGAAGAGGGAGTCAGACCTGGGATCGAGCCCGACGTCCGCCATGGTCTCCGCGTCGGGCAAATCCTCGACCTGAATCGTCAGATTCGACATCAAGTCTGCAAATTCGAGCGGGAGACCGTCCAGCGCTTCGCTGACGACGGACTCGAAATCCTTTCGGTTCACTGTCCGGTGCCGGGTGGGTCGACTGCCTCGCCGGTGCAAACACTCACTTGTGAGCGCGGCCCTTGAGCAGGTCAACAATGTTCCAGCCGACGACATAGCCGACAACGGCGCCGCCGACACCACCCAACACGGCGTAATATTGGTAACCGAGACCAGCACCGATGATCGCGCACACAATCCCCAAGAGGTTCCGCATGAATTTGACCGTTTCAAAGTCCATCGCCATGACTGTCACTCCCGTTGCAGCCCGCGCGGGCCTGATTTTGTCACCCTATCTGTTGTCGACCGCATCTTAACCGGTTTCGCCTCGATACGTGCGAGCGGTGTAAAGTGTCACCTCGGGAGGATCCTCTATGCGGTTCATCGGTGTCCTCGGCATTATCGTGCTGCTCGGTCTCGCCTGGGCCCTGTCGTACCACAAGCGGGACGTAAAACTGCGGATCGTCTTCTGGGGCCTGGGCCTCCAATTTCTGTTTGCCGTGATCATCCTGCGCGAGGACTTCTGGAGTTTTGTCGGGATGAGTGTTCTCGCCGGTCTGGTGTCGGTGTATCTGTTGCGTATGGACCGGGCGACCCCGGACCGCCCACCCCGCAAAGTGATAACCCTTTTGGCCGCTGCCGCTGCCGTCGGTTTGTTGCTCGCGTTGGCCGGACCTCCGGTGGCTGCTGGCGCTGCAGGAATCTGTCTGGTGATGCTCCTGCTCAACTCGAAATTCAAAGTTGCACCTCGCGCCCAGGCGCTGCTCGGGGTGGTCATTGTCGTGAGCGTTGCGGCGTGGCTGATTGCTTCAGACATTTACGGGCAGATCATTTTCATCGCCTTCAGCGAAAAGGTGGCAGCCTTCCTCAGTCTTTCAGACTACGGTGCCCGTTTTCTGTTTGGCAATCTCGCCGATCCCCAGTATTTCTTCCCCGGAGGCGCTTCGAGTTGGCCGGGATTCGGCTTCCAGTTTGCCTTCAAGGTTCTCCCGACGATCCTCTTCTTCGGCGGATTCATGGCGGTCCTCTATTACCTCGGGATCATGCAGAAGGTCATCGAGGCACTGGCCAGGTTCATGCGGTGGACGGTGGGCACCAGCGGTGCGGAGACACTTTCATGCACGGCCAACATCTTTGTCGGTCAGACCGAGGCGCCTTTGCTCATCAAACCCTTTCTCCGCGATATGACGCGCTCCGAGCTTCTGACCATCATGGTGGGCGGATTCGCGACCATCGCCGGAGGTGTGCTCGCAGCCTATATCGCCATGGGCATACCGGCCGGCCATCTGATTGCGGCCAGTGTCATGTCGGCGCCGGCCGCATTGCTGGTTGGCAAGATTATCTATCCCGAGCTGGAGCATTCGGTCACCGCGGGTGATGTCGAGATGCCCGAGATCAAAAGCGGCAGCAACGTCATCGAGGCGGCGTCCAATGGCATCACCGATGGACTCAAGCTGGCGGTCAACGTGGGCGCGATGTTGGTCGGTTTCATCGCCCTCATCGCCGTCATCGACGTGGCGTTCAACTGGGTCGATTCGTTGGTCGACGGTTTGCTGCTCCACGGCGAATGGGTCACCTACACGTCAGGCGGCATGTCGCCGGTGGTGGGAGAGTACCTCGGCGTGATCCCGGGCTCTTTGCAGACTCTGTTCGGGACCTTGTTGAGACCCCTCGCGTGGTTGATGGGGGTTCCATGGGTCGATGCAGACAAGGTGGGTAATCTGCTCGGTATCAAGCTTTCGCTGAACGAGCTCGTGGCCTACGGTGTGCTCGGATCCTATTCTGCCGAAGGCGTGATCTCTGAGAAGGCAGTTGTCATCTCGACCTACGCCCTTTGCGGATTTGCGAATTTTTCTTCGATCGGTATTCAAATTGGGGGCATCGCCGCCGTCGCGCCGGAACGGCGGACCGACCTCGCCCAACTCGGCCTCAAAGCGATGCTTGGCGGGGCGATCGCTTCGTGGCTGACTGCGACAATTGCCGGTATGCTCTTATGACCGAGGGGGACCGTATGCGACCTGTTTCGACAATCGTTGTAGCCATCTGCCTGGTGGTGGTGGGCGGATGTGATTTTCTGGATCCCGCCAGACCGACGGCTCAGCCGGACGTCGAGGTATTCGGGAATCTGATCGAGGTGACGCGCAACCCCGATGCTCCGGATCTCTGGACGGCTGTGATCAGGGTCGGGCCACCTCGCGCTCTGCGGGCAGCCGACGAGGAGACGGGGAAACCGACCCCGGCAGTGGAAAAGGGCCTGGTGGCGACGGTGACCGTCGGTCCCGACACCATCGTCATCGCCAACGACGGTTCGGCCAGTCTCGAGGACATACCCTCCGGGACGGAGGTTGTGGTCCTGCCGGTTCCGGGGACCACCCAGATCCACGGTTCCACCGAGCTCTGGGTCGATGCCGACATGCTGATGGACTTTGCAACCTACAGCCTGTGGCAACTGCCAAAGTTGGTCGCCTCTGATGTGACATTCCCCGACGACCCGCTGCTCATCAACTCTTCTGGTGCGGAGTTGGCGCCGGTCCCGGTTGATGGTGGTCGCGTGCTCTATTTCAGCGCTCATCTGCGGCCTCCGACCACCGCCGAGGATTCGTGGCACGGGGCTCTTCGCGAGGGCCTTGGTTCTCCCGACGAGGGCGCCGGGTTTGTTGAGCGAACCTACCGCACCGAAATGGGAGATGGGGGCTGGGGCGCTCCTGAGCTGGTGGTGTTCCCCGGCCTTGAGGATGCAGCTCAACAGAGGGTGAGCTGGGTGAGCGACGACGAAACCGTCTGTCTGGTGACTCTCGAGTCGGTATCCGAACCGCCGTGGGTCGGTGTGGCCCGTCGTTCGAATGCAGCAGCCGGGTGGGGCGAGGTTGAACCCATCGAGGGGATTGGCAGTCAAGCTCGGGACGCGGCGTATCTGACCGGGAGCCGCACCAAGATCGTCTTCGGTTCGGATCGGGGGGGCCGCGATCGCGATGATCTGTTCAAATACGATCCTGATGTGGAAACCGGCCCCATGCCTTTGCCGCCTGAGATCTGCAGCTTCGGGAACGAGTGGAATCCACGAACAGGCCCCGAAAACGAACTCTTTTTCTGTCGGGAAGACCGCCAGTTGCTGTTCAAGGGGGGCCAGGTTCGGGCCTTGCGGTTGTTCGGTCCCCACCGAACCGTATTTACCCAGGCGGCGCCCACCGGTGACGGGAAGTGGGTCTTTTTCTGCATGCCGAAATACCGCCCGGTGACGTTTGACGACGACATTTTCGTGGCCCCGGTCGGCAAAGACTGGAGCCTCGGCACACCGGTAGCCGTGGACGATTGGCGGCCCTGACCAAACCCCGCTCGAACCGACCCGAGGTGCGCGCCGAGCTGCTCGGGCCGGCTTGGGGAAAATGGCGCGGCGGTTGGGAATCGCGTTTCAGCCTCGTCGGACGGGGGCAACACTGGGTGTTCGAGGACTCCGGGCGCGAGATCTCGCGTTGGCCGGATCTCGCTGCGGCTTTTCGTGACTTGTGGGCTAACAGGTCGGTGTGCAACGGCGCGCCGTGGGCCGTCGGGTGGCTCGGGTACGAAGCGTGTGCGGAGTTCGCCGGCGGCCTCCCGGTGCGTGACGTCGACCCCGCCCTCCCCACGGGGGCGTTGTTGGTGGAACCGGGGTTTTTCCAGGCTGCGCCCACGAAGGGCGTCCCAGTTGACCGAAGTTCAAGCGCTCGTTGGAGTCTCGATGGCGCCGGTTTTCGAGAGTCGGTGGCGACGATTCGTGAGCGAATCGCGGCCGGAGATGTTTACCAGGTCAACCTCAGTCGGCGATTGACCATCGATGACTCACCGGGGAATATGGACGCTTTCGCGCAGGCGTCGTGCGTCGGTGGGATTCCCGATTATCTGGCCCGTTTCCATTTTGGTGACGGTGAGTTGATGACGGCTTCGATGGAGCTGTTGTTGCGTCGGCGGGGCTCCGAGTTGGAGACCCAACCGATCAAAGGAACCCGTCGACGGGGCCGATCCGAGGCGCAGGATCGCGACCTGGCGGCCGAGCTCGATGCCGATCCCAAGGAGTTGGCCGAGTTGGCGATGATCGTTGATCTGGAACGAAATGACCTTGGCCGGGTCTGCGAAACCGGTTCGGTCAAAGTCGTGGATGCTGGATCCGTATGCACCTATCCAGCGGTTCATCACCGGGTCGCAACCGTGACGGGCCAGTTGCGTCCAGGGCTCGAGTGGTGGGATGCTCTGGCGGCCATGTGTCCCGGTGGTTCGGTGACGGGTTGTCCCAAGATTGCTGCGATGGAGGTGATAGCGGAGCTCGAGCCGGTGCCGCGCGGTCCGTTTGCGGGAGCGCTCGGTGTGATCGGGGGCAACGGTGACCTGGAGATGGCACTGCCAATCCGGTCGGCCTGGTCAATGGGTGGACGGACGGAGTTTGCTGCAGGTTGCGGGATCGTCTGGGAGTCGGACCCCGTGGCTGAAGAAATCGAGTCACGGATTAAAGTGGCTCGCTGGCTCGAGTTGGTGGAAGGTGTTGGATGAACCCCACGTGGCGGGACGGTCGTCTGGTGCAGGAGGGAGGTCGACGCGATCTGCCCGGTGCCGGCTGGGGCGTCTTTACCACGGTCGGGTGCGACGCGGGTCGGCCGCTGCTGTGGCCATGGCATCTTGAGCGTCTCTCTGCGAGCCTTTCTCGGCTCGGTGCCGGTGACGGTATTCGTCTTCCGGATGAAGATGAGCTGGGTCGGCTGCTGGCATCCGACGGCCTCGAGGGCCCTGCCCGGGTGCGGGTGGTCGGCCGGGCCGGCATCGATTCTCTGTGGAGTGTGGTCGCCACGGCCGTTGGGTTGGAGGAGTACGGCCCTGCGCTGCCGCCCTCTCGTTTGGCCATCCAGCGTTGGCCGGGCGTCCCTTCGATGGTCGGACACAAGATGTTGAACCGTGAAAAGTGGGACGTCGCTCGGGAACGGGCGTTGAAAACGGGTGCAGACGACGCGCTGCTGGTGGATGCTTCCGGTCACGTGCTCGAAACCTCTGTCGCCAATGTGTGGGTGCGCCACAACGACGTCTTGCTCACCCCACCGGCCCCTGATCGCTGTCTTCCAGGTGTGATGAGGCGGTGGGTGCTGGAGGCGGTTGGCCCCCTGAGTCTGCAGGTGCGGGAGTCCGATATTGGGGTGGACGACGTGGCGGCTGCGGACGAAGTCCTGGTGAGCAATGCGGTGGTCGGCGTCAGGAGGGTGGCGCGCGTGGTCGATCGACGGTGGTCGGAGTGGCCGTTGTTCGAAAGGTTGATCGAGGTTGGCGTGCCGGCGCCGGGTTGGTCGTGACTCTCGATCACACCAGGTGCTTACGGAACCTGGCGACCATCCGGTAGACCGGGGGTCCGAACCAGGAAAACGGGGGCAACCCTGTGATCCTGGCGAGCCAGCGCCACCTGGGGATCTGGCTCATGATGAGGCGCCAGGCCGCGAAGCCCTGATGGAGCTCGCCGTCAGTGGTTCTGACCCACATGGAATCTTCGTGGGCGCCGCGTTTCACTGGCAGTTCGTGATCTTCGGCGGCACGGAAATCGCGAAACACGACGTGGTCTCGGGGATCTCTCAGCTCGCACCACGCCTGCGAACGGCGGCACAGCTCACAGCTTCCGTCCATCCACACTTCGACCAGAGGCGTGCTGTCAGGTGAACGTGCCATTGATCCTCCCGTAGATGGAAACTTTGAGATGGTGTCTTGACATTCCTTAAGATCATTCTAAAATGGCGATATGTTGATATCTTACTCAGGGACCGAACGAGCCGCCGTCCACCGGGGTCGAGCATGACCGCGGTCCGTCTTGATTGCGTCTCGCCCGATCG
>JASJGQ010000128.1:0-4810 GCA_033791425.1 Acidobacteriota bacterium
GCGGTCTCCTTGGTTCGCGGGTCGTACTTGGATGGGTCGGCGAGAATGTCGGCCGCACGTGCCAGCGAGTAGATCGTCACCGTCTCCACCGCTTCGGGTGCGAGGTCGTTCTCGGTCATCAGATCGAGGGTCGCGGAGATCGGGGCGTGGGTCAGCGCCTCGGTGGGGAAGAACTTCATACCGCATTTCATGATGCGCCAGCTCTCGCCGAGGCCATCGGTGAGAATATTAAATTTCCATTCGGTATCGAAGACGTGACTGAAGCCCTCTTTCCCGTCGAGCACGTGCTCTGGCCCCGTATAGCCCTGCTCGGCAAGCAGCGCGGCCAACACTCCCGATTGTGTCGCCATCGGGTCAACCGTGTTTTTCATCATGGTGAGCTTGCCGGCGGTCACCGATCCCGTCGTGCAGTGGCGGGAGGCCGAGATGCCGATGGCGTGCTGCATCTGTTCGGCATCGAGCCCGAGCATCCGGGCGGCGGCGATGGGCGCCGCGGCGGCGGTGAGGGTGGCGTGGTGCCAACCGATTTCACGGACCCCCGGAAAGGACACCTCGCACAGACGCTGTTCGAATTCATAGGCGAGGGCGATACCGACGAGGAGATCTCGACCCGAACGTTCGGCTCGTTCGGCGGTGGCCATGGCGGCGGGGGTGATGTCGGAAGGATGGCAAGGGTCCTGCTGCCAATAGATGTCGTTGTAGTCCATGACCCGGATCATCAGGGCGTTGAGGAGCGACGCTGACACGGGGTCCCACAGTTCGCCGGTCACGAGCACCCGACAGTCGCCGGACCCTGCCATTTCCCCGAGCACACTGCGGGCGATGTGGACGTCGTGCTGCTGGGCCCCGCCGAGGGAGCAGCCAACGGAATCCATGAGAAATCTCTTGGCTTCGCGAACGACTTCAGGCCCGAGGTCCTCGTAGCGGACCTGGGATGCCCAGTCGGAAATCGTGCGGGTGACGGTGGTCATGTACAGCCTCCATGAATTTCGGTAGGTAGCCGCGGTGCGGCTGGAGGATTGTAGCTGAAAGAAATATGAATTAGGAATTAGGAATTAGGAATTGCCATCACAGCCCCCACCCAAAAATTATGTTCGAACGCTCGCATCGGAAGAGCGCACGAAAACGAGTCGCGTGCGGCGGAGGTGCCATTTTCAATATTGTTGGACGCACGGCAGCCTCCGTCGGTACGGTGATTCGAGCCAACAATGTTGAAGGTGGCTCCTCACGGGAAAAACGTCGGGAAAGTCGTATCATGATGTCGACGGAGGACCCTGAATGGCTTCAGAGCGGAGAACGGCGGCCTGTCTCGCGGTTGGATCGGAGTTGCTCGGCGATCGACGCCTCGATTCAAACTCGCTGACCATCACCCGGACCCTCGCGAGGTACGGCATCTCCGTCGACGAAAAGCGGGTGGCCGGCGATGAGGTGGACCAGGTCGCGACGGCGGTTCGCGAATTGATGGCGCGGCACGCCCTCGTGGTGGTGACCGGTGGGTTGGGGCCGACGGCCGATGACGTGACCCGTGACGGGATAGCCCGGGCGCTTGACCGCAGGATCGAACCCAGCGCTGAAGTCGAGGACTGGATCCGCGAGCGCTACAGCAGCCTCGGTCGCCGCATGCCCGAGGTCTGTCTCACCATGGCGCGGGTCGTGGAGGGCTCGAGGCCGCTCCGCAACGACCGGGGATCCGCGCCCGGTCTGATGGTGGAGACCCATGGACGGATCGTCGCGGTGTTTCCCGGTGTTCCGTGGGAGATGGAGGGCATGCTCGAAACCGAACTCGTGCCCGAGATCGCGACGTGGAGCGGAGGGGCCTCGAAGGTCAGCCGAATCCTTCTGCTCGGGGGGGTCGTGGAGTCGGACACCGAGGAAAAAATCCGCCACCTCTATGGCCGTTTCGGGCGGGAGAACGTGACCATCCTGGCGTCCGTCGGCGTGCTTCGCCTCGTCTTGACGGCGGAGGGGGACGAGGCTGCGGCGCGCCGAAGGATCCAGACCATGGAGGCCGCTTTTCGTGAAGTTCTCGGCGACGACGTCGCCGGTGTCGACATCGATGGGCTTGCCGAGGTCGTCCTCAATCAGCTTCGCGAACGCCGCCAGACCCTGGCCACCGCCGAGTCCTGCACCGGCGGTCTGATCAGTGCGGATCTGACCGAGGTTCCGGGTGCGTCCGATGTGTTCCTCGGCGGGGTCGTTTCCTACTCCAACGATGCCAAGGAGGGGATGTTGGGCGTGCCGCATGAAACTCTGGTGGCGCACGGTGCCGTATCGGACGAGGTGGCGCGGGCGATGGCCGAAGGGGCGCGTGAGAGACTGGCTGCAGATTGGGGCATCGGCATCACGGGCATCGCCGGCCCCGGTGGTGGCAGCGACGAGAAACCGGTTGGTCTGGTCCACTGGGCAGTCGCCGGGCCGAACCGGGTCGAGGTCCGCCACCGGGTCTTTTTCGGTAATCGGTCGATCATTCGCCGGTGGAGCGTCAACTCGGCTCTCGACCTGCTGCGGCGCAGCCTTGCGGCAGATCGGTGAACCAAGCGTCCACCGCGCGGGCTTTCATCGCCTTCGAAATACCGGACGCGGTCAGAGCGAGTTTGGATGCGGCGCGGGACCGCGTACGAGACACCCTGCCTCCCGCCAGATGGACGCGACCCGCGGCTTGGCATCTGACTGTCAAGTTCTTTGGTGAGGCGAACCGTGACGCGCTGGAGCAACTCGCCGCCGACCTCAGACCATGTCTCTCGGGTCGTGGCGTTGTGAACGGCGATCTCGTGGGTGGGGGGTTTTTTCCATCGCCGGTCAAACCACGAGTAGCGTGGATCGGCGGGTCGTTGGCAGGGGCGGGTCCGGTCGTCGATGAAGTAGAGGCGGCAGCAATCGGGGCGGGCTTCTCGGCAGAGGGACGGCCCTGGACGGCCCACCTGACGATGGCCCGTCTGAAGTCCCGCTGGCCGCGCGGTGCGGTCGACGCCTATCTCGAATGGGCTGCAGCCCTGGTGGATCTGACCTTTGTCTGCCGGGAGGTCGTGCTGTTCGAAAGCCGGCTCCAACCGGGAGGGGCGGTATACACTGCGCTGGAAAGGATTCCTCTCGAGTGACGATCGAAATTGCCCTGGTGGTCCTGGCGTATGTCTCCGGCTCCCTGCCGACGGCCTACCTGCTGGTCCGGTTGATGACCGGCAAGGATGTTCGCGCCTCGGGTTCAGGCAATGTGGGTGCGACCAACGCGCTGCGAACGGCGGGTTGGAAGGTCGGCGTGGTCGTCACAATCATCGACTTGTTGAAAGGTGCGATTCCGGTGTGGCTGATGTCGCGATTCAACCCCGAGAGCGGTTGGGTCGCCGCCGCCATGTTGGCTGCAGTTCTCGGGCACTGCTATCCGGTGTGGCTCAAGTTCAAAGGCGGGAAGGGTGTCGCCACCTGCTTCGGCGCCTTCCTGGTGATCGCCCCGCTCAGCGCGTTGGCGGCCCTTGGTCTGTGGATCGTGGTCCTCGTCGTTTCACGGTGGGTGGCGCTGGCATCGATGGTGGCGAGCGCCTCCTTCCCGTTAATCCTCAAACTGATCGACCATCCCGACATGGTGACGTTGGTGTCGGTGTCTGCGGCCTCGGTGATCATCATCCTCCGCCACAGCTCAAACATCCGGAGGATTTTGACCGGCACCGAGGTCAGGACGGACGACGATTCCTGGAGGTGATATGAAGCTGAGTGTATTCGGTGGCGGATCCTGGGGCACGGCTGTCGCGCATCAGATGGCGCGCCGCGGGCACGATGTGCTGCTGTGGGCCCGTGAGCCCGAAGTCGCGGAGGGCATCAACTCCGATCACCGGAACCCTCTCTTTGTCAGCGATCTCGATCTCGATCCCGGAATCCGCGCGGTCGACGATCTGGCGGCGGCAGCGGGACACGCCGACGTCTGGTTGTGGGTCGTTCCTGTGCAGTTCAGCCGTTCGGTGATGGAGGAGCTTCGACCCGTGACCGGTGACCAGGTGGTTGTGGTTTCGGCGTCAAAAGGCATCGAAACCGGCACCCTCCGGCGCATGGACGAGGTGGCGGGCGATGCCCTCGGCGTGGAGCCCAATCGGTTCTGCTGTCTCTCGGGTCCAACCTTCGCGCGCGAGGTCATTCTGGGTGATCCGTCGGCGGCCGTCCTCGCCTGTCCGGACCTCGATCTCGCCGCGCGGCTCCAGGAGGAGTTCTCCGACCACCACATGCGATGTTATGCAGGCACTGATCTGATCGGGGTGGAACTCGCCGGTGCGCTCAAAAATGTGATTGCCATCGCGGCGGGGATCGTCGATGGTCTCGGGCTGGGGTTCAACACCCAGGCCGCCCTCATGACCCGCGGCTTGCACGAGATCACGCGGCTCGGCGTCGCTTTGGGCGCCGACGCCGAGACGTTCCGTGGGCTCGCCGGTATGGGGGATCTCGTCCTCACCTGCACCGGCGGTCTTTCGAGAAACCGCACCCTCGGCCAGAGGCTCGGCCGTGGCGAAAGCCTCGACAGCATCCTGGGTTCCCAACGTGAGGTCGTGGAAGGGGTTCGCACGACGCCGGCGGCGGCCAAGCTGGCAGAAGACCACGGCGTGGTCATGCCGATCACCGATGCGATGACGAGGCTCTTGACCGGCGAAGTGGATCCGCAAACGGCCTTGCGCGAGTTGATGACACGAGAGCTGAGGGTGGAAGCGGAGCTCTGAGAATCAGAGATTCTCAGAGCTCCAAATTAGGCATTAGGAATTAGGAATGCCGCTCACGTACCCGGCGCTCATGAACTGGGGAAGGGCGGTTCGGAATTCCTCATTCCTCA
>JASJGQ010000129.1:0-7459 GCA_033791425.1 Acidobacteriota bacterium
CGAACGCGACGAGCCCGCCGGCGGCCGACCCGCCATGCCGAAGTCCGGCCTCCAACTCCCACCCCCGTAAGGAATAGGGTGACGCCGCCCTGAAACTCGTCGGGCTCGGATGGAGTGACGATCTAATCCAGTCGTTCCGCGACCTTTTCGGGTAACCCGGCCCCGGTGGCGAGGGCCGAGATTGAAACCATCACCAGGACTGCGATACACCGGCTCAGACGCATTCTTCCTCCTCCAATCGACGATCGCACGAGGTGCAGCAAGGTGTGTGCCAGCGCGAACATAGCGGTTCGGTTGAACCGGGTGTCGATTTGGCGTAAAAATCAGATCTCAGCAGCCCAACTTTTGCCCTGCCTGGAGACGCCTCCCTCCAGAGTCTTGAGGAACCTCGACCTCAATTGGTCGGAGAGCAACGTCCTCTTGACCGGCGGCAGTTTGAGGAAGCCCCCGACCAGACCGCGGAGAAAGGCCTGCGTGCCGCTCTCCGGGTTGTCGAACAGCTGGTACTGCAGGGTGCCGCGCTCCAGCGAGGAGAGGATCACCCGTTGGAAGGTGGATTCGGGCGGGATCACACGTTGTGCCCGCGGTTCGAGCTTCATGGCGCCGGTGGTGCAGGCGTTGGCGCAGACTCCGCAACCGAGACAGAACTCCTGGTCGATGGCGGGTTTCTTTTTCTTTTTGGTTTCGGGGTTGGTGTCGGGCACCATCGAGATGGCGTCGATCGGGCACGCCTTCTCGCAGAAATTGCAGCCTTTGCAGGGTTCGTCGTCGGTGACCGCGATATAGCTCGAGGTGACGACGGCCGAGGTGAATCCGTGATCGGTTAGGCCGGCCAGCGCATTGCAGCAGCACCCGCAACAGTGGCAGATAAAAGTGACTTTGCGCTGCACATTGTCGGCGTTCATCACCAGGCCGAGGTCGCGCGAGCGGTCGACGTTGTCGAGCATTTCGGTCTTTGACACCTCGCGGGCGAGGTCGTGGCGGATGAGGTAATCGGCCGAGTAGCCCATGGACGAGCAGTTGTCCATGGGGGCGTCACAGGCGTGGCCCAGGTGGTGTTTTTCGTGCCGGCACGAGCACAGACCCATCGAGAAACGGTCCTGGCGGTCGATGATCTCTCGTGCCTTTTCGTAGTCGAGGACCTCGACGTGGTCTTCGTCCCGTATCGTCCCCTCGTGGGCCAGGGCACGCATGATGCTGGTGGTCTCACCGTTGCCGAAGTTGGCCGGGTGAAAGACGCCGTCGGGGCCCATGTATTGGTGGAAGAGACCGGCGATCTTCTTACGGTCGAGATCGGGGCCGGTGCGCATCATGGTGAGCTCGAAAATACCGATCACCAGCGGTGACACCGTGTAGCGGTACTTGCCGTGAATCTCGATGTCCATCACGAGGCCCTTATCGCAGAGACGGTCAAGGCGTTTCCTGAGAGTCGTCGGGTCCTCGCCGGTGAGGGCCGCAAGCCGGCGAAGGGTCGACAGACCGTAGGGCATGCGGGTGATCAGATCGGCCTCGTCCGGTGTGTAGAGCTCCTGGAGGATCTCACCCAGTGTCTCGTTCCACGGCGTGCGCGTGCCCAGCCGATCGATCTTGCGGCCGAGTTGGCGATAGATGTCTTTGCCGACGAGGTGTCCCATGCAGTCTCCGTTACTGTCAATCGTACTCGATCATTCTGGAAGCTCGATTCTGGATGCTGGATCGGTTCGTCGGCTGAGAAAGGGAGCCCATCCCGCCAGCCCATCCGGAGAAACCGCAGATCACGCAGATGAACGCAGATGTTCGCGTGCGGCGGAGGTGCCATTTGTCGCATTGTTTGGGCTCGCCTCATCAATCCGCCCACACCTCTCGGGCAAACAATGCGATGGGTGGCACCTCCCGGGAACCGCGCTCTGAATGGCGGATTCACTCGAACGCCTAGGAGATTTCTCCGCTCGCTGCCGGCTTCGCCTACGGCTACGCCGTGGCAAGACGCTCGGTCGAAATGACATTTATTGATATCCGAGCGTGATAAGGAGCGAGTCTCCCCTGCTCCCCTGCTCCCCTGCTCCCCTGCTCCCCTGCTCCCCTGCTCCCCTGCTCCCCTGCTCCCCTGCTCTTGATCAAGCCTCGATGACGTCGAGTTTCTGGACGTCCACAAAGTCCTCGAGTGGATCGACGATCGACGGCGGCAGGTTTTCCACGTCGAGCTCGTAGGTTCGATCGTCGGCGGTGCGCACCGGCTCGCCGGAGGGGTCAAAGACATGGTTGCCCGCGCCGGCAAAGTCCTCACCCGGCCACACCGAACCGGCTATACAACAGCCCATGACCCAGAGTTGGTTCTCCGCCGCGCGCGCTTGCAGCAGGCATGACCAGATGTGGTCGCGCCGCCACGGCCACCAGGCCGGCACGACCAGGAGATCGCACCGCGCCTCGAGCTTGAGCGCCCGCGCCTGTTCCGGAAAGCGGATGTCGTTGCAGTTCATGAGCCCGACCCGGAGGCCACGCCAATCGAAGGCGGTATAGCAGTCGCCAGGCTGCCACATCTCGAACTCGCCGTTGGGTCCAAAGAGGTGAACCTTGTCGTAGGCGGCCAACTCTGCCCCACCAAGCCACACCGTGACCCTGTTGCGGCGGTCCTCGCTGATCGAACCCATCACAAAGAGAGTCTCGGGCGCCCCGCTCGAGATCTCGGCAAATGCCCCGCGGGCGCGCGCCGGTTCGACCACACGGGAATAGCCGGTGAGAAAGAGTTCGGGGAACACCACGAGTTCGGCACCGTCCGTTGCCGCCCGTTGGGCCTCTACCTTCATCCGCTGCAGATTGTCATCGGCCCCGAGACACGTCCAACGTGAGAGGTGGATTTTCATGGGTGTATTTCAGCACATTCGGGAGAGCAATGGGCGGCGAATCGGCACGCGAGACGCGCGCCCCACAAGACCTTTCACGTGACTCGTCGCTCTCGTGGGGCAGCCGTCCCGGCTGCCGTCGGGATTGCCGCGGCCTCGAGCCGCCCATCTGTCAGGCAATGATTTTTCGATACTGACAGGAATCTGGAATTTCATTTCATGTATTGCTGTTGATCGACTCGAAGGGGGCCGTAAGTGCGTATTTCCAAACACGAAGAGTTTGGTCTGCGGCTGGTGACGAGCATCGCTCGATCCGGTGGGCAGCTGAACATCCGCGAACTGGCGGAGCAGGAAGGGATCCCCGAGGCCACCATCGCCAAGGTCGTTGCACGGCTGCGGGAAGCCGGTCTGCTGGCGGCGGAAAGGGGCCGCAACGGTGGCTATTCTCTGACACGCGCCGCAGACACGATCACGCTCGCCCAGGTGGTCGGAGCGTTTGGAAACGAGATTTACGACGCCGGTTTCTGCGGCCGCATGAACTCGGGTGAGAGTTGTGCCCACGATGCCTCCTGCGGACTGCGCCCGGTGTGGAACGGGCTCGGCGAGGTCATCGGCAATTTTTTGGATGGTTACACGGTTGGCGACATCGTCCGCAGTACGCGGCCACCGCGTGCGGGAGGCCCAAAAGGACACCTGCTGCCGATCGTCGAGGGATGCTCGAGCTGAACGAAATAACCCAAGCGGCCCGACCGCGGGTGAGGACACGAAGAAATGACAACCCAGCAAAAGATCATCGAGGATTTCGCAAACCGCGAATACGAACACGGTTTCGTCACCGACGTCGAGCAGGACACCCTGCCGCCCGGGCTTGACGAGAACGTTATCCGCCACATCTCGGCAAAGAAAAACGAACCCGAGTGGTTGCTCGAGTGGCGGCTCAAGTCCTACAGACACTGGCAGACGATGACCGAGCCGACGTGGCCGAATGTCACGTATTCGGCGATCGACTACCAGGCCATCTCCTACTTCTCGACCCCGAAGAAGAAAGAGCTCCAGAGCCTCGACGAGGTCGATCCCGAGATTCTCGCCACCTACAAAAAGCTCGGCATCCCGCTCGACGAGCAGAAAATCCTCGCCGGCGTGGCGGTGGACGCGGTCTTCGACAGCGTATCGGTGGCCACCACCTATAAGGGCAAACTCGCCGAGCTCGGGATCATCTTCTGTTCGTTCTCGGAAGCCGTCCAGGACCACCCCGAACTCGTCAAGAAGTACCTCGGGTCGGTGGTCCCGACCGCCGACAACTTCTTCGCCGCCCTCAACTCGGCGGTCTTCACCGACGGGTCCTTTGTCTACATCCCTGAGGGCGTGCGCTGCCCGATGGAGCTTTCCACCTATTTCCGGATCAACGCCGCCAACACCGGCCAGTTCGAACGCACCCTGATCGTCGCCGACAAGGGCTCGCATGTGAGCTACCTGGAAGGCTGCACCGCGCCCATGCGCGACGAAAACCAGCTCCACGCCGCGGTTGTGGAATTGGTCGCCCTCGAGGACGCCAACATCAAGTACTCGACGGTCCAGAACTGGTACCCCGGCGACAAGGAGACCGGCGTCGGCGGGATCTTCAACTTCGTCACCAAACGAGGCATCTGCAAGGGCGACCGCGCCAAGATCTCCTGGACCCAGGTCGAGACCGGCTCCGCCATCACCTGGAAATACCCGAGCGTGATTCTCAAAGGGGACGACACCGTCGGCGAGTTCTACTCGGTGGCGCTCACCGCCGGTCGCCAGCAGGCCGACACCGGTTCGAAAATGATCCACCTCGGTAAAAACACCTCGTCGACCATCGTCTCCAAGGGCATCTCGGCCGGTCGCGGACAGAACACCTACCGGGGCCAGGTCAAGGTGGCCAAGAAGGCCGACAACGCCCGCAACTACTCGCAGTGCGACTCGATGCTGATCGGCGATCGCTGCGGCGCCCACACCTTCCCCTATATCGAGATCGCCAACCCGACCGCGCAGATGGAGCACGAGGCCTCCACCTCGAAGATCGGCGAGGACCAGATCTTCTACTGCAACCAGCGCGGCATCGAGACCGAGGACGCGGTTTCGATGATCGTCAACGGCTTCTGCAAAGAGGTCTTCCGCGAACTGCCCATGGAGTTCGCCGTCGAAGCGCAAAAGCTGTTGGGGGTTTCGCTCGAAGGAAGTGTCGGATGAGAAATCAATTTTCAGTTCTCAGTTTTGAGTTTTTAGTTCCATTGCCACGCCCCGGGATCGACGGGCGGGCAGCGGCAATTCAAAACTCAAAACTAACAACTCAACACTTCCATAACTCGGAGATGACATGCTGCAACTGAAAGACCTCCACGTCGCCATCGGCGGCAAAGAAATCCTCAAAGGCATCGACCTCACGGTCAAACCCGGCGAGGTCCACGCCATCATGGGGCCCAACGGCTCGGGCAAGAGCACCCTGGCGAGCGTGCTCGCGGGCCGCGACGAATATGAGATCACCCGGGGTGAGATTCTCTACTCGGGTCAGGACCTCGTCGAACTCGATGCCGAGGAGCGGGCACGCGAAGGCCTGTTCCTCGCCTTTCAGTATCCGGTCGAGATCCCCGGCGTTTCCAACACCTACTTCCTGCGCACCGCCTTAAACGCGATCCGAACCCACCGCGACGAGGACCCGATCGATGCCATGGACTTTCTGGCCCTGGTTCGCGACAAGGCCAAGCTCCTCAAGCTCGACGAGAGCCTGCTCAAGCGTCCGGTCAACCACGGTTTTTCGGGCGGCGAGAAAAAACGCAACGAGATCTTCCACATGGCTGTCCTCGAGCCCAGGTTGGCGATCCTCGACGAGACCGATTCGGGGCTCGACATCGACGCCCTCAAGATCGTCGCCGAGGGCGTCAACTCGCTGCGCAGCGCCGACCGCGCCTTTGTCGTCATCACCCACTACCAGCGTTTGCTCAACTACATCGAGCCCGACTTCGTGCACGTTCTGATGGACGGCAAGATCGTCCGTTCCGGGGGACGCGATCTGGCGCTGCAGCTCGAGGACCAGGGCTATGAGTGGCTGGAAACCGAGCCGGCCGCCGTTGGCGCCTGAAGGGGACCACCATGACCAACCCTTCTTTCGCCACGATTCTCGACACTGCGGCTGCCACACCGGCGCCGGTGTTGTTGCAGGAGTTGCGCGGTCAGGGCCGGACACGGTTCGAGGCCCTCGGTCTGCCCAACCGCCGTCAGGAGGCCTGGCGCTTCACCCGGCTCAAGGACATCGAAGAGACCGAGTTTTCGGCACCGCCCCTTGTCCCGTCGCGCATCGACGTCACTCCCTGGCGCCGGGCTGATGCCCACGCTCTGGTCTTTATCGACGGTATGTTTTCACCGGATTTTTCCGAGGTCGACGACCTCCCCGACGGCGTCGTCGTTTCCAACCTGATGTTGGCGACGGCATCGGACTCCGAGATTGTAAAGAAGCACCTCGGCAGTTTGACGTCACTCGATGACCAGCCGTTTGCGGCTCTCAATACCGCGGTCCTCGCCGATGGCGCCGTGATCCACGTGCCCGCCGGAGTCGAGGTCGAGAGCCCGATTCAGCTGCTGTTTTTTGCGGGAAAAAGCGACAGTCCGACGGTCTGCGCTCCCCGCATCCTGATCGTGGCCGGTGAAGCGAGCGGCGTCACCATCGAAGAACATCACGTGGGCACTGAAGGCTCCGCTTTGAGCTGCCCGGTGAGCGAGATTGTCGTCGAGGCACAGGCTGTCGTGCGCCACGTGATCGTCCAGGACGAAACGCCCACCACCCAACATCTCGCGTCGCGACACGTTGTCATGGGCCAGGGAAGCCGTTACAGCGCCCAGGCGATATCGTTGGGCGGGGCCCTCGCCCGAACCGACATTCAGGTGGATCTCGCCGGGGAAGACGCCGAGGCCTCTCTCGACGGGCTCTATCTGACGGATGGCAAACAGCAGGCGGACTCCCACCTGACCCTGCGCCACAAAGCCCCGAACTGCAGGTCACACCAGCTCTACAAGGGCGTTCTCGCCGGATCGTCACGGGCGGTCTTTACCGGCCGTATCGTAGTCGAACAGGACGCCCAGAAGACTGACTCGACTCAATCCAACCGCAATTTGATTCTCTCCGATGACGCGGTGGCCAACTCCAACCCCCAACTCGAAATCTTTGCCGATGATGTTCGTTGCACGCACGGTTCGACGGTCGGCCGTCTCGATGACGACGCGGTGTTCTATCTGCGCTCCCGGGGGATCGGCCGCGAGGAGGCTCGCCGGCTCCTGACCCTCGCCTTTGCCGGCGAGGTCCTCGACCGCATTCCGCTGGAGCCGCTGCGTGAAGAACTCCAGCAAAGGGTTTCGGAACGACTCGCCCTCATGGAACGATCCGGAGATGGGGCATGACCACCCCGCAGGCTGTTGCCGAGGCTACGGCCGCCCTCGAGATCGAGGCGATCCGCGCCCAATTTCCAGCCCTCCACCAGGAGGTCAACGGCAAACCGCTGGTTTATCTCGACAACGCCGCCACCACCCAGAAGCCCCTCGCGGTCATCGATGCGGTCCGGAACTTTTACGAACGCGACTGTTCCAACGTCCACCGCGGCGTTCACCTGCTGTCGCAG
>JASJGQ010000130.1:0-34164 GCA_033791425.1 Acidobacteriota bacterium
CCGTTGCCCGGTCCCGGCGTCTGATCGCCAAACTGCTCGGCAACGCCCGCGCCACCGAAATCCTCTTCACATCGTGCGCGTCGGAGAGCAACAACACCGCCATCTTCGGGACCATCGCCGCCAACCCCGATCGGCGCCACATCATCACCACCTCCGTCGAACACCCCGCCGTGTACGAGGTCGGCAAGGATCTGGAACGCCGCGGCATCGAGGTGGAGTTCATCCCGGTCGACACCCAGGGACGCATCGACAAAAGCGAGTTTGTTCGCGCCCTGCGTCCGGACACGCTGATGGTTTCGGTCATGCACGCCAACAATGAGACCGGCGTCATCTTTCCGGTCGAGGAACTGTCCCGCATCACCAAGGAGACCGACCCCTCGATCGTCTTCCACACCGACGCCACCCAGACGGTCGGCAAGCTCCCGATCGACCTCCGCGGGTCATTCGCAAACGTCGATCTGCTCTCGTTCTCCGGCCACAAGCTGCACGCACCGAAAGGCATTGGCGCCCTCTACATCCGCCGCGGCACGCGGTGCCGGCCCTTCCTGCTCGGCGGTCACCAGGAGGACGGACGGCGGGCGGGCACCGAGAACGTGGCCTTCATCGTCGGTCTCGCACGGGCCCTGGAACTCGCGATGGAACGCCTCGAAGACGACGTCCCGCGAATCACCGCCATGCGCGACCGGTTGCAGAACGAACTGGTGGCACGGATTCCCTATCTCGAGGTCAACGGCGGCGAGGCGAAGCGCCTCGACAACACCCTCAACGTGGCCTGCCATTTCATCGAGGGCGAAGGCATCCTCTACCAGCTTTCGGAGCACGGCATCTGCGCCTCCTCGGGCTCCGCCTGCACCTCGGGCTCGCTCGAGCCCTCGCACGTCCTGCGCGCGATGAAGGTCCCTTTCACCGCCGTTCACGGCTCGGTGCGCTTCAGCCTCAGCCACTACACCACCGACGCCGAGATCGACCGCGTCATCGAAGTCTTCCCCGAGATCGTCGCCAGCCTGCGCCGGCTCTCCCCCTACTGGGACGCGGCAAAAAACGCCCCACGTCCCGAGGCCCTGTCGATGATGGAACAGACTGATATGCCGCAGTCGCCGGCATAGCCGGCGACGGTACCGATTCTGTCGTTCGAGTCTGGGGCACGGTCGGTAGAAGCGGATATCCACCCCTCGACAACGAGATGGTCGCGACCGATAATCGAGAAAGGCAGCTGATGCTCCCGAGAGTCGCGTGCAAGTAGAAATGACGAAAGGGGTGCTTCGAATACCATGCCACTGAGAACCACACGCGTTGCCTCTCTCGTATTCGGGACCTGCCTGATCGCTCTGAACCTCTTGTCGGCCGGCGAGAATACGTGGACGAGCATCGGCCCGCCGGGCGGCCAGGTGAGATCGCTCGCCATTCACCCTTGGGATCCTTCCGTCGTCTTTGCCGGCACGATCGACGGACTTTACAGGAGCGACGACGGCGGGTCGTCTTGGGTCCGAACGGGCAACGGGATCGGCAGCACCATCGTTTGGTCGATCCAGATCGATCCGATCAACCCCGACGTGATGGTGGCGAACACATGGGGAAGGGGCGGGCTCGTTCGGAGCGTTGACGGTGGCAACACGTGGCAACAGGTGTCCTTCGGCGAGAATCGCGACATACGTTATCTCAGGTCGTACACCTCCCAGTTCGTCCTGGCCGTCATCGACGAGGGAATGGTGTTCACCAGCGTCGACCGCGGCGACTCCTGGATCCAAATGGCAGATGGGATCGAACGCATCCACGAATTCGTCATCCACCCCGTGTACACCAACCGCGTCTTCGCCCTCAGCGAATCCGGGAGGGCGGTTTCAAGCCGTGACGGCGGGACGACGTGGAACGAGTGCAGTCTGCCGTCCGGCTACGCGACGGATCACGCGGTGTTCGATCCCCGAGACCCCGCGACGATCTACCTGCCCTCCCACGGCGCGCTAGCGACGACCCGAAACGAATGCGGAACCTGGACGGTCCGCGACCATGAGTGGATGCGTGGAGGTGGCTTTTTCGAGGCCGACCCGAATCGCACCGGTACGCTCTACGCGTCGGGTGGCGATGGCATCTGGAGATCGACCAACCGCGGCTCGAGCTGGCATCGGTACGGCCCGCAGACCGGCGATCTTTGGTCTTGGGCGATGGCAGTCAGCGCCGCCGATGAAGACGTCATGTATCTCGCGGCGAAGGCCTCTGACGAACGGCGCGGCGTCTTCCGCTCGCTCGACGGCGGGGCCAATTGGACGATCAGCACCTGTGGGCTGAACATCAGCCAGGTCCGTAGTCTGCAGGTGAACCCGATTTCCCCGTCGATCATCTACGCCGCGACCGGTCCCTATCCGTCCCGCGGGGAAGGTGTGTTCAAGAGTACCGACTCCGGGCTGACCTGGAGGTTGCTCGACACGATGGAAGAGGCGGGCCCGCTGGTAGCACTCGACCCGTTGATGCCCAATGTGTTGTACGCTTCAAAACCAGACTCGGCCGTCGTCAAGAGCATCGACAGTGGGGAAAGCTGGACCGAGGTCTGGTCCGGATTCAGCGACGACACCATGGACATTCTGACGGCCGATCCCCACCAGAGCGGGACACTCTACGCCGTAGTCGACTGGCGCGGCATCCCCTATCGCAGCATCGACGGTGGAGAGTCTTGGATCAAGCTCACCCTCCCCGACGAGACCACGGTCTTGGGTCTGTACCCACATCCCGGAAAACCGGGAACGATCTTCGCCTCTACCTATGGCGGGCTGTTGGTGTCCAACGACAGGGGTGACACCTGGTTGCCGAGCTCGAGCGGGCTCGAACCTGTGTCCCCCTGCAACCCGTGGTTCTGCGAGGATTATCACAACGTTGCGCACCTCGCCTTCGACCCTGTCAACCCGGAGCGAATCTACGCCGCGACCGAGGTCGGGCCTTTCCACAGTTTCGACGGCGGGAAGACGTGGAGGCTGGCTCGCACGGGAATGCTGATCTGCTGCGAGATCGACGGCAGTTGGAGCGATGAGTGCGACCCTCTCAGGGAGTGGAAGACATCCGGGCCTCTCATATGTGAAGGCGGGCCGCGCGTAATGGCAGTGGATCCCGATCGCCCGGAGATTCTCTATGCGACGACGAGGTTCGGCACCTATCGGAGCTGCAACCGCGGATTCACTTGGGCACGAATCGAGCCGAACTCCGAGGAGCGGCTCCTTCGCGGTATCAACGCGATCGGCGGCAACGTTCTCTTGACCTGGTCCGCAACCTCAGGCGTCTTGCAAATGGAGATCGATGACCCTCCGCGGCTGCGACGTCCACAAGGCAGAGTCGCCCCTCCCCCTCCTCGGCGTTGAGCGAACCCGGCATTCCGAACTCGTCCGTCACCGTTGGTGAAAGTCGAAGGCGGCTGCGATCGGCTACAGCGGTACCGGCGAGAGGTTGCGGCAGCGACAGATGACGGCGACGGTACCGATTCTGCGGGTCGAGCCCTTTAGGCACGACCCGCAGAATCGGTTAGAGTGTCGCCCATGAAAAAGGCACTCGTTCTCGCCGCCGTTCTGCTCGCTTCAATCATCGTCTCCGCTGAGGATCCGGTCCCCGAAGAATGGCTGACGGTGGCCGAGAAGATCGATTTCCGGGCCACCTCGACGCTTGCTGAGACCGAAGCGTTCTTGTTCAAGATCGTCAAGGCGGCGCCCGAGAACATCCGCGTCTCGACCTTCGGCACGTCGGGGCTCGGCTTCTATCTTCCGCTGGTGATCGTTTCTTCGGATGGGGTGTTCAGCCCCGCCGAGTTGAAGGCCACCGGCAAGCCCATCCTGCTCATCCAGAGCTGTATCCACGCAGGTGAAGTTGATGGCAAGGTGGCGACGCTGATGATCTTGCGAGACATCGCCCTGGGGCGGCGTCCCGACCTGACCGAGAATGTGATCACGGTCTTCGCCCCGATCTACAACGCCGATGGCCACGAAAACGTCTCCCCCTACAACCGCTCCAACCAGAACGGACCGGTGGACGGAATGGGCTACCGCGCCACCGCCGGCGGCATCAATCTCAACCGCGATTTTCTGCGCCTCGCCAGCCCCGAGGCCAGGGCCATGGCACGTCTTATCGCCACCCTGAGACCCGACCTCCACGTCGACAACCACGTCACCAACGGTTCGGATCACGCCTGGGTCTTGACCTGGCTTGTGGCCGAGGCGCCTCAACTCGACCCCGGGGTCGCCGCGTGGGTGAGCGAGCACCTGCCGAAGGTCCTGGCCGAGACCGAAGCCGCCGGCCACCCCAACGGTCCCTATGTGAACCTGGTCTCCCGGACCGACCCCGCGGCAGGCATGATCTGGGACGTCGCGCAGCCGCGCTACTCCTCCGGCTACTTTCCGCTCCGCAACAGGCCGTCGATCCTGGTCGAGATGCACGCCCACAAGCCGTTCCGCGACCGGGTGCTGGCCAACCAGACCTTTATGGAGGAGCTGATCCTCGAGGTCGGCCGTTCGGGCAAGGAACTCGTGCGCGCGGTGTCCGCCGCTGACGAGCGCGTCACCGCGTTGGGACGGGCAGACGCCGACCCATCGGAGGTGGTGGTGACGTGGGGGGTGGAGGCAGAGGGCGAATCGATCACCTGGCCCGCCTTCGACTGGACCGTAGAGGAATCCATCGTCTCTGGCGGTCAGAGGGTTGAATACCACCCAGGGAAGATCCGCGAGGTCGAGTTCGAGTGGCGCCACCACCCGGTGCCAGAGCTCGTGCTGCCGCGCCCGAGGGGCTACGTGGTGCTCCCCGGCTGGCCGCAGATCGCCGAAGTGGTGGCCGGCCACAAGCTCCGGGTCTACGAAATAACCCGCGAGGCGGAACTCGAGGTCGAGACCATCCGTCTCGCCAACCCGACGTTCGCCTCGTCGTCTTTTCAGGGTGTCGTGATGGTCGAAGACTTCGCGGTCAGTCGCCAGACCGAGACCCGAAAGATCCCGGCCGGCAGCCTGTGGATTCCCGCAGACCAACCGAACTTCGAGATCGCAGTCCAACTCTTCGAGCCCGAGGCGCCCGACTCGCTGGTGCGGTGGGGCGCGGTGTCATCGGTCTTCGAACGCAAGATCTACATCGGCAGCGACGTTCTCGAGAGCCTCGCAATCGAAATGCTCAAAGACCCGGAGGTCACCAAGAAGTGGGAAACCGCTCTCGAGGACTCTGACTTCGCCGGAAACGGCCGTGAACGCTACCTCTGGTGGTACCGCCGGACACCCTATTGGGACGAGACCGTCGGTCTGCTGCCGGTGATGCGGGTGATGACGCCGCAACCGATCGCCAGCGAGCCCTGGCCTGGCCCGTGAGCCCAACGGACAGTGATACGGCCCGCTGGGGCCCACTCGGCCGCGCGTTGCTCGATTACCACAGGGGCCTCGAGAACAACCATCTCATCGTTCACTCCGACCTTTGGGATGATGAACCGACGCCGGTGAAGGAATATTACCGCCCGATCTACCTGCCGATCCCGGACCTCGAGCTGCGGGCTCTATCCCAGTGTCGCGGACGGGTGCTTGATCTGGGCGCGGGCGCCGGCCGGCACGCCCTCGAGCTGCAGGCGCGGGGCCTCGATGTGACCGCCCTCGATGTCAGCCACGACGCTGTGGCGGTGATGCGGGACCGCGGGGTGCGTGATGCCCGCTGCGGTGACCTCGGGGCGTTGGATGGTGCGACCTACGACACCATCCTCCTCTTGATGCACGGCATTGGTCTCGTAGGTACGCTTATCGGGCTGGCGGCATTCCTCAAACGAGCACGGGAGATCATCAATTCCAACGGACGAATCGTCTGCGACTCCGCTGACCTCACGGTCATCCTGCCATCGCTCACCGACTCCATGAGACAGGGCCGGTCTCACGCTGAGAGCTATCCCGGCGAGGTGGAATTCCGTCTGACCTACGGCACGATTGAAGGACAAGCCTACCCATGGTTGTTTGTCGACCCCGTCACTCTCGAGAGGTACGCGACGGCCTCCGGATTTCGTTTCTCCGTTGCCTCCCGGGGTGCCCGGGGAGCGTTCGTGGCGGTTCTCGAACACTGAAAATGATATTCTGGACTCTCGTTCGCACACTCAAACCCCCGCGAACGGCACTGAAAGGCTTCACATGAATCGATATCCACGCTATGCCCTGTTGGCGCTGTTCCTCGTGACAACGATCGTTTACGCACAGGAGGCACCGGCACCTCCCACCGATGTCAACCCACCGGTCCTGCGAGTCAACGGTGACACGATCTACGCAGTCGAGGTCAGTATGGTCATGGCCAACATCGCCGGCCAACTGAATGCCCAGGGCCGAGAAGCGCCCGACCAACAGCAGCTGGTGCAGATGGCAACGCAACGGGTTGTCGAGCAAAAACTCCTCGCCCAGGAAGCTCGTCGTCAGGGCTACAAGGTCAACGATCTCCGGGTCGCCGAGATGGCCAAGGAAATCGAAGAGCAGACTGGCGGCAGAGAAAAACTCGATCAATCGCTAGCGACGAAGGGGAGCTCTTACGACAAGCTCCTGATCACCATCAAGGAGATGGATTTGGTCAGAACACTGATCGAAAAGCAGGTCACGCCCACCATTACGGTCAGCGACGAGGAGATCGCCGCGTTCTACGCCGAAAACCAGGCCCTGTTCACGACCCCCGCAGAGGTCCACGCACGACATATCATCTTCGCGGCCGGCGAGAATGCGGACGCCGATACGATCATCAACTCACGGACCGAGGCCGATGAAGCCCGCGCGAGGGCCCTCGCCGGTGAGGACTTTGCCGAGCTCGCCCGCGAGCTCTCCCAGGGACCGAGTGCGCCAGAGGGCGGAGACCTCGGTTTTTTCACCTATCAGCAGATGGTGCCGCCGTTTGCCGAAGCGGCATTTTCCCTCGATGAGGGCGAGATCTCCGATGTGGTTCGCACCAGTTTCGGGTTTCACGTCATCACGGTCGAGGAGAAGAAGCCGGAGGCCACCCTGACTCTCGAAGAAAGTAGTGATCGGGTGCGACAGCTCCTCACCCAACAACAGATTGGCACGCAGGTGAAAGAGATCATCAAGACGCTCGGTGAGCAAGCCGAGATCGAGCCGCTGATTGCGGCGGAGGCTCCGGCACCGGCAGCTCAACCGACAAACGAGTAGGACGTTCCACCGCTCTCTCCAAACTGTGTGGGGGGGATGCCAACCGATTTCGAACGAACCATCTATCTCTCGACCAGAGTGGTCGTGACTTCAGCCGGTTTTTCGAGGGTTCGGTGGACCGGGCACCGATCGGCGATCTGCAACATCCGTTGGCGCTGTTTGTCGTCGAGAGAGCCTTCGAGACTGATTTCGCGAGTAAAGTGGTCGATCTTGGATTGGGGCCCCTCAACGTCAGCACAGTCTTCGCAATGGATCTTCTCGTGCTGCAGTCGCACTTCGACCGCGTCGAGAGGCCAGCCCTTGCGATCTGCATACATACGAAGCGTGATGGTGGTGCAGGCGCCGAGCGCCGAAGCCAGGAGTTCGTAGGGGGTCGGCCCGGTGTTGGTTCCACCCAGACGACGGGGCTCATCCGCGACAAGCGAATGACCGTTGGCGACGATTTCGGTTCGATAGCCCTGCTCGGTGCGAACAACAACGAGGTTGTCACCGAGCACCCTCGTCTTGAACTGCTCCTGCGACGGTCCGATATATCGACGCGCCCACGCGGCGATCATCGAACCGACGTATCTGGAGTCGTCGGCGTCACTCAAGAGATGATCGGCCCCATCCAGGGCCACAAAGCTCTTGGGTTGTCGCGCAGCATTAAAAATCTCGGTTGCGTGGTCAACGCCCACAGTGTCATCTGCCGCCGAGTGGAAAACCATCAGGGCGCGCCCGAGGTTGGCAATGGCCTCGCGCATGTTCACCGCCGAAAGATCATCGAGAAACTCCCTGCGAATCTTGAACGGCCTCCCGGCGATCTTGACCTCGGCCTCACCGGTGCTGTCGATCTCGGCATTGGATGAGCGGATCATCCCAGCCAGATGGTCGGTAGAGGAGGGCGCTGCGATCGTGGCAACGGCCGCAGCGGATGGGATTTGGGCCGCTGCCTGCAGCACTGCCGCCCCGCCCAGTGAGTGGCCAATCAGGATCTTTGGCGCCTCGAGCTCACGTTCCATGTACTCCGCCGCCGCCACGAGATCGGCAACGTTGGACGAAAAGGTCGTGTCCGCGAAATCGCCTTCACTGTCTCCGAGTCCCGTGAAATCAAAACGGAGCACGGCCACCCGTTCAGCGGCCAGTGCCCGCGAGACCCGCGCCACCCCTTTGTAGTCCTTGGAACAGGTAAAGCAGTGCGCAAAGAGGGCGTAGGCGATGGGCTCGTCGTCCACCGGTTGGTCGAGCAGGGCCGACAATCTGTGTCCCGTTCTGTTTTCGAACGTAATTTTCCTCGTGTGCATCGCGATCCACTCCCCTGCCGGCATCCAGGCGCCCGCCTGATACCCGAATTCTCACGAGCCGATTCTCTCATTGCTTTTCGGGAGGCGAAGGCAAAGAGACTCCCGTTGACTGAGATCTCGCTCAGGTCGGATAGCCCCTGCTATCATCCTCCAACAAAGATCAACAGCGGAGGCCGCTCATGACATCTCCGATCAGCTTCTTCGAGCAGGTCAATATCAACTTCGACCGTGCCGCGGCGCTGACCGACTACCGCCCGGGGTTGCTCGAGCAAATCAAAGCCATCAACAGCGTGATTCACTTCACCTTCCCCCTCAAACGGGACGACGGGAGCATTCAGGTAATGCACGCGTGGCGTGCAGAGCACAGCCACCACATGCTGCCCACCAAGGGCGGTATTCGATACGCAGCGATGGTCAACGAGGACGAGGTGATGGCCCTGGCGGCGCTGATGACCTATAAGTGTGCGATCGTCGACGTGCCCTTCGGCGGCGCCAAGGGCGGGGTGAAGATTTCGGCTCACGAGTACTCCGAGCGCGAGCTCGAAAGGATCACCCGCCGCTTCACCTTCGAGCTCTTCAAAAAGAACTACATCGGTCCCGGGCTCGATGTGCCGGCGCCCGATTTCGCCACCGGTTCACGCGAGATGGCATGGATTGCCGACACCTACGCAACACTGGCGCCGCAGGACATCAACGCGCTCGGTTGTGTGACTGCAAAACCGGTGCAGCATGGCGGCATCCAGGGACGCACCGAGGCCACCGGCCGCGGTGTCTTTTTTGCTTTGAGGGAGGTTTGCAGCCTCGGACGTGATATGCGCCCGCTCGATCTCATGCCCGGCCTCGAAGGCAAACGCGTGGTGGTCCAGGGCCTCGGCAACGTGGGCTACCACGCGGCAAAGTTCCTCGAAGAGGAAGGGGGCGCTGTGATCGTCGGCCTCGTCGAGTACGAGGGGGCGATCTCGAAGCCTGGAGGGCTTCATGTCGAGGACGTCATGGCCCATAGACGGGAGACTGGTTCGCTCCTCGACTTCCCAGGCGCCGACAACCTGGAGCACCGCGATATTGGGCTCGAGCTCGATTGCGACATCCTCATTCCGGCGGCCCTCGAGAACGCCATCACCATGGAAAATGGCCCGAGGATCAAGGCCAAGATCATCGCCGAAGCGGCCAACGGTCCGGTCTCTGCCGAAGCCAGCGAAAACCTCCACCAGCGCGGAGTCATGGTGGTACCTGACGCCTACATCAACGCCGGCGGCGTCACCGTCTCATACTTCGAGTGGCTTAAAAACCTCCAACATGTGCGCTTTGGCCGGATGGAGAAACGCTTCGAGGAAAAGGCCTCGCGGCAGATTCTCAACGCCATCGAGCAGGCCACCGGTACGTCGTACTCCGAGTCCGAAATCAGCGATTTCGCCCGCGGCGCCGACGAAATCGACCTCGTCAACTCGGGTCTCGAAGAGACCATGATCAAGGCCTACCACCAGATTCGGGAGATCAAAGAGCGGCATCAGGGAGTTGACCTCCGAACCGCGTCGATGATCAGCGCGATCAACAAGATCGCGACCGTCTACCAGCACCGGGGGATCTTCCCCTAGCGCACAGGTCACAGGATTCAGGATTCAGGATTCAGGACCGTCCACACAACAGACGGCGTGTTGGAACCTGTTACCTGAGTCCTGCACCCTGCATCCTGGATCCGAGAGGCCCTACTCCCCGAGCTCGAATGGGATCCGGATCTCGCTCTCCTCCAGGTCGACGCCGAGAGTCCACCTGCCGCTCTGGATACCGCCCGGGACGTTGACAAAGAGACGGCCGTAACAGCCGCGTCTGTCACTGACGGTGACCTCGTCAAACGACACGCCTGCACCGGGTGTGACATAGAATTGGACCGAGCACTCGAGCCGGCTCGGAGGGAAATAGTCCAACGGGTCGCGATCGACGTTGGCCTTCGCGATCACGGGGCGCAACGGCCCATATGCTTCGTTGAACTCCTTCTGCGAGGGCAGCTGAATCGTATCGCCAGCAGGTGACCGGAGAAAGACGTTCTCCCGCTTCACCGTGGCGGTCTGGCCGTTGGGCGAACTGAAACCCACCTCGAGAATCATCCACTCCTCGCCGAGTTGGGTGTTCGAAAATCGATAGCCGAGAACGGTCCACAGCTCCGGCCCGAACTCCTTGAGAATGTACTGGCCCATTCGCTCGACGCCGGGCGTGTCGGTGGGCGTGCCGGTGGAACAACTCATCATGGTCGCTGCAACACCCACGACCACGAACAAGGTAACGATCGTTTTCAATGACGCTGATTTCATAAAGACCCCTTTCTGCTTGTCTCTCCATTCGAAAGCAATGATGGTGCCAAGTTGGAACTCGATCTCATAGTGACCCACCGCGGGACACGTCACCTCGGGATGACACCTCTGCAAATTCGAATGACGGGTCATTCTCGCTCAATCCCGAGTCCATGTCGAGTAGCGCAACGCGGGTGGGACCGGGTATCCTGTCCGTGGTGTCGGTATGACCGACTGCACGGGCCTCTGGTCGTCAATGCGGTTCACAACCGAAGCCATCAAAAGCTCAGGAGGCCTGCATGGAGAAACCGAGATACTACTTCATCGATGATCGCGATACGGTACATCTCGATTTCTCCAGCCTGGGATTCGATTACCTTGCCTGCCCCTACCGTTTCGAAGCCGTCTTCGAGTTCGGGGTTTGGCGGGTTCGCGGGATTCTGGAAGACTCGACAATGCATCTGCGCGAAGGCAGCCAGTGTCTTCATTACGGGCAACAGCTGTTCGAGGGAATGAAGGCACAGCGCGGGCCTGACGGCCGGGTCTACGCCTTTCGGCCGCTGGAAAATTCGCGCCGGATGAATCTTGGAGCCCGCTATCTGAAAGGGCCGGAAGTCCCCGAGGAGCTCTTCCTGCGCGGCATCGAAGAGGTCACACGGGCGAATCTGCCCTATGTGCCGCCGCACGGCAGCGGAGCGGCGCTTTACCTGCGGCCCATGTACCTGGGGGTCGGAGACAACATCGGCGTCAAACCGGCGACGAAGTATGTGTTTCGGATCTTTGTCAGTCCGGTCGGCCCCTATTACCAAGGTGGTTTCGGTCCGGAACAGGGCAATAGTTTCATGGTCAGCCGCAGCGATCGTGCCGCGCCGCAGGGGACCGGACACATCAAGACAGGCGGCAATTACGCTTCTTCATTCGCTCCCTGGAGTGAGGCCAAAGAGGCGGGTTTTGTGGATGCGATTTACCTCGATCCGGTTGACCATCGCTATATCGAGGAAATCGGGGCCGCCAATTTCCTCGGTTTCAAGGGCGAGACCCTCCTGACTCCGTCATCGACGAGCATTCTCAGATCCGTCACCAGGGTCTCACTGATGGAGATCGCCTCGGAGATCTTTGGCTGGCCAACCGAAGAACGCAAGATCGCCATCGAGGAGCTCGGTGACCTTGACGCCGCCGCCTGCTGCGGCACCGCCGCCGTGTTGTCCTGGGTATCCGCCATCGTTGACGGTGAGAAGCGCTGGGAGTACCCGTTCGATCCACGGTGGCAGCAACTGTACGACGCCCTTGTCGGCATCCAGACCGGGGCGCGCGACGACTCGTTCGGCTGGTTGCACGAACTCAGCGACTGAGTTCGGCGATGGCCCCCTCCCGGTCCTCGTAGACCGGGAAAATCTCATCCAGCCGGGTCAATCTCAGCAGACTCAAAATCCTGCGGTGGGGCCGCAGCAAGGCCAACCGGCGGCCCTCCTTTTCAAAACGCTGGAGATAGCCCACCAACTCGCCAAGACCGGTCGAGTCGACGTTGTCGATGCCGGACATGTCCACCAGCACCGCCGGCACCCTGGAATCGAGCAGGCCTTGAAGAAACGAGGAAAACTGGCGTGCGGACTCACCAAAATTTATGACTCCCCGCACTGCTATCACGGTCACGCCATCGATTTCAGAACTGTCGATTTCCATGCCGTTTCCCTTCGGCGCCCGGAAAGCTACCGCTGCGGTCCCTGTCGGCCCGCCACCCGGGCCCCTCGGCCCGGCGACGCTCCGGCCTCCGGGAAGCCCATTGTACGGGTCTCCTCGCTCGCAGCGCAACAACTGCGATTGAACAATGACTCGAAACTACCCTCGCACGAGGAAGAGAAGCGACCACGGATCAGCCCGGTCTATCGAGCACGGTCAACTCACCGTCACGCTTCGCCATGCGGCTGCGCCACTGCTTCCAGGGCCCTTCTTCGCTCCCCAGCGTCACGCTCGACAAACAGACGCCCGGCACGCTCGACATCTGCCAGCAACTCCGGCGCCGAGTTGAGAATCAAGACATCCACATAACGATCCTTGGGAATGGCGCCGGCAACCGTCTCGGACACCAGATTGAGAGAGCCGCGCAGGGACCTCACGCCGGCAGGGACGAGCCATACGAAAAGTGACAGGCTCGGCTGTTCCTGGACGCCCTCGACCTGCACATCCACCAGATGAGCAAAGGCCACATCGGGACAGGCGGAAAGGGCCGAACGCAGCAACTCCGCCGATTCTTTGTCGAGCGGCCGAACAGGTGGGGAAATATGAAGTCGGTGGTCGGTTTGGCTCATTCCTGGAATATAGCCGATACCCCACGATGGGTCACAGCAGCGATTGGCGTCCACGGGCTTTTCCGGGTAGCCTTGACTCGTGAAGCTCAAGGTTTGGCATCTCGTGGTATCGATCGTGCTGGTGGGAGGGATCGGCCGGTGCGAGGACTTCGACGATGCCCTCGCTCGCGCCCGCGAGACCGCACAACGCCACCGTTACGCCGAAACCATTGAGATCCTGTCGCCCTTTGCCGACTCCGACAACCCGGAAATCAAATACATCACCACCGCCGAAATCGGGAGGGCGTATTTCCACCTCGGCCGGTACAAGCCCGCGAATCGGGCCTTCAGGGAGGCGGTCGCCATCCACCCCGAAAAGCCCGAGACCGCGATCTACCTCGAGGCCTCTTCCTACCTGATCGGCGATACTCAACAGGCCTACCTGATCTTCGAAGAGCTCCTGAGAAGCGGGGCGCGCGACCTCTACCTCGCCGTGACCCTCCCCGGCAGCCGGCGATTCCTCGCCGAGCCCGAAGTGCAGTCACTCCTCGCCGAGTTTGCCGCGCCGCTCGAGGTGGATGTCCGGGAAGCAGGTGCGATGGGGGTCAGGCTTGGTGAGAGTCACGACTCTGTCATCGAAAGCCTCGAAGCGGCGTCGGCTGATCCGTCGGCCAGAACACTGACTGCGGAGGCGGGGCCTGCAGTGATCTGGGCCTTCGCATTCGACACCCAACAGCACCTGACGGAAATCGTTCTCTACGCCGGGAATCTGCTCGATTACACGCCCTATCGCATTCGGTTTGCGGCAGGCATCGATTGGACCGCAACCCCGGCGGCGGCCATCGCCGCATGGGGTCCACCGGCATCAATCCGCACCAACAGCGACAACAGCCTCATCGTTGATTGGGATTTTGGGACCCACAACCTCAGAATGACCTTCGGACAGCCCGGGAACTCGAGGCCCCCGGACCTTCCCGAAGGTGCCGCAATGATTAGAAGTCTCCACCTTGCGGCCGGCCCTTTGCCTCCCTGATAGGATTGAGCTGTGGATGCTTCGTCCCCGTCACTTGCAGGGCAATTGCTCATCGCGATGCCCAACCTGGCTGACCCCAACTTCTGGCAATCGGTGGTCCTGCTCGGCGTCCACTCCGATACGGACGGAGCTTTTGGTCTGATTGTCAACCGCCCACTCGACATCGATATGCACGACATCTTGAACGAACTCGGCCAGGAACAGGTCGACCATGAATTACCCCAGGTGCTGGCCGGCGGGCCGGTCCAGCCGAGCCAGGGTTTCGTCCTGTTTCAGCGAGGGGCACACCAGCCGGCGGAGGACGACATCAGCATTTCGGACTCGCTCGCCGTGTCCGGCAATACCGATATGCTGGTCCGGTTGACTCTCGATGAGACCCACAGCCGGTACTGCCTCCTGCTCGGCTATTCCGGTTGGTTTCCAGGTCAACTCGAAACTGAGATTGAAGAGAACTCGTGGGTGGTCGCGCCGTTGGATAGCGACATCCTCTTTGATGTTCCCGCCGCCGATAGATGGGCAGCAGCTTTGAGATCGATCGGTATCGAGCCCGGGACCCTGGTGGACTCCGGTTCCAGCCAACCGAGCTGAAGATTTCCACGCATCAAAAAACCCAGCCGTGAGGCTGGGCTGAGTAAAATCGGGAGGGACGGTTCTGCCAATTCGGTAGGATCAAAACGATAGGAAATTATGGCAGGCCTTTAAGGTTGGCCTATTATAGGTAGGCATACAAGGTGGTCAGCGTCCCCGAACCCCTCCCTTTCTCAAATAATGCCTCATCCTACCACGTTGCCGTCGGCGATGTCCAGAAAAAGGGATCAACAAAACTCAGGAGAATCACGGATTTGCCGACCGTATCGCGATTGTCAGTTTCATTCTCAGGGCGAGATGAAACGACCCGGTCAATTCGACTTTTCTCCAGGAGGTGTCAACTCCACGGACAGCTCGAGGACCTGGCCCTCCTGCAGGTCGACACTCCGCGAAAGACTCTGATAACCGGGGGCCGAGAACTCGATGAGGTGGCTCCCGGAAGGAAGCGCCAACGGCCCTTCCATGCGCGTCAATTCCTGAGCGGTGGCTGCGAAATTGCCGTCGATTGCAATGGAGGCGGAGGCCGGAATGACGCTCAGCTTCAGCGCCGCTCCCGCCGCGGGCTTTTCTGCGCTGCCCGAGTCGGTTCGCCCGAGGTCGGGCCTCAAACCGGGATCAGGGGCACCGCGGAGCGCTGCCACGTGCTTTTCAGCAGCTGATTGGGGCGGTGCGTACACACGGTTGAAGGGTTTGCCCTTTCCATAGTTGTCCGCCTTCTTTTCCTTTGGCGTTCCCTTGACCCGCTGCAGCCTGTGTTTGAGATCAAAACGACACCCCGCCTCTGCAACGAGGTCAATCCCGACGGTCTCGTATCCATCCAAACGGAGCTCGACGTGGTACGAACCGGGGGCCAGGTACAGATAACCCGGCCGCCCATCAAGGTACCGTGCACGGCCCACAAACCTGTCGTCGAGATAGAGCCGAGCATCTTTGGGCCTGACATCAGTGCTGACGATCGCCAACTCTGGCCCGGGAGGCATCCCTGCTGATTGCGGGGGTCCCGTCCAATAGGCGGCCACGGGTATGCACGGCAACATGACCGAGCTCGCGTCAACGCCCTCAGAGCCTGCGGATGGCACTGCCGCCCCTGGCGGTGGCTGATCCGACCTCCCACTCGCGGTCACTTGTGAGCCATTCTGGGCCGCCGCAATCCCGAGTCCACTGCCAAGCAGCAGCACCACCAATGGCCCCCACGTCGTCTTCATCGTGCACCTCCGGTCACAGAGAATGCAATCCTGCTGCCAACCCCTTGCGGTAACACAGGTCGAGGTACTGCTGGTAGGTCGCCGCCGGCACGAGACCGTCGATTTTCTCTCCGACCTCGATCAAACCCAACAGACAGAGTCGTTTCAGGCCCTCGAAAGGAACTGATTGCCTCGCCTTAGCTACCCCGAGAAGACTCGTCAGCTCAGGGTGGAGATTCTGAAAAATCGCGGCCGAAAGCCCGGATGTCCTCTGCCGGCGACAAAACGTCCGTGGTCGAACACAGTGCTCATGTATGGATCTGGCTCGAGGCTGATAGCAAAGACTGAGGCCGGCCTTCTGCGCTCGATAGGAGAACTCGATGTCCTCCCATGCGGCGGCCGGAAAATCCTCCCGAAAGCCGCCGTGACGGATCAGTTCGTCCCTCGGCAGAGAAACATTCGAAGTGTAGAAGAAATTGAACGGCACCGAACGCGGATCCTCGATAATCGAGTACCCGAACTGAGCTCCGTACTCGTTGATAAACCTCATGAACGGGCTCTCGGCGTCTGGAGGGAAGGACGTGTGGCCGAGAACCGCCAGCGGTCCCGTTCCCCCGAAGAGACGGTGTTCCTCGAGGTGGGCCATCAGCCAGCCCGGCTGCGGAATCGTATCGTCACCGAGAAAGAGAACGATCTCTCCCGTCGCCTTGCGGACGCCGCGATTCCGCGCAGTTGCCGGGCCGGCATTGGTTTGCCGGATCACGATCAAACCCTGCTCAACACCGACCTCCGCCAGCCACGGCCCAGTTTCGTCCTCTGAACCATCATCCACGACAATGACTTCAACTTCGACATCCGAGCATCTGGCCTGGGCCGCCAGCCCATCCAGGACCCTTCGCAGTTTCCCCACCCTGTTGTACGTGGGAATGACAACGCTGGCCCGCATCAAACGACGACCCGTGGGATTTCCGGTGACAGACGAGCCTGGAACTCGTAATTGATGGTTTCGTTGAGCATCGCGAGTTCTTCAACTTCGATCCGGTCGTCTCCCCGACCGCCGATCAGAACAGCCTCATCACTGATCTCTGCATCAGGTATGTCAGTCACATCGGCCATCATGATGTTCATACATACCCGCCCCACAACCGGTGCAAAGCGCCCATGAATGAGGACCCTGGACCTGTTTCCAAGACACCGCGAATATCCATCTGCGTATCCCACCGGTATTATTGCGAATTGCCTCGGCGTTCGAGCCGCCGTGGTGCGCCCAAAACCCACGGATTCATCGGCACTTGTTCTCAGCACGACATTTTCGTCGAATATATCCACGACCGAAGTCTATCGTGAATCCCAGGACACTGCTACGACCATCCACCAACGTCAGGATGGATCAGCAAATCCTTCATATCTTGCGACTCGGTCGACCGAGTATTCTGTATCCAGAGGTGAAATATCCGGGTGTATTCGCAACGACGGTGAATCGTATTTCATTGAAATTGAAAGATTTGTTCCAATTTTTCATAAAAAAGACACATCGCTCCAACAGAAAATGTGCACTAATAGTGAAATCCCTTTGGTCAAATCTTCGTACAAAAAACGATCAAAATTTGTTGAGAATTCCTTGACTCTCGAGATTCCTTTCCGTATTCTGGCGTCAGTCTCTTTGGGAGGTAACCAATGGCGTTCGAAAAATTCATCCCTCCACAATCTTCGGACGTAAGGCCCAGGGCTACCATTCGGCCGAGTGGTTTGATCTCATTTGACGCCGAGAGTGTCGAGACCTTTGGCCTCGGTTCGGCATCATATGCCGTCTTGTTTTTTGACAAAACGCGCAAGATCGTCGGCGTTCAGATCACCGGGAATGGCAAGGATGACGGTGCCCTGAAACTCTCCAGAAGGCGACGCTCGGTGAGCTTGAAAGCGCCACAGTTTTTTGATCTCTATGGTCTCAGTTTTGACGAGGCACAACGATTCGATGTGGGACGCGACCCGTCATCCAAGATGCTGACGATCAGCCTCAAAAATATCAAGCGCCGGCGCGGCCGCCGTCCGAAGAAGGCCTGAGAGACACCACCCACCTGCGTAGAATCCAGAACGCGGTATCTCTGGAAGACCCCGCAAATCGTCAGAAGTAAATGCTCTTTGAGACGAGTGTCTCAGACAGGCCACGAATCGTCGACGCCAAACAATGTCCTGAAACCTGTCGTCGATCTCTCCGCAACACGTTCCACCGTTGTCCCCCACACCTCAGCCAGCTTGCGACCGACCAACGGCACGTACGACGGTTCGTTCCGCTCACCCCGATGCGGCACCGGGGCGAGGAATGGGCTGTCAGTTTCGACGAGAACCATCTCGGGTTGAAGCACCGCGGCCATCTCTCGAATATTGTCGGCTGCTTTGAATGTCACCATTCCGGATATGCCGACCATCAGCCCGAGTTCGATCACTCTCAAGGCCTCATCCGGACCCTCTGCAAATGAGTGGCAGATCCCGCGAAGCCGGCCCGCTCTCGCGCTCAGCCTCGATTCGAGATCAGACCACGACTCCCGATTGTGCAGGATCACCGGCCGATTCGTTTCGAGAGCGAGATCAAGCTGCCATTCAAGGGCGACCAGCTGATCCTCAAGTGGGGAATTCATGTAGTGGTAGTCCAGGCCTATCTCGCCGAGCGCGACCACCCCTGGCCGAGCCAGGGCCGCCTCGAGCGTCCGTTTCAAGCCGGCATCAAGAGCTGACGCCTCGTGGGGATGGACGCCAACCGCAGCCACCACCTTTTCCGGGTAGTCCTCTGCCAACCCGATGGTCGCTTCGAGATCCCCAGGCCCGGTGGCGGGAACAAGAACTCCACCGACGATTTTTTCAGCCGCACGATCAAACACGATCGCGAGCTCATCCGTTCCAAACATGGTCAGATGAGCGTGGGAGTCAATCCACAGGGTAGTTTCATTCATCTGGTGATTCTACGCGTCCTCGTCGCACGCGACCATCATCGCTCCGCCAACGACGGCGGCCGTCTCCGACCGCAGGGTATGCGCGGCCAGACGGAGGCGGGTCCACTCGCGATCCGTGAACATCTCAAGTTCGGCCATGGAGAATCCACCTTCCGGGCCGACCACCAGCACGCGGCTTCGTGGCAGCTGCAACCTGCGAACGGTTACTCCACCGGGGTCAGCCACGACTCCCGCTGCATCTTGACTCGCAACCAGGGATGTCAGGGTCTGCACTTCCGGAATCTCCATTGCCCAGGCGCGCCGGCATTGTTTGAGCGCCTGACGGGCAACCCGCTGCCAATGGGCCGATCGGTCAGAGCTCACGCGGCGGCCCGCCTGGGTGCGATCCGTGACGATCGGCTGCAGCCGACGCACACCGATTTCAACCGCCTTTTGAACCGCCCAGTCCATGGCCTTGGAGTCGATGATTGCGAGGGCCAGCGTGACACCCTCTCCCGGCGACTGGGGAATGACCTGACAGGACATGACCTCGGCGTCCACTCGCGACCTCCCGGCGATCGCCAGCCGCGCCGCCGCAGTCAAACCCGAACCGTCCGTAAGAACGACCTCATCGCCGCTGCGAAGACGCAGTGCACCGGTGGCGTGGCGCCCCTCCGTGTCATCGAGGGAGACAACAGCCTTGTCATGGATCGAGCCTGGAGACACCAGCAGCCATGGCGGCGTTTTCATCGTGACCATCCTGCGCTGAGGCTCGCCCACTCATTTTGTGCAATCATCGGTGACGTCATCAGCCCACGCTGCTCGAGCTCCCCGGTGACGCTTTCCACTTCTTCCACCAGCAGCCCCGCGAGCACCAGAATCCCGCCGGGAGCGAGGGCGGTGGTCATCGCGTCGAGCAGAGGGATGGAATGTGCGGAGATCATGTTGCAGAGGACGAAATCGTAAAGTGCAGGAGCTGCACAACCTACAGACCCGGTCACGTAATGGACACGCGGCTGCCATTCCTGGAGATCGCGGATCTGACATGCAATGCGAATTGCCACCGGATCGATATCGACACCGAGCACCCGTTGGGCCCCCATCGTCTCGGAGGCCAGGGCGAGAATCCCCGAACCGGTTCCCACGTCGAGCACGGTCCTCCCGCGCAGGTCAGCGGTCTCCAGGGAGCCGAGGATGAGGCGCGTGGACTCGTGGCTGCCCGAACCAAAGGCCATCCGCGGCGGAACCACGAGTCGTTTGCGGCCCTCAGGGGCAGCGGTCGGCGTGTCCGGACGTGGATCAACCCACCACGTCGAGCCCACCTCGAACGGTTGCACCACCCTTCGGTAGTTCTCCATCCAGTCTTCTTCTTCGACGATTACGACCTCGAAACGGTCGCCACCTGCCGCCGCGATCAGGCTCTGCACTTCGACGGTCCGGTCGATTTCGGTATCTGCCAGGAACACCGTGACGTCGATGCGATCGTCGCGCCGGTTTTTGATCTCGGTGCCCAAAACAGGTATTTCGAAAAGGAGAGTTGGGATTTCTTCTTCGAGTGCCACCGGTAGCGAGCAACTGATGCTCAGAAAGGCACCCATGGCAGCCAGCTCGCAGATCAATCGCCGCCGAACGCCCGCCGCAGACGATCGAAAAAACCACCGTCCGATTCCGGTTCGAGTCCGCCGCCGATATCGGCGACCTCCTCGATCAGCCGGCGCTGTTCGTGCGAGAGCTTTTTGGGCACCACGACCCGGAGATGAACAAAGAGATCGCCACGCCTCCGCCCATTGACATGCGGCATCCCGACTCCGCTCAGGCGGATGACCTCCCCCGGTTGCGAACCGGCGTCAACGGCGACCTCTCGTGGCTCTCCGAGCACCGTGGTGATGGGCACTTCGACCCCGAGCATGGCCTGGAAGACCGAGACTGGCAGTTCGATATGAAGGTCGGCGCCTTCCCTCTCGAAGAGATCGTGTTGGTCGACATCCATCACCACAAAAAGGTCGCCGGGTGGACCACCGAAAGTACCGCCTTCGCCTTCCCCCGCGAGCCGCAGTCGCATCCCACTATCGACCCCCGCCGGAACCGTCACCTTGAGGGTTGTCTCCTCTTCGATCCTCCCGTGCCCTTCACAGTCGGAACACGGATCGCGGTTCACCCGACCCGAACCACCGCACGAAGGGCAGGTTTGGGCTACTGAAAGGAACCCCCGCCGGTACGCAACTTGCCCCGCTCCCTGGCAGGTCGAACAGCTTTCGGGGGTTGTTCCGGGCTCTGACCCGGACCCTGAGCAGCGCTCGCAGCCTTCTAATCTGGGCACGCGAATGGACCGTTCGATCCCGGTTGCCGCCTCCTCGAGGGTCAGCTTCAGGGTGTACTGCAGGTCGTGTCCTCGCCTCGCGTTCGAGCCCGACCGACGGCGACGCGATCCGAACATGTCGCCGAAACCAAAGAGATCACCGAGAATGTCAGCGAAATCGCCGAATGAATTGGGGTCAAAACCGGTGAAGCCCTCGCCGCCTAGCCCGGCATGTCCGAACCTGTCGTAACGTGCTCGTTTGTCCGGGTCGGAGAGCACGGCGTACGCCTCGGACGCCTCCTTGAATTTCTCCTCGGCATCCGGGAGGTCGGGGTTCCGATCGGGATGGAACTTGACCGCCAGACCGCGATAGCTGGTCTTGATCTCGGCCGCAGAGGCATCTCTCCCGACGCCGAGAATCTCGTAGTAATCTCGCCGATCATCAGTGGGCATCGAGGTTTAGTGCTCGCTTTCGGTATCGTCGCTGCGATCATCGCCGGGCACGTCCGGCGCCATCTTCATCTGGCCGCCGAGCGCGGCCATCGGGTCGAGCATGATGACCTGAGTGAGAATCTGTGCCGCATCCTGCACCGCGTAGATGGCCTCTTCGAGCACCGACCGTTCTTCACTGGTCGTCGCTTTTCGCGCGCGATTCAACGTCGCCCGGACCTCCTCGCGATCCTGGGGTGACAGACCGGCGCCAAACTCTTTGACCACCCGTTCGTTTGTATAAAGGAGGCCATCGAGACGATTCTGCAGTTCGCGGATCTCGCGGTGCTCACGGTCGTCCTTGCGATACTTGTCAGCCTCGGCGATGAGGGCATCGATCTCTTCCTTCGACAGGCCGCCTGCCGGGTTGACCTCGATGCTCTGTTCTTTGCCGGTCGCCAAGTCGCGCGCGCCGACGTTGACAATTCCGTTGGAATCGATCGAGAACGTCACTTCGATCTGTGGAACACCGCGTGGGGCCGGCGGAATACCGACGAGGTCGAAACGACCCAAGGACCGGTTCTCGCTCGAGATACCGCGTTCACCCTGGAGAACGTGGACATTCACCGTCGTCTGATTGTCGCTAACGGTCGTGAAAATCATCGACTTCTTCGTCGGCACCGTCGAGTTGCGATCGATGATTTTTGTAAATAACCCACCGTGGGTCTCGATGCCGAGTGACAGCGGCGTCACGTCCAGGAGGATCAAGTCTTTGACCTCGCCCTGGAGGATACCCGCCTGAATTGCAGCTCCGATTCCAACCACCTCATCCGGGTTGATGTCCTGATTCGGCTGCCGCTTGAAGAACTCGCTCACAGTTCGCTGCACCATGGGCATGCGGGTCTGGCCACCCACGAGAATGATCTCGTCAATCTGTTCCGGCTCCAGGCGCGCCGCCTCGAGGGCATTCCGGCACGGTTCGAGCGTTCTCTCAACGAGATCCGCAACGAGGCCTTCCAGTTGGCTGCGGGTGAACAGAACCTGCATGTGTTTGGGTCCGGTGTGGTCTGCGGCGATAAACGGCAGAGATATCTCGATCTCCTCGTCAGTCGACAGCTCACACTTCGCGGCTTCAGCTGCCTCCTTGATGCGCTGCATCGCCATCATGTCCTCTGAGAGGTCGAGGCCGGTCTCGGTCTTGAACTCCTGAAGCAGATGCTCCATCACCCTCGAGTCAAAATCCTCACCACCGAGGAACGTATCACCGGCGGTTGACTTGACCTCGTAGATGCCGTCCCCGATCTCGAGGACCGACATATCGAAGGTTCCGCCGCCGAGGTCGTACACTGCGATGACCTCGTTCTTATCCTTGCCAAAGCCGTAGGAAAGCGAGGCCGCAGTCGGCTCGTTGATGATCCGAACGACATCGAGGCCGGCGATGGTTCCAGCGTCCTTGGTGGCCTGACGCTGACTATCGTCGAAATAGGCCGGGACCGTAATAATGGCCTGGGTAATTTCCTCGCCGAGAAATTCTTCAGCGAATTCCTTGATTTCGCGGAGAATCAGGGCGGAAACCTCGGGTGGGCTGTAGGTCCGGTCGAGAATACTGACGCTCGCGTCACCGTTCTCCGCCTCGACGATGGAGTATGGCACCAACGTCCTCGACCACCGAACCTCCTCGGAATCATAACGCCTGCCGATGAGACGCTTTACCGCATAGGCCGTATTCTGCGGGTTGGTCATCGACTGGCGCCGAGCGATTTGGCCGACCAGCCGCTCCCCGGCCGCGGTGAACGCGACAACGGATGGGGTCGTGCGAGCGCCCTCCCGGTTTGGGATAACAACCGGTTTGGTGACGTCGACGACGCCTGCACAACAGTTGGTGGTGCCGAGATCGATACCGATGATCTTGCTCACAACTCGCCTCCGGTGCCGCCGTCTCCTGCTACCGGATCGACAGCGACTCCCACCATTGCCGGCCGAATCAGACGATCTCCAAGGCTATAGCCTTTGAGCATCACGAAGACAACGGTACCGGGCGGGTGATCTCCGCCCTCAACACGCTGAACCGCCTCGTGCACCTCCGGATCAAAGATCTGGCCTACCGGGTCGATCTCGGTCACTCCCTTGCGCTCCAAAGTGTCGTGCAGCTGTCTGGCGATCATTTCGACACCCTGATGGAAAGCGCCACTGTCGTCGTCGGCGTGCTGCAGCGCGCGCTCGAAATTGTCGATGATCGGCAGCAATTCGCGGATGAAATCCTCTTGGGCGGCCCGTCGGATATCCTCTCGTTCACGATCAACCCGTTTACGGAAGTTGTCGAATTCGGCCAGCTTCCGCAAATAGACATCCCGCACATGATCAAGCTCAGCCTGCAGTTGTTGAGCCTTCTGGGACCCGGCCTCCTCGCTGAGAGCGACGTCCGCCTGGCCGCTGCTCTCAGTTTTGGGTTCGGGATCGGGCTCGGGCTCGGTCACCGTCTGATCGTCTTCGCCATCGACGAATTCAATCTCGATCTCGTCGTCACCGAGATCCCCAAGCTGTCCCGGAAAGTCGATCTCATCATGCATAGTCAGCTCCAGACGTCTCGAGCATCTGCGTCAGCGAATCTCCGATGAACTCCACCACCGGTACGATCCGTTGATAGTCCATTCTCCTCGGTCCGACCACCCCGACCGCCCCGACCCGCCGCTGATCCCGGAAGTACAGCGTCGCGACAATTCCCAGACTACCCTGAGCTGTCGTCTCGGACTCACCGCCAATCAAGACCTGGGTCCGGCCGCGGGCAAATGCCCGCCGAAACTCGGCCGCAATTCGAGTTCGATCCTCGAGGGTGGACAACAACGATCTGACCCGTTCGATTTCTGAAAAATCGGTCGATACCAGAAGATTTTCGGTGCCCGCGATGCGAACTTCGATGTCGCTTTCGTCAATCGACGAGAGCTGCCGAACAACCGATCGCGCATTGGCCAGCAGTTCGCCGTCGGGGCCCGGCTCTTCATCCTGACCCAAACGCGCCAGAAACGCATCGGTGTCCTGGAGCGGTGCACCTGAGAGGCGACGGGTCATGAAGTTGGACAGCTGCTGGAGATCATCTCGGGAGAGGGTGTCATCGAGCTCGAGCACCTTCTTTTCGACACTTCCATCACTCCCCACGACCAGGCCGAGCACCCCACGGTGTTCCAGGAGCACCAGGGAAACTGCCTCCAACACCGGGCCTTCGCCCAGCGGGCGAACGGCCACCCCGGCCTCATTGGTCACCTGTGCGATAAGCTGCGCCACCCATTCAATATCCTCGATCAGTTCGCGCCGCATCGTCAGAATCTGGCTGGCCAAAGCGTTTCTCACAGCCGGAGGCGGCGCGGTGCGTTGGGGCAGGTTGTCGATATAGAAGCGGAATCCCTTGTCGGATGGGGCCCTCCCGGCTGAACTGTGGAGACTTGTAAGGAAGTCACCCTCCTCGAGCTCTGCCATGACGTTGCGAATGGTGGCGGAGGACAGTCCAAGCCGGCTGTGGCGGGCAACCCTCTGCGACGCCACAGGCTCGCCAGAGCGAATATACAATTCCACAATGGCGCAGAGAACGGACAACGCTCTCTTGCTCAATTCCATCGATAACTCCCGTCGAACCCGGGCTGAATAGTCCAACGCCATATGCGGGAAAACGATAAAATCCCAATGGATATGGGCGATCGGACAAACCCAATTTATTGTAGCATCGTCGGCGATCCCGCCCAGCCAGGCACGACCTCCATCCCGGCTCTCGATTGAAATCCCGAAAAGACGCAACCGATTGTTAAAATTGACCGTTGCAGGTCGTTATGTTAGGTTGGGATTTGCGGACGGGATCGCAATTCGGCCATGGTTTTCTTCAATTGGGCAACAATGCAGATGGCGGCCAAGATCGTCTACTACGGTCCAGGCCTGTGTGGGAAGACTTCCAATCTTTCCTATATATACGCTAAGACTGCGCCCGGATCCCGTGGTGAGATGGTCTCGCTCGAGACCGAAAGCGACCGCACGCTCTTTTTCGATCTGCTGCCGATCGAGGTCGGTACGATCGGTGGTTTCAAGACTCGCCTTCAGCTCTACACGGTGCCCGGCCAGGTCTTCTACAACACGACGCGAAAGCTCGTACTGAAGGGTGTCGATGGTCTTGTGTTCGTTGCCGATTCCCAGCGCCCGATGCGCGACGCGAACATGGAGAGCTTTGCCACGCTCAAAGAAAACCTCAAGGATTTAGGGCTTTCGCTTTCCGACCTTCCGATCGTGCTCCAGTACAACAAGCGCGACCTCTCCAACATCCTCAGCGTCGACGAACTCGATGCGGACCTCAATCCTGAGCGAGAGTTCCTGTTTTGCGAGGCGTCTGCGGTCACCGGAGACGGGGTCATCACGACCCTCAAGGAAATCACGAAACTGACCTTGAAGAAGCTTCGCACACGTATGAATGCGAGCGGTGGCGCGACCGAGGGAAGCGCTCAGGTTGCATCAACGACGGTTCGAGCGGTGAAATCGCCGCAGCCGGCATCGCCGATTTCTGCGAAATCGTTGGTGCGCGCCGCAGAAGAGGGCGTCGGTGATCACCCGATTCCGCCCGAGGACGCCACCGTCGTTGACGGACCGGTGACGGCCTCTGAGGCAGCGCCTGACGTCAGGTTTAACGAAGTTGAGGAAACGACAGCACCAACCGTCGAAGAGGCCCTTCCCAGCGCGGAACCGGAACCGGTGGCAGCCGAATGGTCGCCGCCCGAGCAGGAGGCGGCTCAACCCACTGATGAATCCCCTTTTCAGCCGGATGAAGAGGAGGAGATTCAGGTCGGCTTCGAAAACGGTTCATCCGGCAAGATCGAGACCCTGCCCCCGGTCAAGCGGGTCCAGGTCACGAACCAGGTCGATATTCTCGCCGAGCTCGACGGTTTGCGAAAACAGGCGACGATGAGTTTGCGCGACCGGGATTTTTCCGGGTCGTCACCGGACCTCGATCTTGACAGCCTGCTGTCGTCGTCATTAGGCCCGACCCGGGAGATGAGGAAGAGACTCGAACGGTCAGTTAACTCCAATGTGTTCAGGAATATGCGTGGTGTTCAGTTCGCGATTCGGATCCAAGACGAGGCGGGGGAGACGATTCACTCCTTTGACCCGGTTTCACTCGACATCGAGAGTGCCGATGGTCTCAAGAGACTCAGTCTTTACCTCTCTCTGGATCTGGAGAACCTTCGTTGACGTCTCGCACGATCGGTTCGACCGGCCGGTTGCTGCTCTTGGTTTCAACAGCATTGCTGTTGGCGTCGTGTGCTTCGGCACCTGATCCGATCACTACCACCGTTGCCAGACCAGCGCCCCCACCCTCGTTCAATGAATGGGAGGAATCCACCCGTGACTGGGCGGACGACACCATGGCTGAAGCTCAAAGGCTGGCAGCCGAAGGCAACGTGACCGAGGCCATGATGTACGCCAACGAGGCTCTGTGCATGGTGTTCGACACGCCTCCCGGCTATCCAATCCGTCAGGTCTACGTCGATTATCTCGCCGAGATCATCGACGAGAGCGACGAGATCGAGGCCCTGCAACAGCCCTTTGACGAGGTTTTCACCCCAGCAGAAGATCTGGTGATCCTGCCGCCGATCGATATCGTCGTCGACTCCTCGGACATCGAAGAGACCGTCGATGAAAACGGGCTGCCGAAGAGCGACTTTCCACTCGTCCTCAACCCGACCGTAGAGAAGTTTATCGCCACCATGAGTGCCCAGGGTGAATACCACCAACGCATCACCGTGGGTCTTTCGAGGGCGGGGGCCTATCTCCCGATGATCCGAGCCGTCTTTGCGGCCTCCGGCCTCCCTCTCGATCTTTCGTACCTTCCCCTGATCGAATCAGCCTTTTCGCTCACGGCATACTCCCGTGCGCGCGCTCACGGGATGTGGCAGTTCATTTCCTCGACCGGCCGCCACTACGGGCTCGAAGTCGGATCGCTGGTGGACGACCGCAGAGACCCGGTTCGTTCCTCCGAGGCGGCGGCGGCATTCCTCAGCGATCTGTACGGAGAATTCAGCGACTGGTACCTCGCCCTTGCCGCCTACAACTCGGGTGCCGGAAACGTGCGCCGTGCGATTCGCAAGTCGGGCAGCCGGGACTTCTGGACCCTTCGTCGATACCTTCCGCGCGAAACCAGGAATTACGTGCCCGCCTTTATTGCCTCGGTCATTGTCGCCAAGGACCCCGAGGCATTTGGTTTCACGGCGCCGGTTGAAACGCCATGGAACTATGACGAAATCGATATCCCAGACGCCCTGGATCTCCAGTTCCTGGCATCGAATTCCGGCATCCCGTTGGAGAAACTCCGAGAACTCAACCCCGCCATCCGACGCGACCTGACCCCGGCGAAGAGCACCACATCTCTGCGGTTACCCGCCGGAACGGCCGACGCCGCCCAGTCCGTGCTCGACTCGAGCCCCAGATCCGATTGGGCGCCGCGTATGATCCACACCGTACGAAGCGGAGAAAGCCTGTACACGATCGCGCGGAAGTACGGTTCGAACGTCAGCGCCATCCGACAGGCCAACGGTCTCCGAAGCAGCCTCATCCATCCGGGACAAAACCTCATCGTCCCGCGCTTTGGCACCGCAACCGTGGCGGCCTCAAAACAGACCTTTACCGCAAGTGCCCAGGGCACCTACACGGTACAGAGAAACGACACCCTCTGGGACATCGCGCGAGGTTTTTCGGTGTCGGTTGACAGCCTATGCGCGGCCAACGGCCTTTCACGGAGATCGATCATCCGTCCCGGCCAACATCTGCGCATACCCGATGGGGCGGCGACCTCGAAGACGGTCGACGGCCGCCCCTCCTCCACACCTACCGGTTCCACCTATACCGTGCGCTCCGGCGACACCCTTTACGATATCGCCGGAGCGCATGGCATTTCGATATCGGCATTGAAGACTGCCAACCAGATGAATGGATCCCGGATCCATCCCGGGGATGTTCTGCGGATCCCGGATCCTGCAAGCGATGCGCCTCTGCGCCGGCACGCAGCATCTAAAAGCACCACCTACCGCGTTCGGCGAGGCGATACTCTGTATGACATCGCTCGGAAGTTCGGGATTTCGACATCGGCGCTTCAACGGGCCAACGGTCTCAGGGGAACACGAATCTACCCCGGAGATGTGCTCAAGATCCCCGTTTCTGATGCCCACAGCTGATCCGAAGAGAACTTTCGCCGGCCGCCGCAGCCCTCGCCCAGCTGCAATCGGAAATCGCTGCTACAATTCGGCGCTTAGACCGCTGAGGGAGTGTTAATGGTAGAGAGCGTCGAGATCAGACCGACCTTTGTAGAAGCCCTTGAAGGCCAAGAATGGAACCGCGTCGAGGAGATTTGGCTGGAAGCTCTCGAGGAGAAGCCGATTCCGACCCGCGAGCTCTTCGAGGTACGACGCCTCACCTGGCAGGCCGGCCGCAAGAACCTGGCCAGGACCCTCCTCGAATTGCTGGCGGATTCCCTGGAGAGTTCGAACTCGCCCGGCAATGCACTCGCAGCCATCCGCGAATTGATCAGGTTGGCGGAATCCAAACCTTCGTCGGCACTGCTTGAACGCCTGACGGCGAGCCTTACCAACAGCCGCCAGGACAGTCCTTCGCTCCGCGCGGTGCTCGACCACCACGCCATCACAACGGCCCGCCGTCCCCTCGACGAGCTCGAGACGGTCGAACGGTGGCTTGATCACGACGTGGGAACGGTTGTCGAAGTCATTGGACAGGGCGTTGGCCGCGTGATCGACCTCAACCTCCAACTCGAAAACATCAAGGTCGACGTGACGGGCAAACGTCCCATCTCGGTCCCGTTCGGCGCCGCCAACAGATATCTCCGGCCTCTCCCAGAGGGCGACTTCCGCCGCCGAAAAGTCGAGGATCCCGAGACCCTCACAACCTTTGTGATCGAAGAACCGGGTGAGGCCCTGGTTCAGATCCTGGAGAGCCTGTCGGAGCCCGGAAGCGTGGCCTCTGTCAAAGCAGCGCTCGAAAGCGTGCTGCCACCGGAGCGCTGGACCTCATGGTGGAGCAAGGCACGAAAACACCCCCGGATTCTCTCATCCGGCTCCGGATCGCGGCTTCGATACGAGGTGAGCCACAGTGCCGAGGCCGCCGGCGAGACCCTGCTCGACGAGCTGCAGACGGCGCAACCGTCCCTCCGCCCGGTGATCGCCAAGCGACTCGCCGAGCGCGGACCGGAACAGGCCGCTGCAGCCGCAAAAATTCTCGAGGAGTCACTGCCCGAACTTGAAAAATCTCAGCCCGGTCTTGCCTGGTTGACGGCGGGAGTGCTCGCCGGATTGCCGGGTGGTGAGGCTCCCGCCTCGGACTGCCGGGATCGTCTGTTGGCCGGCAGCAACCACCTGGCGCTTCTTTCGGGAATTGGTGACCGATCAGCCCGAGCCGATGCCCTCGAGGCCATCGCGGGATCTTCGACCGACAGATGGCCGGCAGTGTGGGCGGATTGGTTTTTGCAGGAGGAAAGCTCGCAAAACCTGCGTTCTATCGCGACCCGGCTCGAGAGCGAAGGCCATTCAGAGCTTTTTGATCAGGCGGTTGATGTCGTTTTCCGCAATCACGCCAATCATGCGGCACAGTTTGTGTGGTCCTGCGAAATCATGAGTGAAGAAGACTGTCCAACATCCATTCAAGCCCGGATGACGCCCTCCCTCCTCGAAAAGCTCCCCGACGGATTCACGCGAAAGGAGTTTTCGGCCTTCCGCAGCCGCGCCAAGGGGCTCCTCGACGGTGGAAAGGTCGCGGTTCGGATTTTGATGGAGTCGGCCAACGACCAGCAGGCCAGCCGATTCAGCCAGCGGATTTCGCGGATCGAAACCGTGGAACCGCAGCGCGTCCGCCTGATCGAGCAGGCCGCACAACACCAACGGCAGGCGCCGTCCGGGAGCGAAGCACCGGTCCTGGTTGCAAGCCGTCCGGCAGCAAACGCGAAACGCGAAGAGCTTCGCGTCCTGATTGAGCAGGAAATCCCTAAAACGCTCAAGGGCATCAATGCGGCCGCCGCCGAGGGTGACCTGAGAGAGAACTTCGAGTACCACATGTTGCGGGACCGCCAGGAACTGCAGTCGGCGCGCGCGGCCAAGCTCCAGGGGGAACTCTCGTCCGTCCGGATACTCGACCCCGGGGCCGCCGACACGTCCACCATCAATATCGGCACTGTGATCTATTTCACCGGTGAAGACGGCGCTCCGATCGAACCGATGACCATCCTCGGAGCCTGGGACGCCGATCTCGACCAGAGGATTTACGCCAACGGGTCGGATCTGGCGCAACGGCTGCTCGGCTGCGCTGCGGGAGATGAGGTCGAACTCGAGGAGGGAACGGCCACCATCACACGCATCGAAGCGTGGGATGGTTGAGGTCTGCTTCTAAAAGGAAGCGCTACACTTTCTCCATGCCGTCACCCGCCAAAGGGGCTGCCCTTTATTTTGCACTTCGAACGTTCCTCGACGTCGGAGGGCGGCTTCCATTCGTTCTGACCAAAGCTGTCGGACCGATGCTCAGCGGCGCCACTCTGAGATTGATGCCGGGTACTCAACGCCGCATCCAAACCCACCTCGAGATCGCATTCCCCGAACTCGGGGTGAGACAGCGTGACGTCATCATGCGAGGGTGCTCACGCCACTTCGGTCTGATGCTCGCCGAGGTCGCTCGCTTGTGGCGGGCGGAACCTGAGGAGGTTGAGACTTCCTGCGAGATCGATGGCCTCGAGCACTTCCACCGTGCGTTCGAGGACGGCAGGGGCGTCATGTTCGTCACAGCGCATTGCGGAAACTGGGAGCTTCTCAGTGCTCGTTTGCCGGTGGCCGGCGTGCCGCTGATTTCAGCGGTTCGCGAATTGGCCGACCCGCGCCTCGACAGCCTGGTCAAAGCCTCCCGAACCCGCTTCGGTACTGAGATCGTGCCACGCGGACCCGCGGCCGGCCGGCAAATGGCGCGCGGCCTGGCGCGAAGGAAAGCATGTGGCTTGCTCATCGATCAGGACATTCGAGACGTCCCCGGAGTCTTTGTTCCCTTCTTTGGGCGCCCCGCCTGGACGCCTTCCGGCGCCGCCACGTTGGCCATTCGGATGCGGTGCCCCCTCATCCCGGGGTTTATCCACCGCCGTACGGACGGATCCCACATAATCGAGATTCACCCACCCCTCGTCGTGCCGAGCGCCGAAACACCCGAAGATCAGGTATTGGAGTTGACTGCGGCGGCCACCGCCGCCATCGAACGCCAGATTCGCGCCTATCCCGAACAGTGGGTGTGGATGCACCGGCGCTGGCGGCGCCAACCCGAAACGTTGTAACGTTCTACTTTCTAACGCTCCAGATTTGAAACGCCGATCTGCGGGCACACCGGCGCCAACACACAGGCTTTGCACCGAGGTGACCGTGCCGAACAGACCCGACGACCGTGGTGAATCAGCCTGGTCGAAAATCGTATCCACTCGTCTTGCGGCATCAAATCTTCGAGTTCGGCGGCAATTTTCTCCGGATCTTCGAGATCGGTCAGACCGAGACGTTGCGCGAGCCGACGAACGTGGGTGTCCACAGTGATTCCGGCCGCGATGCCAAAGCCCTCGCCGAGAACCACCTTGGCCGTCTTACGTCCGACTCCGGGAAGCGCGAGCAGAGCGTCCATTCGAGGCGGGACGCCCCCGTCGTAGTCTCCCGAGACAATCCGCGCAGCCTTTCGCAGGGCCGAGGCTTTCTGCCGGAACATACCCACCGAGCGAATCACCTCTTCCACCGCGTCCTGCGGCGCCTGTGAAAGATCAGCCGGTGTCGGCCACCTGTCGAGCAGCTCAGGCGTCACTTTATTGACCCTAGCGTCGGTGGATTGCGCGGAGAGCACAGTCGCCACCAGCAACTCCCACGGCGAACGAAAGTCGAGCTCGCAGGCGGCATCCGGGTACTCCTCGGAGAGCAACTTGACAATCCGTCCGGCGCGCTTTGATTGCAGGCTCATCAATAGTCGAAGCTGGAGCCGCCGATGAACTCTCTCAGAATCGAGGTCTGTGGGACCTCATCCGGAAAGATCGGCACGAACATCGAGAGGTGTTTGAGGAGGCGGAATGCCTCGGTGTAGGCCGGGCTGGTGCGCGGGACCTGGAGCAGGAAGCGCTCCGCATATACCTTGAGAACCGCGGGTTCATAGACCAGCGCCGAGTTGAACATGACGTCCGCCTGTTCCTGGAACGGAAAGATCCACTTGCCCTCACCGCGCCGCACCCGGTCCCACAGGTTCAAGGTGCGCTCGGCGGTAAATCCCCTGAACAACTGGTCGCGCACGATACGACGGATCAGGCGCACGTCCGAGGTGAAGATCCGGTTGTGATCGTCGATAGCCAGCTGTGACAGGGCAGAGATAAAAATGCGATACCGTTTCTGCTGCGGCACGGATTGCGTGAGACGGTCGTTGAGGCCGTGGATGCCCTCGACAACCAGCACATGATTGTCTTCCAACTGCATCGGGGCCCACTCGCTTTCGGGTCTTCGCGACCCTGTGACAAAGTCGAAGCGGGGCGTCAGAACCGCCTCGCCCGCCATGAGTTCGGCCAGGTGTTGGTGAAAGAGCGGCAGGTCGATGGCTTCGAGGGCCTCGAAATCCAACTTCCCCTCCTCGTCCCGGGGGGTCTCGGCTCGATCCACGTAATAGTTGTCGAGCGACAACGACACCATCTCGATACCGTTGACCTTGAGCTGAACTCTGAGCCGCTTGGCAAAGGTCGTCTTGCCGGACGACGACGGGCCCGCGATGGTCACAAGCCGGACCCGCGGCTGCCGCGACAAGATCTCGTCGGCAATTTGAGCGATCTTCTTTTCGTGCAGTCCTTCGGCGATGCGGATGATGTGACTGTCCTCGCCGTCGAGGCACACCTGGTTGAGTTGGCCAACGTTCTGCACACCCAGAAGCTCCTTCCAACGGCGAGCCTCCATATAGGTCCTGAACAGCAGAGGACGCGGCGTGAATCGGGGCAACTGGCTGCGGTCCGCACGCCTTGGAAAACGCAACATCAGGCCGTCTTCGAACGGCATGACTCCAAATGTCGGACAACACCCGGTGTGTGGCGCGCTCGGGCCATATGCCAGATCAACAAATGCCCCGCAGGTCAAAGTGTGAACCGTCGAGGACCTCCGTGTCGCCAACAGCAACAGTTTGTCTTCGCACCCGTTCGCAAGGCAGTACTTCTCGGCCTCTTCGATGGTCACAGTGCTGCGCACGAAAGGCCGTGCCTCCTGGTGGATCACCCGCATCCGTTGTTCGACGGCCGCGGCCATCTCATCCAGCGGCGGCTGTTCACCCCGAATCTGATAGTGGTAGCAATTGCCCAGGGACTGTCCGATCACCGGCCTCGCTTCCGGATACAGGTCGCGACAGGCCTCGCTGAACATCAGGATGACCGATCGCTTGTAGACCGACTCTCCTTCGCGGTCGCCATATTTGACCAACTCGAGATCGACAAACCCCCTCAGGGGAAAATCGAGCATGACCTGGCGACGATTGACCAACGCCGAAAGAACCGTATCGGGAATCTCTCCGTTGGTTGAACGCAGAAAATCATCTACCCTGATTCCGGATTTCACGCGGTGCACCTCGTCGCGATAACGAATATCGACCCGGTTGTTCTTCATGCCTCTCCGATCCCGGTTGGCCCGCCTGTACA
>JASJGQ010000131.1:0-3293 GCA_033791425.1 Acidobacteriota bacterium
GGATGGCGCCGTACGACATCAGCAAATGAGTCGCGACAAAGAGCGCCGAAAACACGACGACGAGAATGAGGATCATGGTGAGGGCAGTATAGCGCTGCAATAATATGAACCGCAAAGACGCAAAGATCGCCAAGCATCACATTGAGAAAGAGAAAGGGTGCAGCTTGCTGCACCATTTCTCTTTCTCAATGTGATGTTGTGATGTTCTTCGCGTCCTTGGCGCCTTTGCGGTTTTTCTTGCCCTACGCCTTCCAGGTGCGGAAGAAGAGCGCCTGTTTGTGGACCGGTTCGGCCCTCGCTTCGAGTTCGGCGAGCTGCTGTTCGTTCATGGGGTTGAACGAGCGCGCGATCTCGATGTTCTCCTCGAGCTGCGGGATGTCGTCACAACCGACGATCACGGTGCTCACCGGCAGCGTCAGCACATAGCGCATGGCCTCGGTCATGTTGAGCGTGCCCGGCACGGTCTTACCGAAGCGCGAGTCGGGATCCTCCGGGGTCTTCCACGATTCGAGGATGAGCCCGCGGGCCGGGATCTTCATCCCGATGATCCCCATTTCCTTCTCGACGGCCAGGGGCAGGAGCCGCTCCTTGAAGCTGAGGTGATATGGATCCGCCGCGTTGAGGGCCAGCAGCACGGTGTCGAAATCGAAGCGCTCGATGGCGGCGATGAGCACATCGGGGTCGGCGTGGCCGGAGATCCCCAGGTTGCGGACGATGCCCTGATCGCGTGCCTCGATAAAGGCCTCGATCGCGCCGCCCTTGGCAAAGGACTCCTCGACCTGTTCCATCCTTGACAGGGCGTGCATCTGCCAGAGATCGATGTGATCGGTCTTGAGCAGTTCGAGAGATTTTTCGAGGAGTTTCCACGAGCCGTCGCGGGTGCGGTCGTGGCTCTTGGTGGCGAGGTAGGCCTCGGAACGACGGGTTTTCATGACCTCGCCGAAGTACTGCTCGGACCAGCGATCCTCGACGCCCCCGTAGCGCGCCGAGGTGTCGACATAGTTGATACCGAGGTCGAGCGCTTTCTCAATGAGGGGCACCGCGACGTCGAAATTGTCGGCCTTCTCGATGGCCGACTGACCACCGAGGCTGAAGATCCCGACCTGGTAGCCGGTCTTGCCGAGGTTGCGGGTCGGCATGGCCTTGGGGGTGAGTGGGTTGTTCGGCAACCCGGGCATGGTCTTTGTCTCGCCGCCCATGACGCCCTTGGCGACAAAACCCGCCGCGGCGGCAGTGCCGAGCTTGAGCAGATCGCGGCGTTCCATCTTCGAATCGGTCTTCTTTGAGTCAGTCATGGCGCCTCCCTGTCAGATCATACAGGTTTGATCAACGGACTCTCCGAAGATCTCGGAAGTGGCCGTCTTGGCCGTCGTAGTCGATGATGTCGACGTGGCCGCTGGAGTCGATGCTGAGCGCCGCGGCGACGTGCAGGTTTCCCTCGCCCTTGCCCGAGAAATCATCGATCTCGATCTCGGCGATGCCGAATGGATACTCCAGAGACTCCTGGCCGAGCTGTTTCTCGCTGACGTCGATCCTTCGTGCGGTGAGAAAGAGGATCCGATAGCCGTCCCTGGTCTCCTCGGCGAATACCAGCGAGATCGGTCGAACTTCGGCTCCAAGATTGAGCTGCCCGTCATTCCGGTAGCGGATGGCACCCAGCAAGGCACTCTGACCCCCCGTGGCGAGGACATCTGCGAGCTGCTGCACCTCGCCCTCGGACGCGTAGCGGTTTGCAACGAGGGTCAAGGGCATGCTCCGGGTGCCCTCGGTTGTGTTGACCACCGCGGTGCCGGTGAACTCGTGACCGGGTGGATCGGCGGCGATGAGCGACGACGGTGCGACTGCCACTAGGACTACGGCCGCACCGAGAATTGTTCCGAGGCTACGCGTTGATGTCATTTCCGATCTCCTTGGCTCTGCGGACTTCCACAGGATATATCGGATTGGGGGCGTGGGGGATTCCATCGCACCATCACCAGGTTGCCCACAGATCACGCAGATAGACGCAGATCACATCGCACCATCGCAGTTGAGAGTCGGAGACGCGGGAATTGATCGGTGTCAGACTTCGTGGAGGCAATTTCTCGACTGGAAGGTGTCTGAAGGTGGGCCCAGGCCCACCCTACAAAGCACGGCGGCCATTGTGGTGCGGGCGTCTCGCCCGCAGGCTGCGGTTGTGACTAGGTGACGATGATCATCGCACCGGAGATCCGTCCATCAGCCCCGGCCTTCTGGGCCGCCTCTGGCGACCCAGCGTTGCGTCATCAGCGTGGTCGTTTAGTGGAAACGGGGAGGGCGTCGACCACGCTGATGACGCAAGCGGCGGCCTCCCTCGTAGCTGGGACAGCCGGCCTTCATCGCGTTACCCGTGGAGTGCCCGGCACGGACATTGTGCTGGACGCGAGGCGTTGCCGTTAGGTCTCGCCTGCACAATGCCATGCCCGGCACATCCCGGTGTGGCGGTTCTTTCGCGTGTCCAGCTACGGAGTCAGGCGGAGGAGGCGGCAGATGCCGCTGATCACGCTCGATCGATGGGAAACGCAATCACCTGGTCGATGCGATCGACCCCGGCGGCGAGCATGACCAACCGGTCGACCCCGATGGCGACACCGGCGCAGTCTGGCAGGCCGTGTTCCATGGCGGCCAACAGGTGGTGGTCCACGGGAACATCGGGGAGGCCACGATTGCGACGGGCGTCAAGATCGGTCTCGAATCGATGTCGCTGTTCGGCAGGATCGGTGAGCTCGTGGTAACCATTGGCGAGTTCGACGCCCTCGACCCAGGCCTCGAATCTCTCGGCGACGGATGGGTCTCCCGGCCGGATCCGGGCCAGAGCCGCCTGCGATGCCGGGAAGTCGTAGACGAACGTCGGGCCGCTCCGTCCGAGTTGGGGTTCGACGATGTGGCTCAGCAGCAGCTCGAGCCAACCGTCGCGGTCGTTGCCGAGATCCGGGATCGCGTCGCCGAGGAGGGCGTGAGCCCGCGCGGCGAGGTCGATGACGGGTGCCGAGTGAGGCTGAATGGACGCGTAGCGTTGGAATGCCTCGGCGTACGTGATTCTGTCGATGGTAGAGTCGACGTGAACATCGTCATGACCCTCGAGCTCAGCCCTTGACGGATCGCCACGTCGACCCTCGACGGGTTGGTCGCGGGGCCTGAAGGCCCCCCCGACAAGCCGCGTGTTGTCGACGCGCTCGTCCCCACCCCCCCCCAGCACCCCCCCCAGGTGGTACCCCACATAAAACCAGCGCCGGGGGTGGTGCCCCCCCCGGCGATAACACAACACGCAGGTG
>JASJGQ010000132.1:0-4719 GCA_033791425.1 Acidobacteriota bacterium
TCAGACGCGGCGAACCGGCCACCGCCCAACCGACGCCGCTGCTCTCGCCTCCCGGCGCGACAACCTCGACAGAATCGCCTGGACTCATGTCGCCCTTGACCACCGACAACACTTCGAGTTCGGTCACGGTTGTCAGATAGCCGGACCGGTTCTGAATCGTACTGGTGCCTGCTCGACCGAGGAAGACGGCCTGGCTGTCCATGGCCAGCTCACCGGGGTTCGCGGCGGGGATGATGGTCGTCGCACCGGCACCTGCTGCAACGAGCACAGCCAAGGCGAGAACAGCGTGGTTTTTTAGACCAAATCTCATAGAATCCAGTATTCATCCTTTGCGAACGGGCCGCAAGACCGGGCCGGTGAGAACCATCACCCGGATGCTCTTTTTAACAAAAAGTTAACGCGCAGGATTTCAGCCGAAGTCAGCCGCTGTCGGGTTCGTTGCCCGGCATGCGCCCGTAGACATCGATCAGGTCGTACAGCCGGGCCTGGATCGCCTCGGCCAGCATCGGTGGCGTGATGCGGAACTGCCAGTTGCCCTCGCCCACCGATGGGGTGTTGAAACGGCAATCGCCGCCCAAACCGGCCAGGTCCTGGTGCGGCACGACCGCCATGTCGCTGACCGCGCCGAGGGCAAGCTTGATCAGGTCCCAGTGGACCTCACGACCCGAATCCCCCGTGTAGCGCCGCACGAATTCCCGCTCATCATCGGTCGCGTCTTCGAGAAACCAGCCGACGGTGGTGTTGTTGTCGTGGGTCCCGGTGTAGACGACCAGATCGGGTTCGAGAGCGTAGGGGATGAATGTCGACCTCGGTTCGGTCGAAAAGGCGAAATGGAGGATAGCCATTCCCGGCAGCCCGAGCTCTTTGCGAAGCGCCACGACATCGGGAGTGATCTCGCCGAGGTCCTCGGCCACCAGCGGCAGATCACCCAGGGCAGCCTTGACCGCATCGAAAAGCGCCCGCCCGGGTCCGGGACACCACCGGCCGTTGATCGCGGTGGTCGCATCCGCCGGCACCTCCCAGTACTCGGCAAAACCGCGGAAGTGGTCCAGCCGGACGAGATCCACCATCTCGAGGACGTGACGAAGACGGGAGATCCACCACGCGTAACCATCCCCCGCCATAACCTCCCAGTTGTAGAGGGGGTTGCCCCACAGCTGGCCGGTCTCCGAAAAATAGTCGGGCGGCACGCCGGCCACGACGGTGGGACGCCGCTCATCGTTGAGCAGGAAGAGCTCGGAGTGCGCCCAGACATCGGCCGAATCGCCGGCGACAAAGATCGGCACATCGCCAAAGATCTGGACCCCCATCTCGTGCGCCCAGTCGCGCAGCGAGGTCCACTGACGGAAGAAGAAGAACTGACAGAACTCCACGAAATCGACCGCGTCGGGGTGGGCCTGCATCCAGTCGAGGAGGGCCTGGGGCTCGCGCAGAGCGAGTTCGCGCGGCCACTCGTACCACGCCTGGCCACCGCGGGAGTCGCGCAGGGCGCGAAACAGGGCGTAATCGGACAGCCAGTGAATGTTGTTCTTTCTGAACTCTGCCAGCTGACGCATCAGGCCGAGCGGCCGATCTCTGCAAAATTTCTCGTAGGCGCGCCGCAGGAGGCCAATCTTGTAGGGCGCAACCTGATCGAATGCGACCCACTCCTTTGGAAATTCGGGCGTCTCCGCCACATCCTGGTCGGTCAGGACGCCGTCCTCGACCAGCAGCTCGGGGCTGATCAGAAGCTCATTGCCGGCAAAGGTGGAGATCGCGGAATAGGGCGAGTTGCCCGGACCGGGCGGGTGCAACGGCAGCACCTGCCACCAGGTGACTCCGGCCCCAGCAAGCCATTCCACATAGGCCGCGGCCGTCGGGCCGAGGTCGCCGATTCCGAAGCGCGAGGGCAGACAGGTGGGGTGGAGGATCACCCCGGCGGTACGTTGTCGGTTCATCATTGACGATCATACCGCGGGGAACTCCGGATCGCCTCAATGTGTTACCGTTTTCTGTGCGCACCGCGCCCGCGGCCGGCGCACCGGAGGACCATGCAACCTGAAGTTCACATCAAACAACCGACACCGGAGGAGTTTCGGGACCGCTTTATCTACTATCTGCGCTACACCTGCGGTCTCGAGTTTCGCCACGCCCGCCCGGTCGACCACCTGTTGGCCCTCGGGCGTGCTGTCCGCGAGAACATCATCGACCGCGAAATCCTGACCCGGCGGACCTACGACGATGTCAAACCAAAAATGGTCCACTACCTGTCGATGGAGTATCTGCTCGGGCGGTTGCTGACCAACAACCTGATCGCCACCGGGATGCTCGACACCGCCCGCGAGGCCATGCAGCTGCTGGGGCTCAACCTCGACACCATCGTCGAGGAGGAGTCCGATCCCGGTCTCGGCAACGGCGGTCTCGGCCGCCTCGCCGCCTGCTTTCTCGACTCGCTGGCCACCCTCGACTACCCCTCCTACGGCTACGGACTGCGCTACGACTACGGCATGTTCCGCCAGGGCATCGAGAACGGCTGGCAGATGGAACATGCCGATACGTGGCTCGAGGACGGCTTCCCCTGGGAAATCGCCCGCAACGACCGCAGGGTGGCGGTCCGATTCGGCGGCACCGTTGAGTGGTCCCACGCTCAGGAGTCGGGCAAACACCGGCCGGTCTGGACCGGTTGGCGTGAAGTGTACGGCGTGCCCCATGACATCCTCATTGCCGGCTACGGCACCAACACCGTCGGCGTGCTCCGTCTGTGGGACGCGAGGGCGGCCTCGGAGTTCGACTTCCAGATCTTTTCCAAGGGCGGCTTCGTCAGAGCGGTCGAGGAACGCGAACGCATCGAGGCCGTCAACCGGGTCCTCTACCCCGCCGATGACGTCGAGGTGGGCCGCCGCCTGCGTCTCACCCAGGAGTACTTCCTCGTTGCGTGTTCCGTCCGCGACGTCATGGAGCGCTTCCGCCAGCGCCACGGCGAGGCCTGGGAGCTGCTGCCCGACAAGGTGGCGCTGCAGCTCAACGACACCCACCCCGCTTTGACCGTGGCCGAACTCATGCGTTATCTGCTCGACGAGGCGGGCCTCAGGTGGACGCTGGCCTGGGAGCTCACCCGTTCGACCTGCGCCTACACCAACCACACCCTCCTGCCCGAGGCGCTGGAGACCTGGCCGGTGTCCCTCATGGAGCCGCTGATCCCGCGCCACGTCCAGATCATCTTCGAGATCAACCGCCGGTTTATGAGCTCGGTCAAGCCCCGGTTCGCGGGCAAGCTCGAAAGGCTCAAGCGGGTCTCCATCGTCCAGGAGGAGGGCGAAAAGCGCCTCCGCATGGCCAACCTCGCGATCGTCGGCAGCCACAAGGTCAACGGCGTCGCCAAGCTCCACACCGAACTCCTCAAGACTCGGGTGGTCAAAGACTTCGCCGAACTGTGGCCAGAGAAGTTCGTGCCCATCACCAACGGCGTCACCCCGCGGCGGTGGCTCCTGGCCTGCAACCCAAGGCTGGCGGCGGTCATCAGCCGGCGCATCGGCGATCGCTGGCCGCTTGAGCTCGACCGTTTGCAGGAGCTCGACCAACTGGCCGGCGACCACGAGTTTCAGGACGAGGTCATGGCCGTCAAACATGCCAACAAACAGGCCCTGGCGGTAACCGTCAAAGAGCTGACCGGTGTGGAGCTGTCCCCGGACTCACTCTTCGACGTGCAGATCAAGAGGCTCCACGAGTACAAGCGCCAGCTCCTCAACATCATGCACGTGATCCTGCTCTACCGCACGCTGAAGGCCGACCCGACCGCGGAGGTCCTGCCGCGCAGCTTCATCTTCGGCGCCAAGGCCGCCCCCTCATACCACATGGCCAAGCTCGTCATCCGCCTCATCAATGGTGTCGCTGACGTCATCAACAACGACCTCGAGGTGGACGGACGGATCAAGGTCGTGTTCGTGCCCGACTACCGCGTCACGCTGGCCGAAAAGATCATCCCCGCTGCCGACCTCTCGGAACAGATCTCGACCGCCGGGATGGAAGCTTCGGGCACCGGCAACATGAAGCTCGCCCTCAACGGAGCTCTGACCATCGGCACCCTCGATGGCGCCAACATCGAGATGCTCGAGCGCATCGGCGCCGAAAACATGTTCATCTTCGGGCTCACCGCCGACGAGGTGGAAGCCAACCTCGCCTCCGGCACCTACAACCCGTGGCACATGATCGAAAGCGACCCCGAGCTTGCCGCGGTGGTGGACGACCTCCACGACGGCACCTTTGCCGGGGACGACGCAGCACCGCTGCGCGAGATCTGGTCCTCGCTGATGAAGAACGGCGACCGCTACATGGTCCTGGCGGACTTTGCCTCTTATGTCGAGGCGCAGGAGCGCGCAGTTCAGCTCTACCAGGACAAGCGGGCGTGGGCCGCGGCCGCGATCCACAACATTGCCGGGATGGGCTACTTCTCGTCCGACCGAGCGATCAACGAGTACGCCAGTCAGATCTGGGGGATCGAGCCGGTGAAGGTCAAGGACAGCGGTTGAAGTCAAAATTAGGAATTGGGAATTAGGAATTAGGGATTTTCATCGCACCCCTCCTCTTGGCTGCCGCTGAGAACCGTAGGCAGGTCCTTCAGGGCCTGCCACCACCATCGTTCACGGCAGCTGCAGCCCACGTGTTCATCCCGTCTGCGTGCCCGAACCACGCAGGGACGAAGGCGGCGTCGGCAACGGTAGTTGTAAAAGGCTGGCATCC
>JASJGQ010000133.1:0-13010 GCA_033791425.1 Acidobacteriota bacterium
CTTCCCGGGAGGAGCCACCTTCAACTTTGTTGGCCAGCGTCGGTCTTCCGAATTGGGTGTTCGAGTGCCCAACAAAGTTGAAAATGGCACCTCCGCCGCACGTGACTCGTATCCGGACGCGGTTCCCGGGAGGATGCCAGGCACGCCACATTGCCGACCAGGGCCTCGACAATGTGGGAGCCAGGCACCTCCGCCGCACGCGTGCCGACGAGCATGGCCCCCAGCTAAAGACCTATTCGATCGGCAGGGGCAAGACGATTCGGCCGTCCTGTTTGCCGCGATCGACGACCGACGCGTAGATGCCGAGGGGGCCGTCGATGTCGACGCGAAGATCGAAGAGTTCGGGTGAACCGCAGGTGTCGCCATCGGAAGTGGGGGGCCGGATGCTGATCTGCTGCCAGGAGTCTGCCAGCACCAGCACGTTGCGTGGGAAGTCTTCATTCGAGGGGTCGAAGCTGTCACCGGCGAGATCGATCACGACCTGGACCGCTACGTCGTAGGGGTTGGCAAAGCCGACATAGGTGTCGAAAGTGCGCGGACCGCAACGGTTGGGGTGCCAGATGAGGGCCGGCAACAGGTGGGCGCCGGCCTGAGGAAGTTCGTCGAGGGGGATTCCTGGGATCTCTGAGCCGAACCCCGAAAGAAACGGCTCGCTTTGGTAGTTGCGATCGGGGTTGTGGTTGACCATCCTGGACGACACCACCACGCCCTCGCTGACTTCGAAGACGTAGGCACCGACTGCTTCGTTTGCCTGGCACAGGTCACTGCCCACGGGGTACATCTTGCTGCTGTGGGGGTCCGGGCGCAAAGTCCACGGACCGGTCCATCCGCAGCTGATCCAGGTCTCGGGCGGATCGGTAGCGCCAGGAAGGATGTTCGCCAACCTCACTTCACCGCGCACATCTGCCGAATTCGAAAAATAGACCTCAGAGGTCCAAAGGTTTTCATCAAAACCGGGGAGGCGGTAGGCCACTGCGGGCACCACAACGAGTTCGCTCTCCTGGGCCCAGGAGGCTATGGGGGTGATGAAGATGACGACCACGAGCGGTATTGAGAACCAACGCATGAGGCCTCCCTGCATTTCATGAATATATACCTTTTGTTTTTTTTGCCAACGATGCGAGTGCGGCGAAAATACTGTTGCGGTACGATTCATCCGTTCAGGTCGATAAGGGACGAAGGAGAACAAAGGACCGTGACCGAGAGAACGATCGAGCTCGAGGCGGGGACGTTCACCGCCGCACCGTATCGCGCCGAGGACGAAAGGCGGGTGCTGGATCTGTGGCGCGTCGCCTTCGGCAAGGAGCTCGACGCCGACCTGTGGCGATGGAAGTACGTGGACAACCCGTTCGGAATGAGGGTTCTGGTGTGCCGGGACCCGAAAACGGAGGCCGCCGTCGTTGTCTACAGCGGCGTCCCCTACCGCGCCCGCTGGAACGGCCGGGAGGTGGAAATCGTCCAGCTCATGGACATCATGAGCCACCCCGACGTCCGAAAGACGGGTCTCTTCATCAAGGCGGCCGAGGTCTTCTTCGACACCTTCGCGGGAGGGCAGTCGGTGCTCTACTACGGTATCCCGGGCCGTTACCACTTCGACATCGGCGCGAAGTACCTCGACTACAGCGAACTCGAAAGCGGTGTGGCCTACCTGCGTGGTTCGACAGGGGAGTTGGCTCGCACTTCGGAGTTGTTCGGTCCTTCGGTTCACGTGATCGACCGCCCGACCCGGGAGCTCGACCGGATCTGGGCCGAAGTTGCCGCTCACTACCCGTTGGCGGCGGTCCGCGACGCCGCCTTTGTGGATTGGCGCTTCTTTCGAAATCCCCAGCGCGACTACATCGTATACGTTTTTCGCGCGGGCCTCACCCGCCGGCCGCGTGGCTATGCGGTGGTTGGGGTCGACGGGAAGTCGGCGCGTTTGGTGGATATCCTGATGCCGCCCGACCGCGCCATGATCGCGGCTTTTTCCGGCAGAATGGCCGCGGAGCTTGCAACTCGCGAGATCGAAACCATCGAGACCTGGTTGCCGGGTCATCACTTCATGGCCGGGGGTCTGGTCGAGGCGGGATGGTCCCGCGAACCCGAGCCGCTGGGGATCGTCCCCACCGCCAGGTCGTTTGATACCAGGTTGGCAATCCCGTGGGTCTCGAAGAACTTCTTCTACACCATGGCCGATTCAGACCTCCAGTGAGTATTCAGTGATTTCTCCTGAAAAACTCACCGCCTATCACGAGGCCGGCCACGCGCTGGCGTCGGAACTCTACGGTCAGGTTCTGACCCGGGTCGAGATCGTCGGCGACACCGAGCACAGCGGCAGCACCGAAACGCTGCGTTTTCCGACCGACCCCGATGAAGGTGAGCTTTCGCAGGCCACCCTCGAGGCGGTCGAAAACCAGCTGCGGTGCGTGCTTGCCGGCACGGTCGCCGAGGCGATGGTCTCTGGACGAGATGGCTGGGACGAGACCAGCGGAGATCTCGACCTGGCGGTTCGCCTCGCCATGAAACTCGTCGACGACTGCGAGGACGTACTGCCGTTGTTCGAAGATCTACGCGAGGATCTGAAGAGGGTCTTCCGCGAGAACTGGACATCGGTCGAGGCGCTTGCCGACGAGCTCATGGATCGTAAATCGCTGTCGGGCTCCGAGGTGCGTCGAATCCTCGAATTGTCCAATTCCGGGTGACTCCTTCGTGGCGTCACTCAATCGGTTGCGCGGTTTCATCGACGGTTTGGCGGACGAAATCCATGATGCGCCCCACGCCGTCTTCGAAACAGGAGGTCGTCGGTAAAAGACTGGCGACCGCGAAACCGCCGTTCGGAAAATCAAAGAAATACCCCGGGTAGATCGCGACACCGCACTCGGTCAACAAACGCACGAAGAAATCCTCCTCGCGGGTGAGCAGCGGTATCCGGAGAGTGGCGCTCCAACCGCCACCCACCGGGAGGACACCCACTGACGGTTCTCTCTCGGCAATCCTCCGCAAGGTTTCGAGGTTCAACCTGCAACGCGACGATATTTCCCGACGGACGAGTTCACCCGCCGCCAGCAGTTTCGGTGCAGCCAGAGCGATCGGGCCGGAGACCGAGAGGTAGGCGTCGGCCACGTACTCGAGACCTTCGAGCGCGGTGCGAACCTCATCCTCGGGGCCGCTGGTGACGATCCACGCCAGCTTGAGTTGGGGCAGCCCGATGCTCTTCGACAGACCGCCGAGCGAAAAACAAAGACAGTCTTCAACTTCGGCGAAACTCCGGTCGTCACCGGGGCCTCCATCGAGGGGATAGGGGAGAAAGACCTCGTCCGCAACCAGGGCCCATCCCCGGTCGCGGCACAGCGCCACCAGTCGGTCCCTGTCCGACGGGTGGACGAAGGAGCCCGTGGGATTATTGGGATGGACGACGACAACGGCGCGAACCTGCTCAGGGGCCTTCTCCAGGCTCGAAAAGTCAAACCGCCAGCCGCCGTCCCGTTCGAGATCGTAGGTCAGAACCTCCACCGCATCGAGTCGCGCCAGATGATCGAAGAGAGGATATGACGGAGACGGCACGAAGACGGCTTCTCCGGGGTCGCACAAAAGCCGGAAGAGAAAACTGTAGGCCTCGCTGGTGGAGGCGGTGAGGGTGACCCGGTCCGGGTCCACCGGGACCGACCAACGGCGGTATTCGGCGGCCACCGCCTCTCGACTTGACCAGGGCCCCCGGGGATCGGGGCGGTAGATGAGTCCTGAAGGGTCGCGCAGAATCTCGAGCAGATCCGGAGGAGAGGCGAAGTCAACGAGCGTTGGATTGCTGATCGTCAGATCGAAGGGGATGTCACCGAGGCGTGCCCTGGCCTCGGTGAAAGCGTTGGGTGTGAGGTCATTCGGCACACGGCGCGAGCGTTTGATCATGAGTCGATGGTAGCCCGCCTTTTTCTCCGGTTTTCTAATGCAGACGGCGATTCGCGTCGTCCGATCCGGCACACCCACTGTAGAATGCCCCTGTGGCTGACTTGACCGCACCACAGATCACGGCGCTGGAGATGTCCGGCTGCGAGGTGCGGACGGATCGGCTGACCCGCTGTCTGTACGCGGTGGATGCGTCCATCTATCGGATTGAACCAGCGGCGGTGGCGTTTCCGCGTGCTGCCAAGGAGGCTGCGCAGCTGCTCTGTGCGGCTGCCGACAGCGGTGTCGATGTCACACCGAGGGGGGCGGGTACCGGGCTCGCCGGCGGCGCCCTCGGCAGCGGGTTGGTGGTCGATTTTGCGCGCCACAATTGCCGTATTTCGGACCTTGATCTCGAGTCTGGAACCGTCCGCGTCGGAGCCGGTGTGGTGCTCGACCAACTCAACACCTTCCTGGCTCCCCACGGTGTGTGGTTCGGCCCCGATGTGGCCACCTCGTCGCGTGCCACGCTCGGCGGCATGATCGCCAACAACTCGTCGGGCGCCCGAGCGCCCGTCTACGGCACCACGGCCGACCACGTCCAGGCGCTCGAAGTCATTTTGACGGACGGTGCTGTGGCAGTCGTGGGCGCTTGTGACGATGGGCTGCCCGGTATTCGCGAGGCAGCGAATGGCCTTGTGGCTGAGAACGCAGACGAGATCGCCCGGTGCCTGCCCAGCGGTCTCGTCAAGCGATGGCCAGGCTACGGTCTCGACCGGGCGCTGCGCGCCCCCGGCGATCTGACGCAGCTGGTGGCCGGGAGCGAGGGCACGCTGACGGGAGTCTTTTCGGCGGTTGTCCGGGTCGTTCCGAGACCGGCTCGGCGCAGCCTGGGGGTGATCTTCTTTGCATCCGGTGAGGAAGCGCTCCAGGCGACGGTCGAGCTCGCCGATCTCGAAGCGGCGGCCATCGAGCATCTCGATGACGTGGTCTTCGACCAGACCCGTGGGCAGAGAGAGTTTCAGGCGTCGCGGGACTTTCTGCAGCTCGACGACAAACCGTGCACGTCGATTCTGGTGGTGGAGTTCTTCGACGACGATGGCGCTCGTCTCGCAGACCTCGTCCGCCGCGACCTCGGTCAACGGACGATGGTGTGTTCAGAGGACGCCGATCAGGAACTGGTGTGGAAGCTGCGGCGCGCAGGGCTGTCGCTGTTGACTGGCCGCAAGGGGCCGGCCAAACCGGTCTCCGGCATCGAAGATGTGTGCGTCCTGCCTGAACAGCTGCCGAAGTATGTGGCGGGGTTGCGGCGAATCCTCGAACCACTCGATCTGCAGGCCTCCTTCTACGGCCACGCCGCCTCCGGGGAGCTCCACGTCCGGCCGATTCTCGATCTCCACCGACCGGAAGACGTGGCCAAGCTGCGGTTGGTTGCCGACCAGGTGTCGGAGCTGTGCCGCCTGTTCAGGGGATCGCTGGCCGCCGAACACGGGGTCGGTATGGCCCGCGCCGAGTACCTCGAGGCGCACCTCGGACCCGATCTGATGGAGGCGAGCCTCAGACTCAAGGCTCTCTTCGATCCCACGGGCATCATGAATCCCGGCAAGGTCTTCGGCGATGGTCGGTTCCGCATCGATCGCAATCTCCGGCTCGGCCACGATTCAGATCTTGCAATGCCGTTCGAAGAGGCCTTGGTGTGGGCCGGCCGTGACGACGGCTTCATAGCCAATCTCGAACAGTGCAACGGGTGCGGGGGCTGCCGCAAGGCGCCGCCGACCATGTGTCCGACCTATGCGGCCACCGGTGACGAGGCCCTTTCGACGCGCGGCCGGGCCACCATCATTCAAGCGGCCCTCGAGGGGAGATTTGCAGATCCGGAGCGTCTTGAAAGCGCGGAGCTGGGCGAGGTTCTGGGCACTTGTCTTGCCTGCAAGGCGTGTGTCACCGAGTGCCCTTCGAACGTCGATATGGCCCGCCTCAAGCTCGAGTTGCGGCACGCCCAGCATCGACACGATGGTGTCCCAATGACCGATCGGATGATCGCGTCGGCTGATTTTCTCGGTCGGGTAGGAACTTTCTTTTCAGGGCCCGCCAATTGGATGCTCCACAACCGGGCGGCACGGCGAATGCTGCAGCTGGCGCTCGGACTTCACGTCGACGCGCCCATCCCGCCCTTTGCAAAGCGCCGGTTCGATTCGTGGTTCAGGAACCGCACAGCGGCCGGCGGCGGCCGGGGCCGGGTGATTCTGTGGGACGACACATGGGTGCGGTACCACGAGCCCGGTATTGGGCGTGCCGCAGTCGTGGTCCTCGAGGCCGCCGGGTACGAGGTGATGCTGGCGAAGGGTCGTAAATGTTGCGGTCGGCCCGCCGCCAGCCGCGGTCTGCTCGATGTCGTGCGGCGGTCTGCGGAACACAACGTGGGCCTGCTGGCGGGGTCCGACAATCCGGTCATTTTCCTCGAACCGTCGTGCTGGTCGATGTTCAGGGACGAGTACCTCCAGCTCGGCATCGAGGGAGCCGAAGAAGTGGCCAAACGGGCGGTGCTGTTCGAGGACTTCATCTCTGACCTTCTCGATCGGGATCCGGACGCGCTGGCATTGCCTACGGAGATCGGCGACGTAGCGGTGCACGGGCACTGCCACGCCAAGGCGCTGTCGGACGCCCACAGTGTCATCGGTCTGCTCGAGCGCCTGCCGGGCGTGTCGCCGCAGTGGCTCGAGACCGGGTGCTGTGGGATGGCCGGCGCATTCGGGATGCTCTCGGACCACCGTGACCTGTCGCACCAGGTCGCAGAGCCGTTGGTGCAGTTGATAGATTCGCTGCCCGTCGGCACCAAGGTCGTCGCTTCGGGAACCAGCTGCCGCCATCAGATCGGCGATCTCACCGAAAAACAGCCCCTTCACATTGCCGAGCTGTTGGCGGAGTGCCTCGAGGGGTCTTCCGAGTAAAGCCGCCTTTCAGAACGCGCTTCCCGAGAGGAGCCACCCATCGCATTGTTTGCCCGAAGCGCCGGAACCGATTGGTGGTTGGATCTCAAACAATACGACAAATGGCACCTCCACCGCACGCGGGCCGTTTCCGCATGCGTTCCCCCTTTCCCCCCTGCTCCCTTTCCCACTTTGACGTTGTTTTGACATCGGAGGCCGTAAAACCGAGAACCGAATTCCATCGGCCGCCGTTTGAAGGGTTGGAAGGCGCCAGATTGATGCCTTCAGCGTGAATGGGCGAACCGCCGATTTTGAGCCGCTCCGGCTACAATCAGTGGGACCGCCGACGGGAGGACCGATGCAGATTGAGTATTTCGAACCGTTGAACCTTGCCTGGGAAAGGATGAAGCACATCCTGTGGCGACCCTTTGATCTCGCCAAGTGGCTGGTGCTCGGCTTTTCGTTGTGGCTCGCATCTTTGGCGGACGGGGCCGGGGGCGGCGGTTGGAAATGGATCATGGACGAGAACGATTTTCCGAACCGCTCTTTCGGCAACTCTCACGGCGGCTCCTGGCAGGGTGCCAGTGACGCTCTCCTGTGGCTGCCCTTGATCTTCGTCCTCATCATGGCGGTGGCCGCAATTCTGTTGGTGATCCTGTGGGTCTCCTCGCGATCGAAGTTCATCTTCCTCGATAACGTGGTTCACAATCGGGCCGAGATTGTGGAACCGTGGCACCGTCTCCGCGAGCTCGGGAACTCACTCTTCCTGTGGCGTCTCGGGTTCATCGTGGCCTGTGGCCTGGTCGCCCTGGTCCTGATATTGGTGTTCCTGGCACCGGCAGCGACGTTCTCTTTTTCCGACGCTCTCGCGGGTCTGTCGTATGCGGCCATGATTCTCGGCGTGTTGGTGATGATCGCCTTCGGTATTTTCGCGGCGTTTGTGGCGCTTTTTCTGGAAGGCTTTGTCATCCCCATCATGTACAAGTTCGATCTCAAGGCCATGGAGGCGTGGAGCTACTTTATGCCGTGGCTGAAAAACCGGCCACTGCCCTTCTTCCTCTACGGTCTTTTCATTCTCGGTCTGGGCATCTGCTTTGCGGTCTTTTTCAGCCTGATCTGCGTGCTCACCTGTTGCGTCGTAGCGCTACCCTACGTGGGTACGGTCATCATGCTGCCTATCTGGGTCACCTATCGCTTGTTCAGTGTGGAATTTCTGGCCCAATTCGACCCGGGTTTCGATCTTTTCACTCCCGCGTTGTTGGAAGCCGAGGCAGACTGATCCGCCGACCGAGGACGACGTCTGCGACGACCAGCGCGATAAGCACAGCGAGCATCAGCGCCCTGAGCATCGGCTCGCTGATGCTCGTGATCAGATGACCTGCGACCTTGCTGACGAACCGCCTATCGAGGTCCTGGGCTGCATCCACCGCAGAACGCTGGCCGTCGGACCATCTGAAAATCGAGCGTTCCAGAGTGTCGCCGAAGATCTGAGTGAGGATCTGGTGCTCTCGTGCCGCAACCGCTATGGCCCGGCGGTGCTGTCGTGATCCGGCTGGGGATCGGCGAGCTTCGGCAAGATGCGTATCGCGGGCGAACACGTGGATCCGCGCCTCGTAGCTGAAGGGATCGGAAACGGGCGTGACCGATCGTTGGAAGGCACCGTATCGCCCTTCCGATCGATTGAGCTTTGCCGCTGCTTCGGCCGAACGCCGGTCGTCCTGGAAGGCCAGTTCGCTTTGTGACAGCCGCGAGCGGAAGAACGTCGTCGCGTCGAGCCGGTGGAGGAAGCCGTATTCGCTGATCACGTCATTGCCCTCGGCCAGAGGTTCGAGGACGGGGAGTATCTGGGCGAGTGCGATGAGCCGTTGTGGGGTGGCCGCCAGACAGAGCATGAGCAGCAGCCACTCGACGACGGCCAACCGACATAATGTGTGGATGGTCGACGGCGTCAATTTGAGAAACGGTCGTGATGCGAATCTCCAGATGGTGAATTGCATCAGGACCGAGGTGCCGCCATTGAGCACCAGATCGCGAAAATCCCAGTAGCGGCCTGGCACGATCCACTGGATGATCTCGTCGACGGTACCGACGATCGTTCCGATCAGAGCGGCCGCGACAAAAACACCGGGGTTGTTCATGTTGGGGCGGAGGGCGCGGTACGACAAGACTCCGAGCACACCGTATTCGACAAAGTGCACCGCCTCTTCGGGCTGTTCCATCAACAGCCAGGTCCACACGACGAAGACGGCGGCGACGCCCGCAAGCCACATGGCGTCGGCCCAGAGTGCCTTTGTTTTACGCCGTCGGAGCGCCCACAGGGCGGCACCTGCAGTGGCTGCCACCACACCCATCACCGCAAAACCGAGGAACTCGGCAGGCCAGAGGGTCACGAATTCCTCGCGGAGCCCACGCACGAACGGGATCGCCGCGTAGATGATGGCGATCCACGCGGCCAGAGCAAGCCACCGGTTCGCGAGGAGTCGAGCCATGGGGGCATCCTACCCGAAGTGGTCAGTGCGCACCTCGTGGGTGTGTCCTCGATCCTGCGTCTCGATTCCTGGCCAAACCAGGCCCCGGGCCGCATCTTGAAGGAAAGATCGTCGAGATTCACAGGCGGGCAGTGCGTCGTGCCCCATCGGCACGTTGCCGCCGGCACCGGAGGGGAGATCGAGATGACTGCAACAACGTCGGCCGATGAGACGATTCTCAAGGGCATCCGCAAGACCGTGACGCTGCGTGATGGGCGAACCATCACCGTGCGACGCTTGCGACCCGATGATGTGCAGCGGTCGTACGAGTTCTTTTGTGCTCTCCCTGCCGAAGATCGAAAGTACCTGCGGGTCGATGTGACCCGCCGCGATCTGGTGGAACGCCGGACCCTCGAGACCGACGAGCAGCGGGCGGTTCGGGTGGTGGCTGAAGACGATGGCTCGATCGTGGCCGACGGCACGATCGAGCTCGAGGGACACGGGTGGGGCAACAATGTTGCCGAGGTTCGGTTGATCGTGGCCAGGTCGTGGCAGCGGCTCGGTCTTGGAACCGTCGTGGCGCGCGAGTTGTTTCACCTGGCCTCGCAATTCCGGGTCGACCGGGTTGTCGCAAGACTCATGCGTCCGCAGGTGGGTGCGCACCGCATCTTCAAGAGGCTGGGCTTCCACGAGGAATTCCTGATCCCGGAGCACGTCCGAGACCAGTCCGGTGTCTGGCAGGACCTGATCATCATGAGGTGCCCCCTCGAAGACCTGTGGCAGGATCTCGAGTTCGAGCTCGCAAACGCCGATTTCCAGCGATCTAGGTGAAGAAGGCTTGCTGCCGGCCTCCGGCCGTCGCGACTCCCCGCCCTCAGCGAGTGGCCGATGGCTGGCCAACACCACTCTTCCTGCCCAGCCTCGGCCACGGATCGCTGATGACGGCGAGTTGGGGCTTGAGACCTGAGGCTTGGGGCTTGGGGGCTGGGGCTTGGGACCTGAATCCTGAGACCTGAGACCTGCATCCTGAATCCCGATCCGTGACCCTCCTCGCGATGATGGGGCGCCCATTATGCTCCAGGGTGGTGAGTGGCCACTTTCTTTTGTGGGCGACCGCGACTCAGTCACGGTTTGTTATGCTGAGGGTCAATCGGGGAGGATCGAATGAAGGACACGACCGAAAAGGGCTCGGGTCTGGGGATCGTCGGCTACGACGCCTACGAATTCGTGGTTGGCGACATCGAACGCAGCCGCAATTTCTACACCAGGATGATGGATGTCAAGGAGATCGCACGGCTCGGCGAACGCGAAGCCGCATCGCGTGGCGAGGATGCCGTCATTTTTGGCGCCGGCAAGGCGCAGTGCATCTGCATCAGTTCGCGCGAGCGCGGGTCGGCCGCCGACCGGTGGCTCAAGCGCCATCCGGACGGGGTACGGCGAGTCGGTTTTCGAGTGCGGGATATCAAGAAGACGCGAGCCGTTCTCACCGAGCGCAACGCCACCTTCTGTAGCGACCTCATCGAGGGCGCCGACGATCAGGGGAGGCCGTACCGTTTCTTCGATATCGCGACGCCTCTGGGGGATGTTCGCTTTCGCTTCGTCGAACGCGCCTCCGACGCCTTGCCTCCGGACTTTCATTTCATCGACCCCGGCTCCGAGTCGAACTCCAACGGCTTCCAGGTCATCGACCACATCACCTCGAACTTTCTCACTCTCGAACCTCATATCACGTGGCTCCGCGATGTGATGGGTTTTGAGGAATACTGGAGGGTGCACTTTCACACTGCTGACATCAGCCCCGGGACGGGTGGGTCGGGCCTCGCCTCAATCGTCATGTGGGACCCGGGTTCGGGCATCAAGCTCGCTAACAACGAGCCGGTCACACCGCATTACGAGTCAAGCCAGATCTACACCTTCTGCGAGGCCAACCAGGGCCCGGGGGTCCAACACGTGGCCTTTCACGTTCCCGCGATCTCGTCGGCGGTGGAAAACCTCCGCGGCTCCGGAATCGAATTCCTCGACACGCCGGCGACCTATTACGACATGCTGCCGGAACGACTGGTGCGCCAAAAGGTCACGAACTTCGACCAGCACGTCGACGAGTTGAAGCGGCTGGGGATTCTGGTGGACGGGGAGGACGACCGGTATCTTCTCCAGATCTTTATGGTCGAGGGCGGATTGCTCTACGACGACAGCGAGGCCGGACCGTTCTTTTACGAAGTCATCCAGCGCTTTGGTGCGCGGGGTTTTGGCGAGGGCAACTTCCGGGCCCTGTTCGAGAGCATTGAGAGGGACCAGGTCGAGCGTCTTGCCGCACAACGCCAACTCGATGCCGGAGCGGGCTCGTGACCGGAATGAGGAATTCAGAATTAGGAATTAGGAATTCGAATTGGCCCCTCCCCACAATCCTCGGGTGGTGGGGCGGCATTCCTCATTCCTCATTCCTCATTCCTAGTTCAAACTCGAAGGAGGTGTGAGGCGATGATTCACCGACTTAAGCGCGGTCAGATACCTTCAAAACCCCACACCGTGTTCGAGGTGGATGGCTCGCTCTGCTACGAACACTGTTTCACCCGCGGGGGCTTCGAGTCCATCTACACCATCCTCTGGCACCGCACGCCGCCGCACTGGATCACGAGCCAGGAGGATCTGGGCCGACACCCCGGATGGGCCGAAGGTGGGCAGTTGGCTCCGTTGCGGAGAAGCCACTACCTGAGCAGCCGGTTGACGGAGGGCGATAGCCCGTTTCTGAGCCGCCGCCTCCTGTTCACGAACCCGGACATCGGCGTTTGGCTGGGTCGCCCAACCGAAAGTGAACCGACGCTGGTCTCCAATGCCGACGGGGATGAACTCACCTTTGTCCACCAGGGTACCGGCCGGCTCGAATGCCCGCTCGGTGTGGTGCCCTTTTCGGAGCACGACTACGTTTACGTGCCGCAGGGAATGCCCCACCGCGTTGTTCTCGACGGCCCGGCCGTGCTGTTGACCGTTGAGGCCCGGTCGCCTCTCAGGGTGCCCAAACAGTACCGGGTCCCGGAGGGTCAGCTCTCGATGTATGCGCCCTACACCGATCATGATTTCGTTGCGCCGGTCTGGCCGGATGGAGGCCCCGAGAGTCTCAAGGCGCCGCGCCGGCTCATCGTCCAGAACGGCGGTTGCTTGTCCGCCTTCCAGTTCGCGAATGATCCATTCGACGTTGTCGGTTGGGACGGCCAGGTCTGGCCCTTTGCCTTTCCGATCCTCGCCTTCCAACCCAGGACCGGTCTCGTCCACCTTCCACCCACCATCCACACAACCTTTGCCGGCAACGGCTACGTCGTGTGCTCCTTTGTGCCGAGGGTGGTCGATTTCGCGGACAACGCCATTCCCTGTCCCTATCCCCACTCGTCGCCCGACTGCGACGAGATCCTGTTTTACGTTGACGGCAATTTCACGTCCCGCAAGGGCGTCGGCCCGAGTTCGATAACTCTCCACCCACGGGGCCTGCCACACGGCCCGCACCCCGGCACCTACGAGGCGTCGATCGGCACCACTCGCACCGATGAGTTGGCGGTGATGGTGGACACCTTCAAACCGTTGATGCCGACTGCATTTGCCGATTCTATTGAGGACCTCGACTACAACCTGGGTTGGGTGAAGTAGGAATTAGGAATTAGGAATTAGGAATTTCCATCGCAACTCCCACCGACTGGAAACGCCCGGGTGCTAACGGAAAGACCGCGTGCGGCGGAGGTGCCTGGCATCCTCACGG
>JASJGQ010000134.1:0-6452 GCA_033791425.1 Acidobacteriota bacterium
CAGCACCGGGCGCAGCCTGTGCGGACCTTCAAGCTCCTGTTCAACACGCTGTACCTGCTCGAGAAACCTGCCACACAATAAGCATCCGGAAGGCGCAGTTTTTCATCGATGAGGCCGCGTCGGTCTCAGCGATTTTCTTCACCTTCGAATTGCTTGATCCTTGATGTGAATTCGGCCGCCAGGTCGTTCGGCATCGGGATTGACAAATTGTACTGAGAGATCCGCCAACTCCCATCGACGAGCACCAGCACTCCGGTGCCCCTGCAGGACCCGTATTTTTCGTTCCACAGCATCTCGTCGAACCACGCAGTCTGTCCGGACGCCTCCAAGAAGATGTGGCGCTCCTTCTTCGTGTAGGTCCAGCCCCGGCCCTGTGAGAAGTACGGTTCGGCAAACGCCTTGAGTTCTTCCACCGACCACCGTTCGCCGGCGTCGGTGCCCATGAAGACGAGGTTGTCGGCAAACAGGCTGAAGTAGAGATCGCCGTTCGCGTCAGACGCCGCCTGATGCATTTGTGTCAGGACCGTATCGATCGCCGTCTCCGCCTCGATCATCTCACCCGCTGGCACGTTCACCGAAACGAGGCAGCACAGTACGATTGCCGCCAGGAGCTGTTTCCTCATATCAACCTCCACCGATCATTCCCAGAGCACTCGTGACCGCCGCCACCAGCCCCCGCAGTCCAAGGGCGACACAGGCGAGAACGACCGCCCCCATCAGCACGTTTTGAAACATCGAATTGACGCCGCTGCCTCCCAGAAACTTCCGATCATTCATCGTTATCCACAAAAAGACCGCCACCAGCGGTAGCAGCAGTCCGTTGAAGGCCTGCGCGAGGATGATCACCGGTACCGGTCGAACATCGGCGATTCCGAACGCCATCCCCGTCATCAGGACGCCGAGCCACACCCCACGAAACCGGGCCGAGTCGGGTGCCCACCCTGCATCGTCTGCGCCGCCGAGCAGCGATCTGGCAGCCAGGGCCGCCGCCAGCGGCGCGGTGATCGCCGAGGTGAAGCCGGCTGCGAACAGCCCCAACGCGAGCGAGGCTCCCGCTCCACCACCGAGGCGCTGGTCAAGAACGGCGGCCAAGCTTTCATACTCCAACCCGCCTCCGAGCGCGGTGCCAACCACCAGCACCCCGACTGAAATAACGCCTCCGCCGATCACCGCCACGCCGAGACCCCACCGCATCTCACCCAGTCGGCTGCCGCGGGCCAGCGCCGAACCGAGGAAGAGGTTGTAGGGCACCACCGTGGTGCCGACCAGCCCAAGGACCAGAATCGTCGAACCCACCGGGATCCTCGGAATCAGCAACCCGGACAGCAGATCCACGATGTCCGGGCCCAGGCGTACCGCTGTCACGACAAAGGCGACGCCCATCAGGGCGACCAGGGCGCCGAGACTGCGGGCGATCCAACGGGTGTTCCCGGTCGCCAACAACATCGCGGCCGCCACTCCCGTCATGACTGTCAGGACAGCCGGTGACACATCGACCAGCAATCTCATTCCGGCCACTCCGCCAAGGAGATTGCCCGCCTCGTAAGCCGCGCATCCGAGGATGATCCCTGCTGCCACAAGCCTGGGAACCCAGCTGCCGAAGCGAGCGCGGATCGCCTCGCCGAGTTCCTTACCGGTCAGAACGGTGATTCGACCCGACGCCTCCTGCAGCACCAGGCAGGCCACCACCGAAAAGAGCAGGGCCCAGGCCAGCGCAAAATGGAAATCGCTCCCTGCCCGGGCCGCGGTGGTCACGGTCCCCGGTCCGATAAAGGCGGCGGCGATCACCGACCAGAAGAGGATGTTGAGCAGGCGCTTCAAAGTGTTGCCTTCAAATCAGCCTTCCTGTTCCGCATTGAGCGCCGGACTCCCCACATCGTATGGGGCCCTGTAATTCAAGGCCAGATTCAGCCCTTCCAACAACGAAAGCATTGGAGTTCTCAAAAGACTTTTCGCCCTCGAATTATCCATCGAAACGTCATCCGGCCGCGGCGCGCGACCCTCAACAGAATTGGAATTTATAGGAAGATTTAATTCTGTTTTATATCCCAATTTTTCAGCGATAAACTGTGACATCTCATATCGCGTCATTCGCGAATTCCCCGCCAGGTGAATCGTGCCTGAAAAATCGCTGCCCGCCAACTCGATCAGAGCCCTACCGAGTGTGATGACATCGATTGGCGTGCGAATTTCGTTGTCCGGATAGTCTGCGGAGAGGCCTGCCTTCCACCTTTCTATCGCACCTGAAAGAAAGGAATTCCCTCTCCCAATCACCGGAAGTCCGATGACCAGAGCGACGCGGGCTATCACTCCCCCGGTTCTCATGTTCTTGATGATTTCTTCCGAACGAATCTTTGTTTCGCCATAAAAATTTACGGCGTTTGGACTATCTGTTTCTGAATAAAAACCATCTTTTCCATCAAAGACATTATCCGTAGAACAGAAAACAAACTTGATCTCATGATCTTCGCAGATTCGAGAGACATTTGCGGTAACATCGACATTGACTTTTTCTGAAATGTTCTGATTCCTTTGACAATAATCTATATCCGCTATTGCTGCAGCGTGGATCACAGCATCGGGTCTGATTTCGTCAAATAGTCCTTGCGTTCGTTCATGGTCGAGGAGATCGAACCGATGAAACTCCAAACCTGCCGTATTGCCGGGTGGCTCGGTTCTCCCGACACCGTGAACTTCCCAATTGTCCTGCGCCTGTGTGATAACGCTGCCGGCAACGAAACCGCTCCACCCGGTTACCAGGAGTTTTCTTTTTTTGCCACGAGAAGATCTGTTCATCATCAGGATCCGAAACCGCCGCCGCCGGGAGTCTCGAGAATCACCCGGTCGCCGGGTTCCAAAGTGCAACCGTCAATGCCCGCAAGCTCGCGCCGGCTTCCATCGCTGCTGACGACCTCCTGTCGGCCCACGGCGCCTTCACCACCGCCCGCCATACCGAAGGGTGCGCTCACCCGGTGCTGGCTGAGGATCGAGAACTCGAGCGGTTCGAGGAACTCGAACTCGCGGATGAGACCATCGCCACCGCGCCACCGGCCGGCGCCACCCGAGCCCGGGCGAAGGGCGAAGCGGTGAAGACGAACCGGATAGCGGTGCTCCAGGACCTCGGGGTCGGTGATCCGCGTGTTGGTCATGTGGGTGTGGACGCCGCTTGCTCCATCGTGCCCATCGCCCGCGCCGGCGCCCCCGCCGACAGTCTCGTAGTAGCCGAAGCGGGAGTCTCCGAAGGAGACGTTGTTCATGGTGCCCTGGCTGCAGCCGGCCAGCTGCAACGCTTGGATCAAAGTGTCTACCAACCGTTGCGACGTCTCCACATTGCCGCCGACGACCGCCGGGCACTGTGTCGGGTCCTCCACATAGGGTGGGTTGAGGAGCCCCTCGGGGATTTTGATTATTACCGGTTCCAACAGCCCCTCGTTGAGCGGCAGATCGAGATCGACCAACAGCCGCATGACGTACATGGTGACCGAGTGCACGATCGCCGGCGTCGCGTTGAGGTTGCCCGGGTGGACGGGCGCGCTGCCGGAGAAATCGATGACCGCCCGGTCGCCGTCGACGGTCACGGCCGCAACCAGCGGCGACCCGTCGTCGAGCTCCTGTCCACCCACATGCACGCCATCCGGCAGCCGCCGCAGAGCGGCCGCCACCTGCTGCGAGGCCAGTTCGCGCAGCGCGTCCATGTGTTCGACGACATGCTCGAACCCCACCGCAGCGGCGAGCGCCTCGAGGGCTCCCCGGCCGCGAAGGATGGCGGCCAGCATGGCCCTGAGATCGGCGAGGTTGTCGGCCAGGGCGCGGGTCGGATAGGGCCCGCCGGCAAGGATGCCCTCGATCGACTCCCAACGCGGTTCGCCGCCGGCCAGCAACCTGGTTGGTGGGATGACCACACCTTCCTCGGCCAGAGTCCGGGCGTCGGGGGGCACCGACCCCGGACGAATACCGCCGATTTCGGCGTGGTGGGCCCGGCACGCCACGTAGCCGAGGAGAGTGTCGCCGACGTGGACCGGGGCGACCATCGTGACATCGGGCAGGTGGGAGCCACCGTAGGCGGGGTGGTTGGTGACCACCACGTCACCGGGCGCCATCGCCATATGCGTCACCAGCTCACGGACGCACAGTCCCATCGCGCCAAGGTGAACCGGGATGTGGGGGGCGTTGACCACCAGTCGTCCGGCGGGGTCCAAAAGGGTGCACGAAAAGTCCTCGCGTTCCTTGATATTGGTGGAAATCGCGGTGCGCTGCAGCATCTCGCCCATCTCGCGGGCGATCGACGAAAAACGGTGACTCATGAGTTCGAGCTCGACCGCCGCCGGTCGCCGCGGACTGTCGGTGCCACCTCCTCCGCTTACTTCATTCGATCGGGTTCGGACCCGCACGCCGCCGTCCCCAAGGCTCCGGGCCTGCCAACCGGGCGGCACCACCAAGGCACTGTGCTCCTGTTGGATCAGCGCGGGGCCTGCGATGACCGCCCCAGCCTCGAGATCGGCAGCCTCGAAGCGGTCGACCTCGCGCCAGCAGCCGTTGAGAAAACAGCGCTGCACTCCGGAGCGGTGCGGCGTCGTTGGGCTCGCGGCCTCTGCTGTGGCGGCGGCGGGTCGCGGGTCCCGGCAGCTGCGAACCACCACCCGGAGCGACACCACCTCGAGAGCCCGGTTGCCGGGGCGGTAGGAGAAAAGGCGGTAGTACTCCTCTTCGAACAACTGACCGGGTTCTGAGCCCGGCTCGAGGTCGATCTCGAGCGCCGCATCCTGACCGCTGTAGCGCGGTTCGATCTTGCGGCGCGGCCGGTCACACTCGTCGTCGCCGACCCCCTCGAGACGGAGAGCCGCCACGGCCTCGGTCTCGAGCTCCTCGAACAGGGTCTCGATCGTTCCGTCGACGTCGTCCAATGGAAGCAGGACCTCTCGCTGAGCGAACCGCTCGATGACGGCGTGCCCCAGCCCCAGCGCGCTCAGGAGACCGGCGTCGCCCGGGAGGATGACGTCCTGCATCCCCAGCAGGTCCGCCACACTGCACGCATGCTGCCCGCCCGCGCCGCCAAAGGCAACCAGGCTGTAGCCCGCAGGATCTACGCCCTTCCTCACCGAGATGTGGCGGATCGCCTCCGCCATGCGTTCATCGGCGATGCGGAGCAGGCCCTCGAGGATGGCCTCGCCCGCCGCGGTCGCGCCCAGCTCGAGCCGAAGTTCGTCCAGCCGGGTTTGGGCTGCCTCGACGTCGATCGGAATCGGAAAGTTCTCCGGTACCAGGCGACCGAGCAACAGATTGACGTCGGTCAGCGTCAACGGTCCACCAGCGCCGTAGGCGGCCGGACCGGGGCACGCGCCGGCGCTCTGGGGGCCCACCGCCAGCCTCCCGTGCTCCACACGGCAGATCGATCCCCCACCCGCGGCCACGGTCTCGATGGCAAGGGCGGGAACCGCCAACTCCACCGGCCCCACCTTGTGGGAGAAGACGTACTCGAAGTCACCGTCAAAACGCGAGACATCGGTGCTCGTGCCGCCCATATCGAACGCGATGACCCTCTCGGCCCCGCTCTCACGGCCACTCATGGCCGCACCGACGACGCCCCCGGCCGGTCCGCTCAAAAGACTGTCCATCGAACGGTACCTGTCGGTGGTAACGAGCCCCCCTGCACTGGTCATGACGCTGATCTTCTGCCGGTTGGCCCCGAGCCCACGATCCACCGCTTCGAGGTAATCCGAGATGACCGGCCCCAAATAGGCATCGGCGGTCGAGGTCTGCGACCGCCGCAGCAGCCCCTGAAAGGGGCTCAAGTCACTCGACCTCGCGATGTAGTCGAAACCAGCAGCCACCAGCATCTCTTCGAGTTCCAGCTCGTGCACTGGATTGCGGTGGCCGTGCAGCAGGGTGATGCTGGCGCAGTCGAAACCGCGTTGTCTCAAACCGTCAATGCGGCGTTTCGCGGCCCCGCGATCAAAGGCTGTGATCACGCTACCGTCGGCCGCCAGACGTTCGCTCACGCCCACCACCTCTTCAGGCAACGGTTCGGGCCGCTCGATGTTGAGCGCAAAAAGGTCCGGACGATGCTGGTCGTCGATACGCAACAGGTCCTCAAAGCCCTCGGTGGTGAAGTGAACAATCCTCGCGCCCCGGCGCTCGAGGAGAGCGTTGGTGCCTCTGGTGGTGGCCAACCGCATCGCAATGGGTGGGAGCTGGGCCCGAAGCCCGGTGCCGGTGATCATCCTTGCCGCCAGCAGCGGCGCCTCGTCTCCCGACCTCAGCTCTACCGCCGAGCCGGCTGCGAGACCGGGGACCACGCCTCCGGAAGCGTTGATCGCTCCTGTGGCGGCATCGTGGTCGACCACGTCCACCTCGCGACCGCTCCCCAGAACCGACAGTTTGAAACCGGTCAAAAAGCCGGAAGGCAGTGACGCCGCATTGCGGAGATGAATCGTCCCGTCATCTCCAACCCG
>JASJGQ010000135.1:0-3725 GCA_033791425.1 Acidobacteriota bacterium
CGATGAGCCCAAAGGAGTTCAGCACCTACCGGCCCCGTACGCTGATCGGTGCCAGTCTGATCGTCAAGGGCCCGACCGGTCAGTACGACTCGTCAAAACTGATCAATATCGGGACCAACCGGTGGTCCTTCAAACCCGAGATCGGCATCGTCCAGGTCTTAGGGCGGTGGGCGATCGATGCCTATGTGGGCGCCTGGTTCTATACCGACAATGAGGACTTTTTCGGCGGTTCGACGCGAACTCAGAATCCGATCTATTCGACCCAGGCGCACGTCCGGTACCTCTTCAAACCCGGACTGTGGGCGGCGATCGACGGCAATTTCTGGAACGGAGGGCAGACGACAGTCAACGGTGTTGCGAACGACGACGAGCAACGCAATTCAAGGGTCGGAACCACGCTGTCGATTCGGCTGGCCGCTGGCCACAACCTGCGGATCGCGGTCAGCGCGGGAGCCATCACGAGGATTGGCGGCGATTTCAACTCCGTCGGCGTGTCGTACAACTACAGCTGGATGGCGAAGCCGTAGCGCTCTTCATGGGGTCGATATCGGATGCCCGGATGGGTGGAATTCAAAACTCAAAACTGAGAATTCAGAATTCGACATAGATGGCGTCGCCTTACGCGACGCCATCTATGTCGACGATCTCGAGGTGTTCGGGCTCGCGGCCGAGAATCACGTCGGCGATCCGCAGAAAGCGATCGGAGGCATCCGTGAGTTGGATGTGCACCTGACCCGGGTTGCCGGTGGTGGTGTCGATCAACTCGGCATGTTCGGAGACCACCGCGTCCGCGACAGCCCTGGCCGAATCGACCAGCCGAATCTGAGGTCCAACGACGCGCTGCAGCGATGGTTTGAGCAGCGGGTAGTGGGTGCAACCGAGGATGATGGTTTCAGCCCCCCAATCGAGGAGGTCCTGCAAATAATGGCGGGCGATCTGATCGGTCACCGGGTGGTCGCCCCAGCCCTCCTCGGCGAGCGGCACCAACAGCGGACACGCGGTGGCCTCGACTTCGATTCCGGGGCTGAGGCTCGCGAGGGCGGTCTGGTAGGCGCCCGAACGGATGGTGCCTTCGGTGCCGATGACGCCCACGCGGTCAGAGCCGGTTGCCAGGGCGGCCATGACACCTGGAAGAACAACTCCAACAACCGGCACCGGAGAGGACTCGGCGAGCGCATCGAGAGCATAAGACGTCGCGGTGTTGCAAGCGACGACAAGCAGTTTGATGTTGCCCTCAGCGAGGTGGTTCTCGGCCTTGAGTGCGTAGCGGCGCACGGTTGCGGCTGTCTTTGTGCCGTAGGGCAGCCGCGCAGTATCGCCAAGATAGAGAAAGTCCTCATCGGGCAGGCGCTCGCGGAGGGCCTGGAGGACGGTGAGACCACCGACTCCCGAATCGAAGACCCCAATGGGGCGATCGTGGCTCATGAGGCGGCGATAAACCTCTTGTTGAGGACCAGAGGTTTGGAGAGGTCGAGATGGCCGGTGAGTGTGGGCACCTCGTGGCCACCAAACAGCAATTGGACGGCGGAGATTTCCGGGCAGTTGAGGATGATGGAGTTGACCACGCCGTACGCCAGAAGCAACTCAGTGCTCGAGCCGGTGAGAAGGTCGGGCGGGGCCGTGATGTCGACAAAGGCGTGACCCTCTTGATCGACAAAGATCGCATCGACTGTCGCCTGGTAGGGAACGACCGGCGCCCACCGTTGCCGGTTCCTGGGGCCACCCAGGAGCTCGGTCATGACCACCCGGATCCGCGCGTGGACCTCTGCCGGCAGCGGCACCGACCGCAGCTCGGGGTGGAGCATGCCGTCGCCACCGGCGAACAGCAGAATGACCCGCTGTTCAGGGGCCGGGGTCGGCGTGGGAAGGGCCTCGGCCGGAAGGAGCTCTTCTTGCGCCACCTGCGGGCTCCCTCCAGTGAGCAGCCACACCAGGAGCGCAACGCCGGCAACGGCGGCGACTGCAATGAGAGCCACGCGCCAGTGCATCAGCGACTCACGAAGCCTACGATGCCGGAGGCAATGGCCTCCGCGAGCTGTTGCTGGTGGTCGGGCTGAGCCAGGAGATCAGCTTCCCTCGAGTTGGACAGGAAGCCAACCTCGACCAGGATGGCCGGCATCGTGGCGCCGGTGAGCACGACGAAAGGTGCCTGCCGGACCCCGCGGTCACGGGCTCCAAGCTTGCTGTTGAGGCTTCGTTGGACCGACAACGCCAGTTGTGCGCTCTCGTTGAGGACCTCGGTCTGGGCGAGATCCCACAAGATGAGGTCCAGCGGTGTCCGCTCGCCGGGTGACGCCCCGGCTCGATTCTCGAGATCGGCGACGACCGCTGCGTCCGCATCGCTCGCCTCGTCGATGGACATGTAGTAGGTCTCGGCGCCGGAGACCGACGACGCGGTAAAGGCGTTGGCGTGGAGCGACACGAAAGCCCGTGCGTCGAGGCGATTGGCCAGGGCGGTACGGTCGGTGAGGGCGCGTTTCTGGTCTCCGTCGCGTGTCAGTCGAACTCGATAACCGCGCGCCTCGAGCACCCGCGCGAGACGGCGTGCAACAGCTAACGTGATCTCTTTTTCCATCAGACCGCTGCCGGATTCCGCGCCAATATCGTCACCGCCGTGACCCGGATCGATAACGATGGGCCGGGGACCGGTCCTGATCGCTACCGGGGCGCGCCGGGGTGCGGGGGTCGGCGTTGCCCGCGCAGGGCCGAGTTCCATGGTGACCCTCGGTGGCCCTTCCAAGGTGTTCCACGAAAGCAGGCCGATGCCCGGCGCAAGAGTGATCTCGACAGTCTGCTCTTTGCTTGAGAGCGATAGAACCCGCCGCGATCTGAAGGGTGTGCTGCCATCGAGTTGTGGTGTGGCCTCGTCGAAACGAACGGAGATCATCCCGGTCTCTTGATCGGCGACATCTGCGGTTGTCGAACGGCTGAGAGTCAGAACGAGGGTCGTGGTGACACCGAAATCGGCCACAGCAGGACGGATGCTGACCGGGTCGGCGAAGCGCGCTCCGCGGCCGATGCGATAGCCGCGCGAGATCGGCTCGAGGCGAAAACCAAGAGGACTCAGAAGAGACCGTTCAAGGAATGAGAACGATGCCGCAACGCCCCCCGGGGATGCGACGGGTGCTTCGCGGGCATCCAGCAGGTTGCCGTTGACCAACATGACCTTGTGGCCGACCGAAAACTGGATGACGTGGTCGCCCAGGACAACGCCGTAGGTTCCGGCGGAGAGTGAATACCTGGCCTCGGCGCCAACCAACTCGAGCACCGGCAGCAGCTCGACCTTGGGCCCGAAACGGGGCACCACGATCGCACGGTCATCAAAGTGAAACTCCACGGCGCGGTCGAGGTCCTGGGCGGCAAGATGGCCACCGCAAAGTGCCAGCGCGATGAGCAGGAGCGGCAGTGTGCGTTTCAAAATCACAGGACTCCATGTGGGGCTGATTCCAGGGCCCGTGTTTGCCAGCGGGGGCCTCAGCCCAGAGTTGTCGCAAATTGTAATGGGTCCGGTCGTTGCGTGACCGGGCCGAGCCCGCATCTCCGTCAGGGCGGGCCCATTGTACGCTGCGCGGGTGGAGAGGTGCCAGAACCGGCCTCGTCATAGGCCGGGCGGGGATAAACCCCGCCCCTACGATTCTCGGAGACTTTTCGTTTTGCTTTCACCCGCGCCTCCGAACGCAGTAGGGGGGGGGTTTATCCCCGCCCGCTTGTGGTTTCTGGTTGGG
>JASJGQ010000136.1:0-14831 GCA_033791425.1 Acidobacteriota bacterium
TGTCCCGATTTTTTCCACAGCTCCACGTCGAAGATCTGCGGCGTAATCACCTCGTCATACCCGTAAGCCCGATACTTCTCCCGCATGAGCTCGAGGAGCGCGTTGTAGACCAGCGTGCCACGGGGGTGGAAGAAGGGGCTCGCCGGCGCCTCGGGGTGAAACGAGAAGAGATCGAGCTCGCGGCCGACGCGGCGGTGGTCGCGCCGCTTGAGTTCTTCGAGCCGGGCGAAATAGGCGTTGAGTTCCTTCTTCGAACCAAAGGCTGTGCCGTAAATCCGCTGCAGCATTTCGTTGCGCTCGTCTCCCCGGAAATAGGCGCCCGAGGCCTCGAGGAGCCGCACCGCGCCGATCTGCGACGTGCGCTGGACGTGGGGACCGCGACACAGATCGAGGAACGGCCCGTGGGTGTAGAGGGTGATCGTTTCGCCCTCGGGAATGTCCTCGAGACGGACGATTTTGATGTCCTCGCCCCGTTCGGTCATGATCTCCCGAACTTCATCGCGATTGGCCTCACGCCGTTCGAACTCGAGGTCTTCGGCGATGATGCGCGCCATCTCTTCCTCGATCTTTTCGAAGTCCTCGGGTTTGAAGGCGCGCGGGAAGCGGAAGTCGTACTGGTACTTTTCCGAGTGGTCCTGGCGACCGGCGTCGATGGGCGTACCGGGCCACAGACGCTTGACCGCGTCGGCAAGAACATGCTCGGCAGAGTGGCGGATGATGTCGCCGGCCAGCGGATCTTTAGTGGTCACGATCCGCAGATCGACGTCGGTCATGAGCGGAGTTCGCAGGTCGACAAGAGACTCGTCAACCAACCCCGCGACCGTGTCGCGGGCAAGCCGTGGGCCGATGGCCTCAGCCACCCCGAGAACGGTCACACCCGCGGGAAACTCCCGCGCGCTGCCGTCCGGCAAGCTCACCCGAATATTTGCACTCATCTCGAACTCCTGTCGAACCGACCCTCGAACGGGCCCAGAAAATACGAAAGCCCGACCACGGGGGTCGGGCATCTGATCGGCGTGGTAGGCGCGCGCGGACTCGAACCGCGGACTTCATCCGTGTGAGGGATGCGCTCTAACCAACTGAGCTACGCGCCTTCACGGATCCACAAATGGTAGGCGCGAGCGGACTCGAACCGCTGACCCCTACCGTGTCAAGGTAGTACTCTAACCAGCTGAGCTACGCGCCTTCAGGCTAATGAAGGGTGGTCCCGTGGACACTTTTACCCTTCCTCGTCCTATTTTCAAATCAAAGAACTTTCCCTCAGAAAAGGGGGTGGGATCATAACAACGGGCTCAGTTCCTGTCAACACACCCTGTGCTACCGTTGCGGTATGAACGAACCCGTCGTCATCTACACGGCCCAGGGCGAGATGGAGGAGACTCAGGTACGGTCCTTCCTTGCGGCCCACGATATCCCCACATTCGTCCAGGGAGAAGCCCTCCGCAAGACCCACGGTCTGACTCTCAACGGTCTCGGCGCCGTAGAGATCCTGGTCGCATCCGAAGATGCCGAGGAAGCACTTCGGCTGCTCGCCGCGGCGGATCGGGGCGATCTGACGCTGGACGACTCGACCGAGACCTGAGAACCACCTCACAGACGGCTGCGTTCAGCCCGTGCGATCGCCGCGGAGGCCGAGGTCGGAAAGCTGGCGGGCATCCACGGCTGAGGGCGCGCGGGTCATGAGACAACTCGCCGATGTTGTCTTGGGAAAGGCGATAACGTCGCGGATCGAATCTCGTCCGGCCATCAGCATGACCATGCGATCCAGCCCGAGGGCAATCCCACCGTGTGGCGGAACGCCGTAACGGAAGGCCTCGAGCAAGAAGCCGAACCGATCCCGGGTCTCCGCCTCATCGATCCCGAGGGCTGCGAACATCCGCCGCTGGAGATCCGGGTCGTGGATCCGGATCGACCCTCCGCCGAGCTCCATTCCGTCCATGACCACGTCGTAAGCTCGCGCACGTGCGGCCCCGGGGTCAGATTCGACGAGAGCTGCATCTTCCTCCCGCGGGGCGGTAAAGGGATGATGCATGGCGTAGAAACGTCCATCGTCCTCGTTCCACTCGAGGAGGGGAAAGTCTGTAACCCATAGAAAGTCGTGACGACCCTCCGGTATCAACTTGTGCTCATGAGCGATGTGCAGCCTGAGCGCACCAAGGGCTGCAAACACCACACCCGGCGCACCGCCAACAGCGAGCAGAAGATCTTCTTCCCCCGCTCCGGCGGAGTCGAGGAACCTTGCGACGCCTTCCTCGCCGAGGGCCTTCTTGGCGGGTGATGCGACCCCATCCGCCGTGCGCTTGAACCACAAGACCCCCGCCGCACCGTACGGCTTGACGAACTCCGACAGAGTATCGAGTTGCTTACGGGAGAAAGTCGCGCCGCCGGGCACCACCAGCCCCTTGACTCTTCCTTGCGCGGCCGCCTCCTCGAGGACGCGGAAGCCGCAGCCTTCGCACAGGGCCGCGAGCTCTACGAGCTCGAGTCCGAAACGGGTGTCGGGGCGGTCGGAGCCAAAACGTTCCATGGCCTCGGAGTATGCAAGACGTGGAAAATGCGGCGGCGGTTCGATACCCACGATAGGAAAGACCCGGTGGAAGAGGCCCTCGATCAGGGAGTAGACGTCCTCCTCCGAGATGAACGACGCCTCAACATCCACCTGAGTGAACTCGGGCTGGCGATCGGCACGAAGATCCTCGTCGCGGAAGCACCGGGTAATCTGCACATAGCGGCCCATCCCGGCGACCTGGAGGAGCTGCTTAAAGAGTTGCGGCGATTGCGGCAACGCATAAAACGACGCCTTGTGGAGGCGGGACGGCACCAGAAAATCACGTGCGCCCTCGGGCGTCGAACGGGTCAGAATCGGTGTCTCGACCTCAACGAATTCCATGTCGTCGAAATAGCGCCGCACCTCGGCAACGACGTTATGGCGAAGGACCAGGTTGGCCGTCATCTCCGGCCGCCGCAGATCGAGATAGCGGTGGGTGAGCCTGAGCTCCTCGGAGGCGTTGGCGCGATCCTCGATCACAAAGGGTGGCGTCTCGGAGGTGTTGAGGATCTCGAGCTCTCTGACCAGGATCTCGATCTCGCCGCTCGCCAGGTCCGGGTTGGCCTGACCCTCGGCGCGCGGGCGAACCGTGCCTCTCACCTTGATGACATCTTCTCCAGAGAGCCGTTCGCCCTCACTCACCATGTCTTCTTCAAACACCAGCTGGAGAAGTCCGCTGCGATCACGGAGGTCGACAAAGACCAGCCCACCAAGATCGCGCCTGCGACGCACCCAACCGACGACCTCCACCTGCTCGCCGATCTGGTCGCGGCCGAGATTCGCACACCATGGTCTGTCCCACGCACTCATCACCATGTCATGACTCCGATCCGGATCACGTCAGAATTCATTGATTAAGCTTCTTCGGCGTTCGCCACGAGTCGCCGGGTGTAGTCCGCCACCTCGTCCAACCGAAGCGTTTCCTGCTCGCCCTTTTCGAGGTCGCGCACGATGGCCGTGCCGGCGGCGATCTCGCTCTCACCCAGAATCACGACCGCCCGCGCACCGATCTTTCCGGCCCACTTGAGCCCCGCCTTGAGTGATCGGCCGGTGACTTCCGCCGGCGCTGTCAGACCGGCGAGCGCGAGTCTTCGACTCAACGCCAACCCGGCCGTCGCCGCTTCCGGTCCGATGGGCACGACAGCGATGACCGGACGACTCAGGACCTTCCGACGAAAGGCATCAGGCAGAACCTCAACCAGTCGATCCTCACCGATGGCGAAGCCGATCCCCGGAACTTGAGATCCTCCGAGATCTTTGATCAGTCGGTCGTAGCGGCCGCCGCCACAGATCACGGTGTCCTCACCGAGTTTGGGCGACACGACCTCGAAGACGGTGCGCAGATAGTAATCGAGTCCACGCACCAAGCGCGGCGCTCTGCGAACCGCGACACCCAGATCTTCGAGCCCCTTCTCGACCGCCTCGACGTGGGCGCGCGCCTCTGGATTCGCGACATCGGCGACCGGGGTGGTGTTGGCCACCAGCTCGCGACAGCGCGGCACCTTGCAGTCGAGGATGCGCAGAGGGTTGGCGTCCCACCTACGTTGACAGTCGGAACACAGGTCGGCCTTTTCGGCCGCCAGCTCGGATTTGAAGCGCTCGATAAAGATCGGCCGGTCTTCGGGGTCGCCGAGATTGTTGAGGACGATCACGAGGTCATCAAAGCCGAACTCGGCAAGAAATGTGTGGAGTACCAGAAGCACCTCCACATCGGCCACCGGGGTTGCCGCGCCAAGCAGCTCGATCCCGATCTGAGCAAACTGGCGGTACCGACCGCGCTGCATCTTTTCGTATCTGAACATCGGTCCGAAGTAGCTCAATCGAAGCGGCTGCGGACGTTGCCCGAGCCCATTTTCGATATAGGACCGGGCCACACCCGCGGTGCCTTCGGGCCTCAGGGTGAGCGAACGCCCCTTGCGGTCGGCAAAGGTGTACATCTCCTTGGCGACGATATCGGTGTCCTCACCGACGGACCGCACATACAGCTCGGTCGATTCCATGACCGGCATTCGGATTTCGTCATAGCCGAAACCGTCAAACACGCGATGGGCGGTGTTCTCAACCGCCACCCACAGGCGTGAATCGGGCGGCAGTACGTCACGGGTCCCTTTGACCTTGCGAATCATTCAGCAACTCCCCACCTGACCACTCGTTCCGGATGACTCCCGCCGGCCCAGCCACCTCGTCGACGCCCCGGTGGGCCGATATCGGTTCCGCATTCCCGGGCCCACGCGACCCACCCTAAAACGAGGGGAGTTGAACGCTACCACAGGCCCTCTCGGGGCAGCAACAGCCCACTCCCCGCCAGGACTCGCAACCTACCGAAAATCAGGGGGTTGTGGACCTTGGCTCGAGATCGCCGCACGGCAACGGCTTCAGATTGAACAAGATAGGTTTAAGCTACTCAAAACAAACAACTTGCAAAATACCGTCGCGAGCGTCGCGAAAGTTCCGAAATGTCTGTATTTACATTGCCTTAACGAGTTTTCCGCAGCTTTTTCCACAGCGAAATTCGAACGTTGTCGATGACGCCGCGACGCACGGCGTGAGGAACTCTCAGCACTCCGGATTCATGTCATCCCACGGCACGCGTCCGGCCCTGACGATCCGTGCCAGACCACCCGTGAGATCGACAATGGTGCTGGTTTCACCACCGGCAGTTTGGCCGGCATCGAGAGCCAGATCCGGTTCAGATGTCAGAGAGCGGATGGCGTCGTCGATCAACACACACGGCGGCTTTTTGTGGCCGTTGGCAGAGGTCCCGGTCAAGGGACCACTGCGGTAGAGGAGTGCCCGGACTCCTGGATGATCGGGAATACGAACGGCCAATGTACCTTTCGTGGCGGCCGGAATCGGATCTCGCGCCGGCAGGATGATGGTCATGGCTGCGGGCCAGATCCGCGACAGTTTTGTCCGAAAGCGCTCGGGGACGATCACCAGATCCTCGAGCTGTTGCCAGTCAGCGCAGAGCACCGGAAGGCCGAGGCCAGCGGGTCTGCCCTTGAGCGCGTGAATCGAGTGGATCGATTCTTGCCGGCGAGGATCAGCCGCAAGCCCATAGTAGCTCTCGGTCGGCACCACTAAAACTCCGCCCGCCGACACCACCTCGACCGCAAAGCTCAGCGATGCGATGATCTCTTCGGTCGCGACGAACGGGAGTCGTTTCACGACGTCCCCAACAACACTCGAGCGTGCTCGCGGGCCGAGTCCGTCACCGAGTCTCCGGCCAGCATTCGCGCGACCTCGGTCTCGCGTTCAGAGGCCTCGAGGACCGCGATCCGGGTCATGGCACGACCGTGATCGACGACCTTCTCCACCTTGAAATGCCCATCGGCCCGCGCCGCTACCTGCGGCAGGTGGGTCACTACGAGCACCTGATCGACAGTCGCGAGCTGTGCCAGCAACTCGGCCAGGGCGGCCGCAGTGGCACCACCCAGACCACTGTCGACCTCGTCAAATAGAAGCGTGAGGCCGGTTTCCGCTCGTCGTTTGCGCAACACCGTCCGCATGGCGAGGTGGACCCTGGAAAGCTCGCCACCCGAGGCAATCCGGGCCATCGGCCGGGGCTCCTCGCCCGGGTTCGCGGCAATCATCAGGACGCACTCCTCGACGCCGTCGGCGTCAAAGGCTACCGTCTTTCCATCACGCGACAACGGGCTGTCGGCCTCGAGTCGCGGCTGCCAGCGAAATTCGAGGCGGGTCCCACCCATGGCAAGCCGGCCCAGGACCTCGGCGACCGCCTTTGCGAACTCCGATCCCGCCTCGCGACGCGCGCTGTCAAGGGCCTGTGCCACCCGATCGAAGGCTGCCAGTGCTCGATCGGCGGTGGCGAGCGCGTCCGCGACTCGCTCCTCCACGGAAGCAAGCTCCGCGCGTTCGGCATCCAGGGCGTCGCGGTGCGCGAGAACGGCGTCAAGAGAAGAGCCGTACTTCAGCATCAAGGTTTCCAGGAGGTGGAGCCGCGATTCGACCGCCTCGAGTTCACCCGGGTCGCGTTCCGTGTCGTCTGCCAGACCCTGGACCTCGCGCACGACTTCTTCGACCTGCAACCGGGCCTCGACGAGGCGGGCGGCGGCGTCTTCAAGAGTGAGACCACATTCGATCATCTCTTCGAGCTCGCGGCTGCTCTTTGCGAGTTCATCGACGACCGCGGTCTCGGTGTCACTCAACCTTTCCATCAACGACCCACAGAGCTCGGCAATCCGCGCCGAGTGGCGCAGCACCAGCCGGTGGCGCCGGAGTTCGTCATCCTCATCTGCGTGCGGGTCCGCTGCTGCGATCTCCTGCAGCTGAAAACTGATGGTGTCGAGTCGGTCGCGGCGGGACGACTGCGCCGACCGCAATCGTTCAAGCTTGTCTGCGGCATCTCTCCATGCGGCGAAGGCTTCGCGTGTCCGAGAGATGTGTTCGTCGTGGCCGCCAAAGTCGTCCACCAGCTGCCGCTGTACGCTGCCGTCGGCGAGACCGTACTGTTCGTGCTGGCCGTGAATCGCGAGAAGGTGCGGGGCCGCCCGCTGCAGAGCGGCGGCAGTGACCGCGACATCGTTGATCCAACACCTGCTTCGGCCGGCGGCGCTCACTTCCCGCCTCAGGACCAGGGCCTCATCTCCTTCGATACCGAGTTCCTCGAGTAACTCGGTGATGGCCGCGCCGGCCTCATACGTGAACACGCCTTCCACCCGAATGCGGTCGTCGCCGGTTCGCACCATGTCGGTCTGCGCACGCTGCCCACCGAGCAGCTTGAGCGACTCCACCAGCAAAGACTTGCCGGCCCCAGTCTCGCCGGTCAGGGCGCTGAAGCCACCCGCAAATTCAAGCTCGACGGCGTCGATGATCCCGAGCCCATGAACAGAGAGTCTTTCGAGCATTGCGGCTCATCGTAAACCGAACGGCACACCAGGTCTAGCGCCGGTGCCCGGGACCCGGGAATTCGGCTCGAGTCCCGCCGGGGTACAATCACCGCACCACTCCAACGAGAAGGGAAGACCGACAATGAGCCACGCTCCCACCGCAGTTGTCCGCGCCCGAAACTCGGTCGCACCGCAACCAGTCCCGCGCTGCCGCGGAACCTCTATCCAGGTCCTTCTCGGACCCGAGAGCGGCGTGCCCAACTTCATCACCCGCCAGTTCACGATCGAACCGGGTGGCCGGATCCCCTGTCACCGCCACGACACCATCGAGCACGAACAGGTGATCCTCGACGGCACCATGGTCATCTCTCTCGATGGAAGGGAGACCGATGTCGCGACCGGCGACAGTATCTTCATCCCGGCGGGCGTCAGCCATTGGTACGAAAACCGCGGCTCGATACCGGTTCGCTTTCTGTGCGTCATTCCCCACACCACCGAATATCAGACAGAGTGGCTCGAGGGACCCGCAAAATGAGTTCGGAATTCGAAATATGGAATTCGGGATCGCCAACCCCCAACTCCGATGAACCCTCGAGGAACAGACCATGCGTGGTCGGACTGACCGGTGGGCTGGCTTCCGGTAAGTCGACCGTCGCGAGCATCCTCGTCAATCGGGACATCCCGGTGCTTGATGCGGACGCCGTCGTTCACTATCTCTATCGACCGGGGGGCGAGGGAGCCGCGGCCGTCACCCGGATTTTCGGTACGGCGGTCCTCGACGAGAACGGCGGTGTGGATCGCCGGGTCCTCGGCGGACGGGTGCTCAGAGATCGCGACCTGCGCCTCGCCCTCGAACGCGCCATCCACCCGCTAGTGAGACAGGAGATCCTCCGCTGGCTCAATGATCTCGATCCCGTCCCGGTGGCTGTTGTCGAGGCGGCGTTGTTAGTGGAGACCGGGTCCTATCGGGCCTATGACGTGCTCATGATCGCGCACTGTTCGAGCGACCAACAGCTCGAACGCGCCCTCGAAAGGGGCATCCCCGAAGAACGCGCAAGGGCCCTCATGAAGGCGCAACGTCCGCTCGACGAGAAGCGCCAGGTTGCCGACGTTGTGATCGACAACAGTGGGGATATCGAGGGACTCGAGGACGAGGTCGATCGCGCCTGGTCCGAAGTCGTCAGTCTCTGCCGGGAGAGGCGCTCCGCGACCAGCTCAAACGAAGCTACAAACCTGAATCCTGAATCCTGAATCCTGTAACGCTGCCCTACAGCCCCCGCCGCGCTCGTGCCGCTGCGACCGTGTTCGCCATCAACATGGCAATGGTGAGCGGTCCGACCCCACGGGGCACGGGGGTGATGCGACCGGCCTTTGGCTCCACGGCCGTGAAATCGACATCACCTGCCAGAATCGCGCCTTTCTTCGCAAAGGCCGCCATTTTTTTCGGGTTGTCCGGATACAACTTTTCGACGGTTGCGAGGTCGGTCACCCGGTGCATGCCCACATCCACGACCATCGCTCCCCCGGCCACATGATCGGGGCCGATCAACGACCGCACTCCGACCGCGGCGATCAAGATGTCGGCCTGACGGGTCACTGACTCGAGATCACGGGTCCGGGAGTGGCACACCGTCACCGTGGCATTGGCGTGGAGCAGCATCATGGCCATGGGTTTGCCGACGATATCCGACCGACCCACGACCACGGCGCGCCGGCCCTCGATGGCGATGTCCGCTCGGCGGAGCATTTCCATGATCCCTGCCGGTGTGCACGGCCGCAACGCCGGACGACCCTGCTGCAGGAGACCGACGTTCTCGGGATGAAAGCCATCCACATCCTTGGCCGGATCGATCCGCCGCAGGATGGCAGCCGAATCGAGGCCCCGCGGCAACGGAAGTTGGACGAGGATCCCGTCCACATCCGGATCATCATTGAGGCTGTCGATCAGCCCTTCAAGCTCGCCCCGGGTCGCAGTGTCGGCAAGGTGGTGGGTCTCGGAGATCATGCCCAGCTTGGCGAGTGTTCTGGCCTTTGACGCCACGTAGACCTGAGACGCAGGGTCCTCACCGACCAACACTGCGTCGAGGCGCGGCACAATGCTCTTGGTTCCCAGGGCCGCCACCTCTGCAGCGACCTCTTCGCGGATTTCTGCTGCAAACCGCGTTCCGTCAAGGATGTGATCGCCCACGCTCATTTCTTCCCCTCCACCGGTCGAGTGCCTTCGTACAACGACGCCACACCACCCGTCAATGGGCCCACCTTGACGTCCACAAGTCCGACCTCCTCGAGACCCCGACACATGGTGGCGCCTTCGGGAAATAGACTGACCGACGCCGGCAGGTAGTCGTAGGCTTCGGAATCTCCCGATAACCACCGCCCCACCCGCGGCGGCACATTGCGGACCCACCACCCGAGGAGCGGTGCTAACGGCCCCTGCGGTCGTGAGAATTCGAGCACCAGTAAGACACCGCCCGGTCGCAAAACCCTCACCAATTCGCCGAGGCCCACCTCGAGATCTGCGAAGTTTCGAATACCGAATGCCACAGTCACGACGTCCGCCACGCTATCCGCAAATGGAAGCCGCAACGCGTCGGCGGCGCAGAGTGGGAGGCGGCGCTGCATCCCCCGTGCCTTGGTGCGGGCAAGCTCGAGCATCGGAACACAGAAGTCCGCGCCGATGACGCCATCGCCAACCGTCAGCGCGAGATCGCCGGTTCCGGTGCAGACGTCGAGAACCAGCGAGTGATCGATCTCCGCCACCCTGCGCGCCACGACTCGACGCCAACTGACGTCTCGGCCAAGGGACAGCGTCCGATTGAGCAGATCGTAGCGATGGGCGATCCGACCGAACATTCCCTGGATCTCGGAGGACTGTTTCGACAGCAGTTCACGGCGCATGGCGCGCAATGTAGCACGCTGAAGGATGTTGGACCTGTCGCGGCGTAGCCTGAAGGGCGAAGCCGGATGCTGGATGGAGCAACGGCGGTTCGTCTCGTCAACAACCGCCAAGGGTGAGTGAGCGAATCCAGCATCAAGTATCGAGGATCCAGGATCGGGCTGGCGGTGATCAGTCCTCGGCGAGAGCCTCGCGAAGGGCTTCAAACGCCCGTCTTCGGTGCGAGATCCCGTTCTTCTCCTCATCAGTCATCTCGCCATACGTCCGGTCCCCAGGGTCATCGGGCACGAACACGCTGTCCCATCCGAAGCCGAGCAGTCCACGCGGGTGGGCGGCGATGCTGCCCTCGACCACCCCTTCGCCGAGGATCTCGACCGCGCCGTCGGTTGCGCACAGGAGGCAACGAGCGGTGGCTTTCGGATCGTCAAACGAGTGAGCGATGCGACCGATGCCGCCGGGACCGACGCTTGTCAACAGCCACCGCACCAGAGGTCCGGGAAACCCCCCCAGACCTGCAAGCTCGAGGCCCGTGTCTTCAACCAGGACCGGGCGCCCGATCTCCCTCCACGCCGCGGCCGCCTTGCCGCGAACCACTTCGGCAAGATCCAACGACTGGATTTCTGGAAGGTCGAGCGACCGGTGGTCGAGAGCCCGGCCGAGAACAGCCTCAGCCTCACGGATTTTGTTGACGTTTGACGTGACGAAGACCAGGTCGTCGAGTTGCATCATTCCTGATCGCCCGGAGCGCTGATTTTGCCGGTCGCCACCTGGAAGATCTCGATGGTTCGGCTCAGGCCCTTGAGTTGCACCGAACCGAGACTCTCTGTGGGGAAGATGTCGGCGACAGCAGCCTGGGTCGATTCACCGAGTACGATCATGCCCGGCTTGGCCACGTGTTCCTCCAGCCGCGCGGTCACGTTGACGGTATTGCCGAGAACCGTATAGTCAACACGAGTCGCCGAGCCGATGTCACCGACCACCACCGGTCCCGAATTCACCGCGACCCTGACATCGATTCGATCGAGGCCCTCCGCCTCCCGCTCGCCGTTCCAGACCTCGAGAGCCTGCATCAATTCGACGGCCGAACGCACCGCCCGCTCGGCGTGGTCCTCCTGAGGAAGCGGCGCGCCAAAGAACGCCATGACGGCATCACCGATGAACTTATCGAGCGTACCGCCGTGTTCGAATATGACATCCGCCGCAATCGAAAAGAACTGATTGAGAAAAGCCGCAACGTCTTCTGGCGGCAGGCTTTCACAGCGGGCGGTAAAGCCCACGATATCGGCGAAAAGGATTGACGTTTCGGTCAGGGTCACCGACTCGCGGTCGACTCCGGAGTCCGACAGCACGGCCTCGATCACCGCCGGTGAGTGGTACCGCTCGAGCCGGTCCCGAGCCTGTCGCTCTCGTCGGATCCGATCATTCAGACGCGCTCGTTCAATGGCGACCGCCGCGTAGTTGGCCAGCGCGGTCAACAGATCGAGGTCGGTTGCTGAAAAGGAGCCGACGTGCATGGGCGAATCCACGTAGATAACCCCGATGACCCGTTCGCGGTGCCACAGGGGCGCGCACATAGCGGACCGGATCTGATGGATACGCACACTGCGCCCGGCCTCGAAACGCTGATCGGCCTGGGCGTCGTGGGTGAGGATGGCCACCTGCTGCTGCGAGACCATGTCGAGGATGGTGCGCGAGATCGGCACCTCGTCCTCGCCGCCCGCCTGTGATTCGCGCACCCGATTGAGTTCGAGGCGGGGCTCGCCACTGTCATCGAAGAGGACGATAAAGCCCCGATCCACCATCAGGTGGTCAAAAACCAGATCCATGACCTTCTCGAGCACCGGTTCGAGTTCCTCGACCTGGATCAGGACCTTGGCCACCTGAGCGAGGATTTCGAACACGCGCTCGCGCGTCCCAACCTCTTTCGAGATCTCCTGGGGTTGCCCTTCAAGCCCGTAGTCCTGGTTGAACTCCGACAACGGACGCATATAGGTGGCCGACGTCAGACCTGGCGCGTCGGTGCCTTGCGCGTCCTCGACATGCAGATCAAAGTTGCCGATCCCGAGGGTGTCACCGACCGCGAAGTTCCCCTCTGTGACAAAATCTTCGTTGATCCTGATGCCGTTCGTTGATTTGAGATCGACAATCCGCAGACCGCCGTCGCCGTCTTCGACCCGGGCATGGTGGCGGGACACCGAGAAGTCCCTCAACACCACGTCGTTGTCGCTCGATCGGCCGAGCGTCAGGGCGTCCCGTACCGGAATCCGGTGGGTGATGCCCCCTTCTTCGAATACCAACTGCACCATTTTCAATTATTGTACCGCCGCCAACCTCTATCCATTGGGTCTCAGCGGTTTGAACCACGCCAGGAGACGGGTCCGGCGCTCCTGGTCGCGGGGGCCGTTGGGGTAAAGGGCCGATATCTCGAGCCACGGTCCTCCGCACGCATACAAACGGCGTGATGCGAGCATCCACCACCGCGAGTCACCCCGTTCGAGAACGTTGACCCATACCTGACAGCCCTCCTCGGATCTGGTGTCAACTCCGGTCACCCCCATCGCATTGACATAGACCTGCCGTCCCCAGCCCTCCCCGGACCCCTCCGGCATGACGATGAAGCGGCTCAGGGTCAGGGCCTCGACGAGTTTCAGAAGATTTACGCGGGTCCCGAAATCCCCAGATATGTCGTACGCCTCCAACAAAATCTCCAGATCCTCCACCGCCGCGACTTTCTCGATGGCGCGAAGGGCAACCTCAGGCTGCCGCTGCAACGTCACGCCCCGCCACTCCGGCAGACCACGGCCTTCGTGGGCGAGAACAGCCTGCAACCACACCTCGAGCAAGGACCGCCGGACGATCGTTCGCATCATCCAGTCCATCTCTTCCCCGAGAAGAGCAGCGTCCCCGTCGCTGATGCCCCCGTTGACATCCGGAAGGCTATCTCCGAGCAGGTCACGATATCCATAGACCGCGGCCTGGCGGACACGCGGCGAAGACGACGTCACAGCCTCGTGGTACGCCGGCAACAGCACCGGGTCGTGAAATATGGCCCCCCCGAGCAAAAGGCTGACACGGTCGGGCTCTTGCAACCCACCTGCGTTCCACGTGCGCATGAGCTGGCTCGGGCCCGGCCAACTCTTCATGACCTCAGCCTGAAAACCGGCCTTGACGTAGGAATTGAAGTAGTCACCCGGAAACCAGCGAATGGCCTCCGATGAGACCGCCGACCCTCCCAACAACGAAAGCATCAGCAGTATTGTCACAGCCATTGCGGCCTCCCCGATCTGTGCGAGGATACCCGGGATGGCGTTCCGAATGAAACTCGTCGTTGCTTATCTCGGGACCCGGTTCCACGGGTGGCAACGCCAACTCGGCCAGCGGACGATCCAGGGAGAGCTCGAACGCGCCCTTTCGAAGTGCGTCGGTGGAACCAAGATTACGGTCATGGGCGCCGGACGAACCGACGCCGGCGTCCATGCTGCCGGACAAACCGCGCATTGCGATCTACCCGGGAAGATCCCTCCTGAGACCCTCGTGGCCAGCCTCAACCTCATCCTGCCATCGGAGATCCGCGTCCAATCGGCGCGCCCGGCGAAGTGGGACTTTCACGCCCAGAAGAGCGCCCTGGGCAAGCTCTACACCTATCGCATACGATGGCAGGCGCATGCCCTCCCGTGGCGGAATCTCCGCTCGGCCGTCGTCAGGCCCGTAAACGACATGGAAGCATTTGCGGCGGCGCTGGCCCTGTTGCCGGGTACCCGGGACTGGGCATCGTTCACAGTCCGCAACCCGAGACCGGGACCGACCATTCGCTCACTGTACGCGGCACGACTGAATCCGCGCCGATCCGGCGTAGATCTCGAGTTCGTGGGCAACGGATTTCTCCGCTACCAGGTCCGTCGCATGGTCGGCGCGGTGATCGAGGTTGGTCGGAGGCGGCGAAGCCTGGATGAACTTCGCCTCATGCTCGACAGCCCGACGCCCGGCGCATCGATCCAGACGGCGCCCTCGGAGGGTCTCTGTCTGGAAAAGGTGTATTACAACCACGCTTCCTTTCTGTCCCATCCCTCCCCCGGTGCCCGTTCGTAGGTCGGCAACCGCGCCTCGGTCTCTGAGTGTTCTGGCAGCCGCCCATCCGAGCTGAAACCCCCCGTCTCGAGCCGTCTCCGAGCACCAGAATGCTGTGGTAGACTTCGCAATCCAGGTGTTTTGAGAGATGCAGCCTTTTGATGAAATTGCGCAATCCGGCTCTCACGAACGTGAGTTGCTGGAACGCCTCGACACCGACCGGCTACCGCGCCATGTCGCGATCATCATGGACGGCAACGGTCGGTGGGCGCAGGCCCGCAGCCTGCCGCGAGTCGAGGGCCATCGGGCCGGGATTCGCGCGGTTCGCGAAACCGTGGAGACTGCCGCCCGACTCGAATTCGAGGTCATCACGCTGTACGCCTTCTCGACCGAACATTGGAAACGACCGCGGCATGTAGTCATCACCCTGATGACTCTCCTCAAAGAGTTCATCAACCGCGAGCTCGAA
>JASJGQ010000137.1:0-6169 GCA_033791425.1 Acidobacteriota bacterium
CGGGCAAACAATGCTAAAGGTGGCTCCTCTCGGGAAGCGCGATGTGAAAGCCGGACTTACTCGAACGCTGGAGAAAGTGACGGCTCGTCCCTTCAAGAGATTTCTCCACTCGCTTCTGGCTTGGGGCTTCGCCGATTACTACGCCCGCACAAGTCGTCCTACGGACTTCGCCGTGACTTACGCTCGGTCGAATCTCATTCATTGGTATTCGAGCGTGACAAGGAGAAAGTCTCTCCTTCTCTCCTTCTCCCCTTCACCCCCTCTCCTTTGCCCCTCTGCCCCTCTGCTCCCTCTCTCCCCGCTCCAATCCTTGACATCCACCGCCGTCGGGTTCAGAGTCATGAGCCAAAGACCGCAGCCGCCCGGGCTGCCGGAGGACCAGATGAGCCACGACATCGATTTCAGCTCGCTTTCGCTCCGCGACACCCTCGACCTCGCCATTTCCGTGGAGGAGGAGGCCAAGGAGCGCTACGACGATTTTGCCGAACAGATGGACGCGCACCGCACCCCTGAAGCGGCCAAGTTCTTCCGTTTCATGGCCGCCAACGAGATCAAACACGCCGAGAAGCTGCGTGAACAGCGCCTCCTGCAGTTCGGTAGCGAACCGACCACGGCCGACTTCTCGGTGGTGTACGACATCGAGGCCCCTGAGTTTGACTCCGCGCGCGCCTTCATGTCGATGCAGGCGGCCCTCGACGTGGCGATGGAAGCCGAGGTCAAAGCCTACGAGTTTTACGACTGCGCCCTGCCGGCAGTGGAAGACCCCAAGGTCAATGAACTCTTCGTCAAACTCCGCGACGAAGAGAAACGGCACCAGGAAATGATCGAGGAGGCCAGGGCCAAAATGCCGAAGGGCGATGACTTCGACCCCGACGATTTCGTCGACGAGCCCGCCGCACAGTAGCCGGCACAATTTCGAGTTTTGAGTTTTGAGTTGTCCCGAGAAGACGCCTTTTTGCAGGGCGAGTGTGTGGAACTCAAAATTAAAAACTCAAAACTGAGAACTCAATCCGGCCCCTCCCCTGAACGCCACCGTTAAACTGGAAGAGATGCAGTTTTCGGAAGAGCCCCCGGGAGTGTCCGATCCGCCGCCGGCGGGAGTGTTGCTCGTCAACCTCGGCTCTCCCGAAGCCGCCACTGCAGGGGCCGTTCGGACGTTTCTGCGACAGTTCCTCGCCGACCCCCGGGTTGTCGAACTGCCCCGGCTTCGCTGGTGGTTGATTCGGAATCTCTTCATTCTTCCCTTCCGGCCTTTGCGGTCCGCTCGGGCCTATCGCAAAATCTGGGGCCCTGAGGGTTCGCCGCTCATCGCCACCAGCCGCCACCAGGCGGCTGATCTCGAGTGGGAACTCGGCAAACGGATCGGCCGCGTGCTCCCGGTATTCGCCGGCATGCGGTACGGCAAACCCTCGATTGAGGCCGCCCTGGGTGTCCTGAGAAGGAGGGGCTGCCGGCGAGTCCTTGTCCTCCCCCTCTATCCTCAGTACTCGGCAACGACCACCGCCTCCACCCTCGACGCCGTCTTTGAAGAACTCACCACCTGGCGGTGCGTCCCCGAACTGCGCACCGTCAACGACTACCACGACCACCCGGGCTATATCGGTGCCCTGGCGGCCAGCCTGCAGGATCTCTGGCACGAGGACGGCAAATCATCCCGGGTGCTCTTGAGTTTTCACGGGCTCCCCGAACGGTACGTGGCCGCCGGTGACCCGTATGAACAGCAGTGCCGCACGACGGCGGCCCTGCTCTCGGAACGGCTCGAGATCGATCCCGAAAAGATCGACCTCGGCTTCCAGTCGCGGTTTGGACGCGAGCCCTGGATTGGGCTCGAGACCGCAAAGCTGTTGAAGGAAGCCGGTCTCGCAGGCACCACCGGTCTCGATGTGATCTGTCCGGGCTTCGCCGCCGACTGTCTCGAGACCCTCGAAGAGATCGCCATCGCCGGCCGCAAGATCTTCACCAAGGCGGGCGGCAGCGGTTTTCGCTACGTGCCCGCGCTCAACCGCCGCCCCGACCACATCGGTGCCCTCGCGGAGATCGCCATTGAAAACATGGCAGGCTGGCTCAACTGACGAGAGTTCCCTTTCTGCAGCCGCCGCCGCAAAAAAACCGAGTTGCCGTGGAAGAATTCCTCTTTTCACCGTGTTTCTTGAGACATCATGAAGATCATCATTTCTGGCGCCAGCGGTCTCGTCGGGTCAAGTCTCGTCCCCGACCTTGAAAATAACGGGCACACCGTTACCCGTCTCATTCGGCCACCCCGTGGTGCAGCCCAAGGTGAGGCTTCGTGGGACCCGGAGAAGGGCGATCTCGAGCCCTCGGTCCTCGATGGGGCAGATGCCGTCATCAATCTCAACGGGCGCTCGATCGGCAAGGGTCGTTGGAATGCCAAGGTCAAGACCGAGTTGCGCCAGAGCCGGCTGGACGCCACGAACACCATCGCCGCGGCCATCGCCGCGTGCGACAACCCGCCCTCGTTGCTCATCAACGCATCGGCCGTGGGCTACTACGGAGATCGCGGAGACGAGCCTCTCGACGAGAATTCGCCGCCCGGCACCGGCTTTCTTGCCGATCTGTCGCGCGACTGGGAGAACGCCGCCCTCGCGGCGGCCTCGGACAGGACGCGCGTGGTTCTACTGCGCCTCGGTATGGTTGTCGCCGACGGCGGCGCGCTGGAAAAGATGCTGCTTCCTTTCAAGCTCGGTCTCGGCGGGCCCATCGGTTCCGGACGCCAGTTTTGGCCGTGGGTCGGGCTGGCCGACGTACTCGGTGTGATTCGTTTTGCCCTGGAGAAATCTACAGTCTTTGGTCCCCTCAACGTCGTCGCCCCGCAGGAGACCAGGTGCTCCGACTTCACCCGCACCCTCGGTTCGGTCCTCGGTCGACCCGCATTTTTGCCGATGCCCGCCTTTGCCGCGCGGCTTGCCCTCGGCGAGATGGGCGACGCGTTGTTGCTCGCCTCGCAACGGGTGAGACCACGGGCGCTCGAGGAGTTGGAGTACGAGTTCGAGAACCCGACACTCGAACTCGCGATCCGCAACGCCCTCGCCTGACGGCTGCAGGGATTCAACTGAGAATAGAATTCATGTAGGATCGCGAGATGAAAACCGTTGAGTCTATTTTGGATCTTATCGGCAACACGCCGCTCCTTCGCCTCAAGGAACTCGAAGAACCGGGCAGCGGCGAGGTCTGGGCAAAGCTCGAGAGCCTGAATCCCGGCTTTTCCGTCAAGGACCGCATTGCCCTGGCGCTGATTCGACGGGCCGAGGCGGATGGCACACTCGGTGAAGGCGGCACCGTGGTCGAGGCCACCGCGGGCAACACCGGGCTCGCCCTCGCACTGGTCGGGCGACGCCTGGGTTACCGCATCATTCTCGTCGTGCCCGAACAGTTCTCGGTAGAGAAACAGCGCCTGATGCGCGCCCTCGGGGGCGAATTGGTGCTCACACCATCTGAAGACGGGATCCCCGGCGCCCAACGCCGCGCGAGAGAGATCGCCGACGGCATCCCAGGGGCTGTGTATGTGGATCAATTTGGCAATCCCGCCAACCCGGATGCGCACGCCGCCACCACCGGACCGGAGATCTACGATCAGATGGGGGGCGATATCGACGCGTTCGTCGCAGGATGCGGGTCCGGCGGCACCTTTTCAGGCACCGCTCGTTTTTTAAAAAAAGAGATCCCCGATCTGCTGGCGGTCGCCGTCGAACCCAAGGGCTCGATTCTCAGCGGCGGCGAACCCGGTTCCTACGAGGTTGAGGGCATCGGAATGAGCATCCTCCACCCCGCGATGGACCTCGATATCGCCGACGAGATCATCAGCGTCCCCGACGACCGCGCCTTTCGCTACGTCTGCAGGCTGGCGGCGGAGTGCGGCGTGCTCGCCGGCTCCTCGGCCGGTGCCGCGGTGTGGGCGGCGGTGCAAGTCGCGCAGCGCCTTGGAACCGACAACCGGGTCGTCACCATCATTCCCGATTCGTCGGAGCGCTATCTTTCGAAGGACATCTACGACAAATATCCGGAGGCTTCATGAAGATCGGCACCTCCTGCGTCCACGCAGGCTACGAGCCCGACGACGAGACGGGGGCGGTCAACGTTCCCATCTACGCAACCTCCACCTACGCCTACCGCCGCTTCGGCGAGCACCGGGGTTGGGAATACTCGCGCACCGGCAATCCGACCCGAACCGCCCTCGAGCGGGCGATGGCCGAACTCGAAGGCGGCGCGGACGCCATCGCCTTTGCGTCCGGTCTCGCCGCCATCGACGCCATCACCGATCTGCTCGAGCCCGGCGATCACCTGATCGCCGCCGACAACCTCTACGGCGGCACCTATCGCCTTTTCACGACCACCACGATGGGGCACGGCATCGACGTGTCCTTTGTCGATGCCGCGGATCCCGCGGCCTTTGCAGCGGCGTGCACCGACCGCACCCGGATGATCTTTGTCGAGACCCCCACCAATCCGCTGATGCACGTGGTGGATCTGGCCGCCGTCGGCGCCATCGCAAAAAAACACGGGGCCCTCATGGCGGTCGACAACACCTTCCTCACACCTGTTCTACAGCGGCCCTTTCAATTCGGCGCCGACCTCGTCGTGCATTCGACCACCAAGTACCTCAACGGCCATTCGGATGGGATCGGAGGCGTAGTGGTCGCCCGAGAGGAGGATCTTGGCGAACGCCTGCACACGGTGCAGAACAACGTCGGGGCGATCCTCGGCCCGTTCGACGCCTATCTCGTCCTGCGCGGCCTCAAGACGCTGGCGGTGCGGATGGGCGTCCACGAGGCCAACGCCCGGAACCTTGCGAGTTTCCTGCTCACGCGACCGGAAGTATCAAAGGTCTTTTATCCCGGTCTCGCCAACCACCCTCAACATGGGCTGGCGCGTCACCAACAGGCGGGCTTTGGCGGCATGATCTCGTTCGATCTCGGTTCCATCGAGAAGGCCGCGGCCTTTTGTGATGCGGTGAAGCTCTTCATCTTGGCCGAGTCGCTCGGTGGCGTCGAATCGCTGGTGTGCCACCCGGCAACCATGACCCACGCCTCGGTCCCTCCCGAGGAGCGCGAACGGATCGGCATCGGAGACGGCATGGTTCGGCTGTCGGTGGGGATCGAAGACGCCTCCGATCTCGAGGCCGATCTCGCCAGGGGCCTCGACGCGGTGAGTCGCGAGTTTTGAGTTGTTAGTGCTGAGTTTTGAGTTTTCCCCACCCAAAACACTTCTGGGGGATAACGGCTGGCATCTAAAAAATAAAACTGAACCCGGCCGGGTTCTCAGCCCGCGAGGGCCTCCACGGGCGTGAGACGTGCCGCGCGGAGTGAGGGATAGAGGCCTGCGATCAGCCCCACGCTGATGGCAAAGACGATCGCCAACATGACCGCGAACCCGGAGATCGGCAGACCGGCCTCGAAGAACTGCCCGGCGACCGCGCACACCACTACCGCGACTCCGAACCCGATCACCGCCCCGATGGCTGACAGGAAGACCGCCTCGACCAGAAACTGAAGGAGAATGTCGCGGTCCTCGGCGCCTATCGACTTTCGCAAACCGATCTCGAACAGGCGTTCGGCAAGCGAGATCTGCAACACGGAGAAAATGCCGACCCCTCCGACCACCAGCGAAATGGCCGAGATCGAGAAGAGGACGATCGTCCAGCCGCTCAACATTTCGTCGATCTCGTCTTCGGCCTGGAGAATCTCGGCGGCGACATTCTCGACCTCGAAATCCTCCACCCGGTTGTGCTGCCGCCACAGGAGATTCTTGACGTGTGCGTAGAGCTGGCCGAGGTTGTCGGTATTCGGCACCTTCACCACCACCAACGGGACGCGATCGCCGCCGCCGTAGAGGCCCTGCATGGTCGTCAGTGGAATGGTGGCCCCCTGCATTTCGCGCCGACTCCAGCCGTCGTTGATCATCTCGTTGCCGACCCGTTCGCCGACACCTACGACCTCGAAGCGGTGGTCGCCGATTCGCACCCACTGCCCGACTGCATCGCTGCCGCTGAACAGGTCCTCGGCGAGGAAGTGGCCAATGACCACGACCCGTCGTTGTCGTTTCAGATCGAGATCGGAGAGGTAGCGGCCGGTCTCGGTACCCCGGTTGAAGACAGTGCCGTAGTCGGGTGTGGTCCCGGTCAGGCGGACACTCTTGCTGGCGTCTCCCCAGG
>JASJGQ010000138.1:0-4119 GCA_033791425.1 Acidobacteriota bacterium
CGAAATGAATGTGACTCATATTCGCTTTCTTGATAGACCGCGATCCAGAAGTCCGGCATCCTGGTGATGAGCGGGTGGTCGCTGCTTCCTTTGCGGTCGTTCTGAGCTTCAATATCACCGGTCGCCAGCAGAAAAAGTAGAGAAGCAACACTCACTCTAAGAAGACGTGTCATGGTGGTCACCTTTGCCCTGGGGAAGAACGCTCGTGGTTCTTCCCGCGCTGAGTGTTCGAAAACTCGCGACAGATGATTGCTTTTGGGTATTGACTCTTTCATCCCCGCAGACACCCTGTTGCAGTCTTTTCTACCCATCAACGTCGGACTCTGATTCACCGCTGTCAAGGGGCAGTCGGGGGCATTTCGGGTTGACCACGAGTGTCTCTAACGGTGCCAGGCTTCAGAACCTTAGAAAGTTGAATTTTGAAAACATTCTAAGGTTCTAAAGCCTGGCACCAGAACGGGTCGCCGTTGCCCCTCCCGACGGCCGTGCTGGACAAGGAGACCGGCCTGGTGTGGGACCGGTCGCCGGGTTCCCTGGTCGGTCCCTGGTGGTTCGCCGTTGCCAACTGTCACATCAAAGAAGTGGGCGGTCGCAGGGGATGGCGCCTACCAACCGTGGAAGAGGCGGCGAGCCTGCTCGACTCGTCCCAGACAACACCCGAGCTTCCCGAAGGGCACCCCTTCATCAACCTCCCCAATGGTGGAAACGCACCCGTTTGGACTCAAACAACAGATCCTCTGGATTTGGATTTAGCGTGGATTGTCAGTTTCACTGACGGGCAGATCGGCTCGTTTTTGAAAACCACCTCCGAATATTTCTGGTGCGTACGGGGCGGACATGGCGACGGGGGACTTTGAAGTGACCGCCGCTGTTGACGCACCGCTCCTTTTGGAATCGCGACGTCGGCTCCCGGCGCTGCCCCTACCCTTGTGCGCGTTGAGCATTGCGATTCTATCGATGCTGGTTCCCAACGTCGTCTCCGCTGAAACCATCGACCCTGATAACGACGACTCGCAGCACGCCTGGACAGAAAACACCGGCTGGATCAACGCCGAACCACGTGGCGACGGCGGTCCGGGAATGCACATCGCAGCCGGTTGGATCAAGGGCTGGCTTTGGTCCGAGAACCTCGGTTGGATCAGCATGTCGTGCGACAACACGGCGAGCTGTGGAACGGTGGACTACCAGGTCCAACACGAACGCGACGGCAAGGTCACCGGTTTCGCCTGGTCCGAGAATGCTGGGTGGATCAGCTTTTCGTGTGAGAACACAGGATCCTGCTCCACTGTTGACTACTCGGTGACCATCGATCTCGGCACCGGTGAGCTCACGGGTTTCGCGTGGTCCGAGAACGTCGGCTGGATCAGCCTTTCGTGCTCGAACACCGCGTCCTGCGCCACGGTGGACTTCGGCGTCGACACCGTCGTGCCGTTTCCCGACCATCTCTTCGTCGACGGCTTCGAGTCGGGGAACACTATGGTCTGGTCGACGTCGGTGGGGTAGGGGAACCGCACCGGCGGAGGCGCCGAGCATGCGATAGGCCAAACATGTTGGATAGGGTGCCAGGTTCGCACATTCGGTCTTTCTATCTGGGCGTTTGTCGAGAATGACCGAATATATGAACCGGCACCCATTGCCGTGTGGTCTTATTGCGGCAACACGGTAGTCGGATCGTTGGAGGTGTTGTCAATGACCGAGGCGTAACAGAAGAACCTGGCGCCCGAGTTGACCGACCACACCTCGACGTAGCCCTCCGCCGGCGCCCAGTCGGCGAAGACCCGGTTGACCTGGTTGTTCGCCAACGGCGGCAGATTCATGAATCCCGTACCGAGGGACGCGCCCGAATTGTCGAATCGCTCGAACTGCACCCCAATCAACCCACTGCCGCCGTTCTGACAGCCGAGGTTCGCTCGAAATGCCTCGTTCTCACTCATGAAGAGGATCCGCCTCCGTTGGTTCGGGCCCGTCATCTCTGGGGGCGATACACCGGGAATCGACTGCCCGTAGGTCCCGTCGCCCAGGTTGAAGACGCGGGCCATGACCATGGCTCCCTTGCCCTCGGCGGCGACGGCGACGGCGCCGAAGGGGGCGGCGGCAGGATCGAGGCCGAAGACCTCGCAGAGCACGTTGGCATGGCGACGGCTCTCACCCGGGGCCAGCGAGAACAGATCGGAAACGGTCGGATTCGAGTTGTCGGTGTTGCGCGGCAGCCACCAGAGCTCGTAGACCATGCTCTCTTCCCAAGGATTGTTCACCTCGAGGTCGGTGACCCAGAACGACCCCTGGTTGCCCTCGGCGTAGCCCGCCGCCGGTACGAAGGTCAAACTGAGGTCGAGGCGCTCGAAAACGACGTTGTCGAAGTGGGCCGCCAGGCTCCCGTCGGCCTCCGACTTTCGAATCCCCAACCTGATGCGCGCAGACCTGGTTTCCTCCGGCGCAACCCCGGCCGCAGAGACGGGCAGCCAGGTCTCGGAATCGGATGAGTCGATCTCGTTCGTTATCACCCAGCTCCCGGTTTGGCTCCCCGCACAGCCGTCGCCGTACCACCTGAGGAGCAATCGGGCTACACCGGTCTCCGTTTGTCCCTCAGGCACGAGGACATCGGCTCCGACACGGTAGAGCTCACCAGCCTCGATTCCCTCCACGCACAGTTGCGAACCCGTGGCGTCACCGGCGGTTGTGCTGATATTGGTCACCAGCGCCGACCCTGACGAAGAGCTGCCCTGCTCATCCAGTGGATCCCAGACGATGGTGTTCTCCCAACCCGCAGGCCATGAATCCACGTTTTCGTCGAAGGTGTCGTCGACAAGGACCTGGGCCGGGAGATTCAGCGGTGAGCAGAAAACCAGAAACAGACCTATGGTGACCGACAGGCGCATGGTGTCTCCTTTTTCGACCGATTCTTGCCGTCATCATAGGTTCGCGATCGCACGCCGTCAACAACCGGCGGCCGAGGTTCCGTTGTGGCGCTGCATGGCGTCGATTAAGGGGCTCACGACCAAGGGGTTCAACCGCAGGGAGGCGCGAAGAGCATACGTGAGGAGCCTGAACACAACGGGGATGGCCGCCTGGGTCGGTGAGACGGCGGACAAGCAGCCGTAACGGTGTCAGGCCTTGGGAATGTAGGAAGTTCCATTTTCCCAATTCCCAAATACCTGGCACCACTCAAGTGCGGTCGTTTCAGCGGTCAAGCGGGGCCTGAGGCGGTTGAACGGATGTTCCAGCGGTTGAGCGGCAGGCAGGGATCGGGTGCCAGGTTCGCACAATCGGTCTTTCTTTTAGGGCGTGTGTCGAGAATGACCGAATGTATGAACCTGGCATCTATGCGATAACGCCGAATATGCGCCAGGGGCTCATTCACTGTGCATCGAGCCCAAGGGCGAAAACCAATGCGCGATCGAGCTCGAGGCAGCGAGAATTGCCGAGAGCGGTGATTCTTTCTCTGAGAAGGGCCCTGGGAATCGTTACGATCTCATCCGCATTGGCGACACCGGCTTTGGAAAGCCCATCGGCCGGCCCAAGCCGAACCTCGGTTGGGATACCGCGCACCGTCCTGGTCAGCGGAACTACAATGCAGCGGGACCGGACGGAGTAGGATTCATCCCGCGAGACGAGGACGGCCGGTCGTCGTCCGACGGGCGCGGGAAAATCGACCCAGTAGATTTCCCCACGCCTCATCACCAGTCCTCGCTTTCCATGCCGTCAGTCCATGCCTCGACGAAACCGTCGGCCTCGCCGGCATCTTCGGGCTGGGCCATGTAGCCACGAAGGTAGCTCGCGACGCTCTCACCGGAATCTCTGTTAGCCAACCAGAGGGCCAATGCTTCCTGGACGGCGGCACTCCTCTTGAGCCCCAAACGTCCTCGGACCTCCTCGAGTGCCCGGAACTGTTCAATGGGGACACTGGTCGCGATCTTAACTGCCGGCATAATATTTTCACCTCAAATTCATACTATCACGCGGCACCAAGCTGGACGTCTATCTTCGAACCGCGCGCAAGTTCGCCAAACTCTGGAAGGAGCATGGCGCGCTCAGTGTCACGGAGTGCGTGGCCGAGGACGTCAAGCGTGGCAAGGAAACGTCGTTTCCGCAGAGCGTGAACTTGAAACGGACCGAAAC
>JASJGQ010000139.1:0-4044 GCA_033791425.1 Acidobacteriota bacterium
AATTGTTGTTAATCAAAAGTTTTGAACTCACGTGGACTTTGTAAGATGGGCGGGTTGTTGTTTCTTTTGGCTATGCTGGCTCTAAACGACCGCGGTCGCTACGGAGTGACGGCCTCTCGCAAAGTCGGGGGTGCGGTGACCCGAGCGAGAAGCAAGCGGAGGCTGAGGGAATTGTATCGTCTCCATCGGCGCGACGGCGGTGTCGGGAATCTCGATATCGTCGCCAATGCCCGTTTCGGGTGTGCGGGAGCGCCATGGTCAGAACTCGAGAAGGATTTTCTGCTGTGCCTGGAGCGCAGCCACCGAGGCAGGGCCGGAGCCGGACCTGCTTCAGGGCGACGGCCCTGAAGCCCGAGGAAGAAGAAGGAATATGGAGAAGAGGCTACTGCTGGCCTTTGTGCTGTCAGCGGCGATTCTGTTTGCGTGGTCGGTGATTTTTCCGCCCCCGCAGCGCGAGCAGCCGCCCCCCCGGCCGGCAGTCGATGGCGTCGCCGAGGAGGTGGTCGAACCGCGAGATATCACCCAGCAGGCAGTAGCCGACCCGGTAGAGGCGCCGGCCGACAGCGAATTGGTGCTCGACGAGGTTTTCGAAGCTGAGCTTGAGGAGACCGTAGAGTTCGTTAACGACGACGTCTCGATCGTGCTCTCCAACCGTGGCGCAGCGGTGGTGTCGTACCGCCTTCTCGGCTACGAGGGGGACGTGGGCGAGCCGGTCGATCTGATCCAAACGGTCCCGCTGCGGGAGCGGGCCCTGCCCCTTCAGTTGCTGACCCCGAACGGTCCCGATGAGGCGCTGTACGTCGTCGAAAGGACCGCAGATGGGGCAGTTTTCAGGTGGGCCGATGGGTTCGGCAACGTCGTAGAAAAACGCGTCAGCCTGGCCCCGGATGGGTTTGGCCTGGATTTCGAGATCACGTCTTCGGATTCTCTGACCGATTATCCGGTGAGCCTCGGCACCGGGCTGCGGGACCTGAGTTCGGTCGAACAGGACAGCCGGCTGGCCCTGTGGGGCGAGGGCATCATGCTCGCCGATGGTGATGTCGAACATTTCAAGCGCAAGAAGATCAAAGAACCGCGGGTTCTGACGCCGGGCTCGGTGGGCTTCGTCGGCTTCGAGGGAGCCTATTTTCTCGGTGTTTTGCGTCCAGACAGCGGCCTCGCCGAGGTTCGGATCGATCCCTTTGAGTACAGCGATGGGGATGAAAAACCACGGCAGGTGCTGCGAATCTCTGTGACGGCGCGTGGCGGCAGCCTGAGTGGCGAGTATCTGGGGGCGCCCAAGGAGTACAACCTCCTTCAGGCGATCGACCAGGGGATCGAGAAGACCCTCGATTTCGGTATTTTCTCACCGATTTCCGTGTTCTTTCTCAAGGCCCTGCACTGGATCTACGGTCACGTCGGGAATTATGGCGTCGCGATTATCCTCCTGACGCTGGGCATTCGGATCCTGCTCTTCCCGCTCATGCATACCTCGACTGTTTCCATGCGCAAGATGGCCAAGGTCCAACCAAAGGTCAAGGAAATCCAGGGCAAGTACAAGAAAAAGAAAGCCGATCCGCAGGCGCGCACCAAAATGAACCAGGAGATGATGGCGCTTTATAAACAGGAGGGCGTCAACCCGATGGCGGGCTGTCTGCCGTTGCTGGTGCAGCTGCCGTTGTTGTGGGCTCTTTATCAGCTGTTTCTCAAGGCGATCGAGCTCCGGCATGAGCCGTTTATCTTATGGATCACGGATCTCTCTGCCAAGGACCCGCTCTATGTGACGCCGATCCTGATGACGGCGACGATGTGGTTGCAACAACGGCTTGCGCCGCAGGCGGGCGATCCCCAACAGCAGAAACTGATGCGGATGATGCCGCTGATTTTCGGCATTATGTTTCTGCAGTTTCCAGCCGGCCTGGTGCTCTATTGGTTGACGAACAACGTGATCACGATCATTCAGCAGGAAATCACCCTCCACATCGTGGGCGAGCGGAAGTTTGGCGGGCGTAAGGGCTCGCAAAGGAAGGACGCAAAGAAATGATTGGGCGGAAGAGCTTTCAGGGCGCGACGCTCGATGAGGCGCTGAGCTCCGCGTGTGTCGGCCTCGATGCACGGCTGGAGGAGATTCAATACGATGTTCTCGAAACCGCCAACGGCGACCCGGTTGAGATCGAAGCGGCCATTGATCCGGTGGCGGTCCTCGGTCTTTTCATGTCGGAGACGAGCCGCGCGGGCGGGCTGGACATTACGGCCCGGCTCGTGGAAGCGGAGGAGGCCCTCGAGGGAGAGTTGGTGGGCAGCGATGTGGGGTTATTGACCGCATCGGGTGGGCGCGGTCTCGACGCCTTTCAATACCTCTGTAATCGCGTTCTCAACAAGCGTCTTTCGGACCATCTTCCGGTCCACCTCGACAGCGACGGCTTCAAAGACCGGCGCGCGGTGAAGCTGCAGGAGCGTGCGGAGGCGGCGGCGGATGAGGCCCTTCGCAAGGGCGCGCCAGTGACGTTGGGCCCGCTGACGCCGGCGGCGCGGCGTGAGATTCACCTTGCCCTGGCCGATGACCCGGGCGTCGAGACGGATTCCGAGGGCGATGGTTTCCTCAAACGAATTGTCATCCGCCCTCGCCGGCGGCGCTGACACCATCGTAGCGCGCGCCACGGCGGCAGGCCGCGGCGCGTTGGCGGTGGTTCGGGTCAGCGGGCGGGCGACGGCGAAGGTTGCCGCGGCGGTCTGCCCGGCAGTCGATTTTTCCCGGGGGTGGAAGGCCTCGCTGGTAGAGATCCACGATGCGGCCGGGAGCGTCCTCGATCGCGGTGTGGTCGTCGTTTTCCCGGCCCCACGCTCTTTCACGGGAGAGGACATGGTGGAGGCGACCGTCCACGGCTCTCCCTATCTCGTGGAGCGTCTCATCGCGGCCTGTGTGGCAGCCGGAGCCCGCCGCGCCGAACCTGGTGAATTCACCCGGCGGGCGGTGGCCAACGGAAAGGTCGATCTCGTTCAGGCCGAGGCGATACGTGATCTGGTAGCGGCTGAAACCGCGTTGCAGCTGCGCAATGCACGCGAACAGTTGGCCGGGGCGTTGTCGCGGCAGTTCAACAGCCTCCGGGCCGAGTTGGTGGCGCTCGCCGCGACCGACGATGCGTCTCTCGAATTCGAGGCCCAGGCGGTCGAGGTCCGCGAGGTTGAGATTCGGGACCATGCCGAAAGGTGCCAGCGACAGCTGGCCAAGCTGGTGGGGACGGCGCCCGCCGGAGCACGGATTCGGGACGGCCTCAGGGTGGTGATTTTGGGTCCACCAAACGCAGGCAAGTCCACTCTTTTCAACTACTTAAGCGGCAGAGACCAGGCCATCGTCTCGCCGGAGCCGGGAACCACGAGAGATGTGCTCGAAACTGAGATCGACGTTGGCGGCGTGCGCATGGTCGTCCAGGACACCGCGGGTCTCAGGGAGGGCGGCGATCGCGTGGAGGAAGAGGGTCATCGGCGCGCGCTGGGGGCGGCGGCTGCTGCCGATTTGGCGATTGTCCTGTGGGCCGCGGACGGGCCGGACACCACCGACGTGCCCGAGGGGGTTCCGGTCATTCGACTGCGCTCGAAAGTTGACCTGGGGTGTGCTGCTGATGTGGGATGGCTCCCAATCTCGTGCCATACCGGGCGGGGGCTCGAGGGGTTCCGGCGGCAACTGACCGAGTTCGCGCTCGAAGAGGTGGCTGATCTCGGCGGCGCGGTGGCTGTCGCGGCACGGCACCGCGCGGCCCTGGAGCGAGCCCGGGAGGCGCTCGAGGGGGCGGACTGGGCAGCGCCGGAACTGGCGGCGGAGCACGTGCGGTGGGCGCTGCGGGCCGCCGAGGAGCTGGTTGGTGCAGTCGATGACGAAGCCCTCCTGGACGAGGTCTTTTCGGCCTTTTGCATCGGGAAGTGATCGTGGGTGAATTTGACCTCGTGGTCGTTGGGGCGGGACACGCGGGCTGTGAGGCGGCCGCGGCGGCGGCCAGGATGGGCGCGCTGGTCGCGGTCGTGACGCTGGACCGAGCGACCGTGGCGCAAATGCCGTGTAACCCG